>ONLG01000012.1:0-58169 GCA_900318625.1 uncultured Prevotella sp.
TACGGCCTGCGCTCGAGCTTGCTCGCTTTCAAAACAAAGTGGAGAAAGAAAGGCCAGAAACAAGTCAGCCCAAGGCAACGCCTTGGGGATAGTTCGCAATCAACATTCGCCCAGAATGGGCAAAAGAATTATTATTCCGCTCACTCCCTTTGCCATTCACTAATGGTGGGCTGTCATTCTTTTGCCCCCTTCGGGGGCGTATCCCTGCGGCATCCAATTCCCCGGGCGCTGCCCGGGGCTGACATATCAATGCCCCATTCGGGGCGTAACTACCCCCCCCACCCCCTCCCCAAGGGAGGGGAACTGATACCCACCCCCGACCCCTCCCCAAGGGAGGGGAACTGACACCCACCCCCACCCCCTCCCCAAGGGAGGGGGACTGACACCCACCCCCAACCCCTCCCCAAGGGAGGGGAAATAGAAGCCTACACCTTTATTTCTGACAGAAGGACAAAAGAACATGATACCCCCTCCCTTCGGGAGGGCCGGGGTGGGCTTCTCCATCATCCCTTCGGAAAGGCTACGGGTTCTTGCTCATGCAAGCGAACAAAGTTCGAGCGGGCGAGCTTCGCTCGGGTAATCGACGAAGTCGCTTCGCTTGTCGAAGAATGGGGCCGGGGGTGGTTTCTCCAGTCTGTGGCTGCCGCGCAAAAAACAGCAAGTATCAAGCTGAAAACCAGCAAGTACCAAACGGAAAACCAAAACAACTTGTTTTGGTTTGCAATAAGGGCCTAATTGCATTGCAATAAGTACCAAACTGGAGACCAAAACAAGTTGTTTTGCTTTATAAGCGTATGCTGGTTATTCCGCAGGCAGGGGCTTACGCCAAATCTTTATCAACTTGAAAGCAATATTGCAGCTGCCAATATACACGAGATTACTTCTTTACATCAAGTATTCCATCCACTTCATGTGCCACAAACGGGCCTTCTTTACACTCCAGAAGCACACTGGGTTCCAGACATTCTACGCCATGCCATACGTTCTTTGGTATGTCGACGCCGTAGGTGCCGCTCTTCGGGCTGATGATGCAAGACTCCAGCACGTCGCCGTCATCGTTGTAGGTCGACACTCTGACCTTGCCCTTCAATATCACAAAGGTCTCGTCTTTGGTTGGATGGTGGTGTACTGGTATCTGAGTGCCTGGCTCCAGTGCATTGAGGAAGCGGTGGCACTTGTCCTGAAGACTCTGATGGAAGTTGTAGTTCATTCTCAGCCTCGGCGACTTTCTGGCCTGCTCCGCCACGCTGCTAATCAGTTGTTCGTCAATCACTTTCATACTCGTTATTGTTATATCAAAGTTGAACTATTATCTCTTCGAAAGCGCTTATTTTGCGGCTCGCTGGAGTGCCTCTATGCCAGAAGCTGTCATCAGCCCAGCGGCTTCGAGCTGCCTACACCGTTCTTTGTTGAGTTCGGTCCAGTGGCTGCCTTTTCGTCTTGGCGACAGTCGCTGTGCCAATCGTCCGTCGGGGAGTTTCTTAAGGGTAGAATCTATCCAGCCGAAACACAAGGCTTCTTCCACGATGTCTATGTACGGCAGCGCGTCGGGCCGTGGAGTCTTCGACCTGTTGCAAGCCACCCAGCAGCTCTTCGCTGTAAGGTGGTTGCGCTCGAGCCATTCCCTGAGCTGCTGTCTGCTGGTAAATATCAGAAGGTTAGTCACTTCCATCACTATCTTATTCCGAATTTCTTGGGCAGCTTGCTCACCACGAGGTCGTATGAATGAGCACTCTGTCCTCTCTTTATCGCATCGTTCATATATTGTCTGCTATTTCTATGAGTTCGTCTATGCTGTCAATGATATAGTCGGCACCAGCCTCCTCAAGCTCCATCCTCTTTCCATTGCCGTATGTCACTCCGCAAGTCTTTGCTCCGGCATTTACTCCCATGAGAATGTCCACGCTCATGTCGCCAACGACGAGAGTATGACTGGCATCAAAGCCCGTGGCATTGAGAGTTTTCAGCACCGGTTCGGCATTGGGCTTCGCTTTCTCCACGTCGTCGGCTCCAACCAAGTAGGACACATACTCGGCTATGCCAAGGTCATGCGTCAGTTCTGAGAGTGATTTGTGCCAGCGCGAGGAAGCAATGGTAAGCATATAGCCTTGGCTGTTCAGCGTCGCCAAGGTCTCAATGACTTTAGGAAAAGCTTTTGGCTTGATTGACTGAACATTATCCTCAAAGATTTTCCTGTAGGTATCGGTACAGAGCAGTATGGTTTCTCTGCTCTCGTTCGGGAACAAAGCCTCAAAGCAACCATCGAGAGGCAGTCCTATCTTCGAGGCACACTCATCGTCGCTTCGGCTGGGCAGGCCCACTTCGGCTATGGTCATCTGCATCGTTGTAACTATGGTTTGCCTCGTATCTCCGAGCGTTCCGTCAAAATCAAATATAATAAGTTTAGCTTTCATAACTCAGCAATGTTGTGTGCAGTTCCGCTTCCGTCCCATGCCATGCTCGATAAAACTTTGATTATCTACTTAACAAGAATTATCCGTGCAGACTTGCCATGTTTCTTTTTTTCAATATTGACCCGGTATGAGCAACCATTTATCATTGTTGTACCCTCAATGATGTTTGCCATATTTGAAGTGAACGACTTTACACCTACCTGATAGAAACTCCTTGCTTCCTTGCCGTGATTAACGTAGAACCCGTCGATTACGAGCTTCACAGGCTCATCCGTACCGAAGAGGCTGCCACGCAGGTAGAGTGTAAGCTTGCCGCAAAGGGCATAGTGCAACAGTTCGGGATACCAATGGTTTGTTGTCTGCTTCGCGTCAATTCGCGATTTCCACCAATTGGCAGCACGGAAAGTGGCTTTGTGCCCAGCCTCGATGTTAAAGCTGCCGTTCTTGTCTATCTCGAGCACGGTGCCTTTCTTCAGTCTGCCTTCAGTGTCCTGAAGCGGTGTGACGTAACCGTCTTCAATCTCGAACCATCCATATTTGCCCTCGGGTCCGATTACCAACTCACAACCATTGACATCAATGTCAACCTTGTCGGTATGATAGTTTGTTTTCTTGTCCAGACCTACGGCATAGGTGGGGCCAAGGTCGATATTGCTATCCGGCATGGTGTCGTGCATCTCTTCAATCTGCCGTGGAGTGAGAGCTGTGGTGATGTAGCCCTCGCGCAGCTCACCGCCATGACGATAGTCCTTCCTGCGACCAAAGCAGTAGCCAACGTAGAAGGTGATATTGCCAAAGCGGTTGTTGACCTTCGTTCCTTTGTGCTTGTAAAAATAGTTGCTGTACGAAGCATTGAAGCCAGCCCTCCAGCGGTTGTGGTTGTAGGTGAGGCTGGCTCTGAGGAAGCCGTTCAGATTCAGATATGTGTCTTTGAAGTGGTAGCGGAAATCCTCAAGCGGCACGTCACGTCCTTCCACATCGCGGATAATATCACGGAATATTTCTGCCTTTTCAGCGATGTAGCTTCTGTCATTGTCAGAACGCACCCTCTTCAATCCCGGTGACAAGATAGCTGATATGCCAAACAGTAACCGGCGAGAGAATACCAGGTTGTAGGCATAACCCAACTGTATGTGCCAGTCGTCGATGGTGGTGGTGGTGGGAATACGGTTGGTAAGGACATTGCGCACGGAATTGCCGGCCTCAATCTCTGACAGCTTAGGCCAACCGGCTTGCAGAATCTTCGTAAGCTCGGTATCGTAGGCTGCGGGATTGTTATCGTAGAGCTGCTCCAGTTCTTTCAGCTTACTCTCGTCGAAAAGCTTACCGTCGTTAGCCTCATTGAGCAGCCCCAGTCCGAGTGTCCCAAAGAGCGATGCCGACTCTGTCTCCACCTTCTGGCGGGTGTAGCCCAAACCGACTATTGGCGATCCCACCGAACGCAGCTGGATGGCACCTTGGGTGAAAGCCGCAGGGTTGGAGTACCTCCTATGGTTGACAAAGTAGTTGATATTGATACCCGTAAGACTGTTCTTGGTATAGTCGCCAAGATCCAGGCGGTTCAGGTTCAGCTCGTTCTTCAAATCAAACGTTCCGTAAACGGGATCGGTGTAGTTAAGCTTGCGCATAGTGAAGTCGCTACCGGTGCGTCGCCGTATCAGATCGATGTTGAACAGGTTGGAATTGATTGACAGGGTGAACTCATCCTTGCGCTTGTCAGCTCCCTTTCCTAAAGCAGAGAGATCTATAGTAGTGCCAAAGAACAGAAATCTCCAACCGAAGTACGGTCCAATGCGATTGCTCACCCTTGAACGCATGTTGAGCTGCACGCCCTGTGGGGTCTCAATGTCTATCCACTCGCATGAGGTTGTGTTCTGAAGATGAAATGCCCAGCTGTAGAAAGCAGGGAGCGAATAGTCAGGGTCAAAGTCCGCCCAATTCCTGATAATCCACCTGATAGGCTGAGGCAGCTTATCAACAAAGCTTTTCTTTTCAGATGCCTTGTCTTTATACCTTGAGGGATATGAAGTTATGCCTGCTACGGTTTGGGCATAGACAGGCGACGTTACCAACAGAGTTATTATCAACAATAGATGTTTCATAAATCTTTCTTTTCACGCGCACTGAGATTGTCGGTGAAGTTCTTAGTCAATATATTGCCATGTTTCTCCAGAGCGGAAGAGAAGTAGATGATAAGCAGGATGGCTATGAGGGCAAACAAGCCAAGCCAGATGTTCCAGGGTATGGCATAATTGACAAAGAAACTAACAAACACTGCCGTAATCATTATGCGCAACAGACCGTATGCCGTAATTCTGACACGCCAGCGGGCACCGCTCTCCCATAGTTTGTTGACTTCAGGGCTGTCGGCATCTGCACGCAACAGCATCCACAAGAATGGTGAGCACAGGATGAGAGCCACAAGAGCCGTGACAGGATGAACCCATTCAGCGGGGACAATGTCGGCTACCAGCGGCTGCCCATAATAGTACATGATGCCCATTATAGCTATGCAGAGCACGCTGTTGATAAGCATGGTGAAGACGAAACGCTTGAGACAGTTTTTGTAGATCTGCCGCAGTTCGTCGGGAGCTTCGTCGTCGCTCTCGTCGGTGTTGCGCTCCAACTTTGCAATCCAGTTGGCTGGCAGCACGCGAGCCACGACGTTGTAGGCAGGCTCTGCCAGACGTATCATATAAGGTGTCGTGAATGTCGTGAATACCGAAACTGCCACGACTATGGGGTAAAGGTAGTCGCTTGTCACGTGCAACGACGTGCCAAGTGTGGCAAGTATAAAAGCAAACTCACCAATCTGTGTCAGCGAGAACGAGCACTGCATAGAGGTCTTCAGCGACTGGCCGGAAAGCAGGAATCCGAAAGTGCTCAGTATGGTCTGACCCAGTATGACGGCAGCGATGATGCTGATGATGGGCACTATGTATTCGATAATGAGGTTAAGATCGACCATCATGCCCACAGAAACGAAGAAGATGGCTCCGAAGAGGTTCTTCACCGGGGCTACGAGGTGCTCTATCTGCTCGGCCTCGACGGTCTCTGCGAGGATGCTGCCCATGACGAATGCGCCAAAAGCTGCGGAGAAACCAGCTTCAGAGGCTGCCACCACCATGCCGAAACAGAGCGCAAGTGAGGTGATAAGCAAGGTCTCGTCGTTCATCAGCGGCTTCAGCTTGCGCAGAGCCATAGGGATAAAGTAAAGACCCACGGTGAACCAGAGTACGAGGTACACGCCCAACGTCAGGATGGAGTTGAGCATCTGAGTGCCTTCAAACTCCTTGCTGACAGCCATAGTAGAGAGCATGACCATCAGCACTATGGCAAGGATGTCCTCTATGATGAGTACGCTGAGTACGAGACCTGCGAAACGCTTCTGCCGCAGTCCCATGTCGTCGAAAGCTTTGAATATTATCGTGGTGGAAGACATTGCCAACATACCTCCGAGGAAGATGCAGTCCATCTTGCTCCACCCGAAGATTTCTCCCGTGCAAGCACCGATGTACATCATGAACAGGATGATGGACAGGGCTGCTATTATGGGTGCCGCTCCCATGCGCAGTATCTTCTTGAACGAGAACTCCAGTCCAAGAGCGAAGAGTAGGAAGATAACACCAATCTCACTCCACACGTGGACACCGTGCATATCGGTGACACTGGGCATATATGGCATATTGGGCGAAGCGAGGAAACCCGCTACGATGTAGCCCAGGACGATTGGCTGTTTGAGTCTCTTGAATAGCAGGGTCATTACCCCTGCGCAGATAAGGATGAGCGCAAGGTCGGCGATAAGTGGTTCAAGGTGTGACATAATACATTAAGGTTAGTTTTCTTGTTTGATTTGCAGGCAAATTTAACTATTTTTTCACAAAGAGCGTGGCCGCAGACACTTTTTCTCAATATTTCTGCTGCTTTTTTACCTTTTTCGTTAAGTCAGAAGAGCAGGCCCAAACTTGCTTGAGCTATATCTTTACGAGAAAAGGTGGGATAGGAACTAATCAAAGAGCTTCTTCCAAATCCACAACACCGTTACTGCACCTACGACACAGAACACAAAGTTGGTGAGATAGCCTTTTCCGAACAGCTCAATGTTGAGCAGATGGCTAATCAACGTACCGGCATAGCTGCCCACTATGCCCACGATAAGGTTCATGCAGCAACCTTTACCCTCGCCACTCATTATGCGGTTGGCTATATAACCTATCAGCACGCCAGTGACGATAGGCCATGCCGTGAAATCTGCTATGTGTTCTAACATATATCCCTTACCTTATTATAAATTAAACGTCCTCAATACTTCTTCTCCCCATTCAGCACAAGCATCTTGTCTGCATTGGGTTCTATCTCTGCTTTCTCCACTTTCTCCACCCAGTCTTCGGGTGCAACTTCCTCTATCGATATACTGATAGCCTGCGGAGAACAGCCCCAGTTGTCCACAAAAACCTTGTTGATGGCCTCAACAACTTTCTCTTTCGTCGCCTGATCTTTGGGATAGGCTTTAATTCTGATGTATGGCATAAGCTGAAAACTAAATGATTACGCCTGACAAAGATAGTGGTTTTAGTCTATATTCACAAAAAATATCATTATCTTCGTGCCGAAAAACAAGCAGAAATGACTTCAAGACAAATAGCAATGACTGAAATGGAGAAGATGAAGGCCGGCCTTGAATACACATACGCCGACCAAGAACTGATAGCACGCAAGACGCAGGCTATCGAGTGGTGCGAGGAATACAATGCCATCGACGGCAGAGACTATGCCCGGCAATATGAATGTCTTAAGAAAATGCTCGGAAGCGTTGGCGAAAGAGTATGGATTTCAAAGACGTTCGGCTGCGACTGCGGTAAAAACATATTCATCGGCAACGACTTCACCGGCAATTTCAACCTCACCATCCTCGACATTCGCGAGGTGTTTATCGGCAACAATGTGATGATAGGGCCCAACACGCTTATCACCACCGTGGGCCATCCGCTCTCGCCCAAGGCAAGAAGGGGCTACATGGCAAAGGCCGCTCCCGTGAGAATAGGCAAGGACGTATGGCTTGGCGGCAACGTCACCATCCTTCCGGGTGTCACCATCGGCAACAACGTCGTAGTAGCTGCCGGAGCGGTCGTCAACAAGGATGTACCCGACAACAGTCTTGTCGGCGGTGTCCCTGCCAAACTTATTCGGAAAATAGAGAATGACACTGAGGAGTAACGGTTTAATATTTATATACTAAATAAATACCGACTCTATTTGCCAACAACAGAAGGAATGATCAATGAAACAGACGAGGTGAAACTATTGCCTCTCTTTTAGCGGACAACTACACGTGCTCCACTTCCTGCTGAAGGGCTGTCAACCCATCGTTGCTGGGCTTGTCCGATGAATCACAAGGTTATTCCCGATAATAATTGAAAGAGGCTCTGACTCCAGAACCTCTTTCAAATCATCTCCACATCATCGGCAATGCGACAGGCGAAGGGCCGCTCCCCACACTACCACTTCAGTTCCTCGGGCAATATAACGCCATCGGTCATGGGACTGTCGGCCTCGGTGAAGGCATTTGCCTTGTACTGGATGCAGAGCATCGTGAGGTTGTCAGAACCATTGTTCTTCAGCGCACGCTTGCCATCGGGCGACACGCGGATAACTGTTCCTTCGCTTACCGGAAACACCTCGCCATCGACCTGATACAGTCCTTCGCCTTTGAGAATGATGTAGAGTTCCTCGTGGGTCTTGTGAGTATGCAGAAAGCCATTGTCCTGCCCGGGCACAAGAGTCTGGAACGACAGTTCGCTGCCTGTTGCACCAACAGCCTGACCGACAAACACCTTGCCCTGAATGGTGACATCCGGGCCCATCGGCAACTCATGGGCGATTATCTCGTCCATCCTACCAACACTCACTGCGGCATAATTCTTGCCTTCCTTGATACTTTCAATCGTTTTCATAACACTTGTTGTTTGTTCGTTTTCACTAATTATGTTGCAAAAGTATTGAATATCCGGCAACAAAACAACAGGGCACTTTTTGGTGGGATAGTTACCAAAAAGTAGGAATTGGGCAGCAATGGGCTTTCGGGCTCTATCGGTTTAACTCAGATTAACACAGTAACGTGCCGTAACTTAGTTTCCATTTGTTACCTTTGCGATATAATCATACGCTATGGAAGAAATGAAGAGTGCGGTGAGACATCCGCAAAGCCCCCTCAGCTCACTTAAATGGGTCAGCAACGAAGAACGTACCCGCAGCGAATACCTATCATGCCCCATCAGACACGTCATCAGCCGCTTCGGTGACAAATGGTCGCTGCTTGTTCTTTTCCTGCTCAACAGCAGTCAAAGCGGCACATTACGCTTCAGCGAGCTACGCAGAATGATGACCGACTGCTCGCAGAAGATGCTTTCGCAGACTCTGAAGAACCTGGAGCAGACACATCTTGTCCACCGCGAGGTGTTCCCAGAGGTGCCGCCACGTGTGGAGTATTCGCTCACCGACACCGGTCGTTCGCTGATGCCGGCTCTGTCACAGCTCGTAGAATGGGGAATAGAACACTTCAACGAGGTTGTGACGAAGTGACTTTGATCTTTCCTTCAGACAGCCAAACGCCTTTCCCCCTCGGGCAAACCGGCACGACAGGGCGGAAAAGCAGATTATCAACCAAACAGACATGACACTCTCCGGGCTATGGCACTACCTAAATTCATAATAACGATGGACGGACATTTCCGTCTCGGCATGGTCAATCAGCACCGCGACCTTCTGAAACCAGGCGACCAATGCATTGGCGGTGGATACTATCACTTCGACTACACGTCAAACAGGATTGTCCTCGACCGCTCGTCATACGACTTCGGCAAACCCAAATGGCACTGGCTCGACTGCCTGAAGGTGCCGTCGGCCTACCGGGGCTTAACTCTCGTTTACCTCGACGACGACGGCAGCACGTTCGATGTGAGCCAGGAGCTGCACATCGAACACTATGGCTGATTGAGAATTGCCGCTCACCATTAGCGGCAGAATATCATTTCACAATACTTCCAATCCACCTGAACAGCTCGTCGAGCGAGTAGTCGCCGCTGTGTGGACGGTTCCAGGCCAGCAGGAAGTTCACATCCTTGCCTTCGTTCTGCAACTTCAATGCAAAATTGACGGGTACCGGGAAAGCCGTGTCTCGGTCTTTTGCCCCGTGACGGATGTACCAATGGAAGGAGTGACCGCCAGACGAAGGTTCAGCAGCGAACTGTCAGCCAATGACGACATCTCGTCATTCATCATAAAGACAAACGCAGACCCTGCCATCGTGCCGACAAGCGGCAGCAGCAAACCTATTACTAAACTATTCCACATTATTTATATACTGATTGTTTTCAAACTACAATGTTACGACTTTTTACTGACAATCGAAAACAAAACGATAAAAGAATCAGAATGTCCTCAGTTCAGAAGATGTAACCATATCGTAACATGATATTCTGGGCTAACTCGCAGCATGAGCCTATCTTTGCGGCAGGTTATGGAAATTATATGTAAGAATATCGAAACATTAAAGTTACAGTAACGTATGGAAACAAATCACAATTATGTAATGATTGCAATGCAACTGCTTGGCTCTCTGGGTCTGCTTATCTACGGTATGCGCATGATGAGCGAAGCTTTGCAGAAGATGGCCGGCCCGGGGCTCCGCCACATCCTGGCCAAGATGACCACCAACCGCATAACGGGTATGCTCACCGGAACGCTCGTCACGTGTGCCGTGCAGTCGTCATCGGCAACAACGGTTATGACCGTTTCGTTCGTATCGGCGGGCTTGCTCACTCTGGCTCAGGCCATATCTGTTATCATGGGAGCCAACATAGGCACCACCCTCACCGCATGGATCATGTCGCTGGGCTACAGCGTCGACCTGACAAACGTTGTCTACCCCGCCTTCTTCCTCGGAATGTTGCTTATCTACAAGAAACGCCACCGCTACGTGGGCGATTTCCTCTTCGGAACGGCCTTCATGTTCCTCTCGCTTGTGATGCTCAGCGCTTCGGGCAAGGCAATGGACCTGGAACACAACGAGGCTGTCATATCTTTCTTCGGCTCGTTCAACACTGAGAGCCACCTCACCATCATCGCCTTCCTTGCCATCGGCACACTGATAACCTGCATCGTGCAGTCGTCGGCTGCCGTGATGGCCATCACCATACTGCTCTGCTCCACGGGAGTGCTCCCCATCTACTTAGGCATAGCCCTCGTGATGGGCGAGAACATCGGCACCACGGCCACTGCCAACCTCGTTGCGCTGGGTGCCAACACACAGGCTCGACGCGCGGCACTGGCCCACTTGTTGTTCAATGTCTTCGGAGTAATCTGGGTGCTCATAGTGTTCTACCCCTTCGTGAGCATGGTCTGCCACCTTGTGGGCTACGACCCCGAAGCTGGCGGACAGGCTAAGCTTCTGCCTGTGGTGCTGGCAATGTTCCACACCTGCTTCAACGTAATCAACACTGCCATCCTCATAGGCTTCATACCGCAGATAGAGCGTGCTGTGTGCTGGCTGCTGCCCGAGAAGGAGCACGAGAAGAAGGCTGCCTTCCGTCTGCAATACATTCAGTCAAATCTGGTGCAGACTCCTGAAATCTCAGTGCTGCAGGCACAGAAGGAGACTGCCGCTTTTGCCCAGCGTATCGGCGAGATGTTCGGCATGGTGCGCCAGCTGTTCATTGAGTCTGACGAGCACCTGCTCAAGGCTCAGCCCGATGTCAAGCCGATGGATAGCAACGAGCGTTTCAGCCAGATAGAGAACGAGGAAGACACCACCGACAAGATCGAGATAGAGATAGCCCGCTACCTGGAGCAGGTGAGCGACGACCACCTGAGCGACGAGACCAAGCAGAAGATACGCCAGATGATGCGCGAGATCAGCGAGCTGGAGTCTATCGGCGATGCCTGCTACAAGCTGGCGCGCACCATGCAGCGCAAGCAAGAAGCAAGCAAACAGTTCACCGAGCATCAGAACGAGCAGCTGCTGGCCATGATGAAGCTCTGCGACGAGGCTCTCGTACAGATGTGCACCGTGATGCGCGGCCACCGCAGCGACCACAACATAGGTGAGACCTTCCGCATTGAGAACGACATCAACCAGCTGCGCTATCGACTGAAGAACGAGAACGCCGAGTCGGTCAACGAGCACGAATACGACTATGCCATAGGCACGCTCTACATCGACCTCGTCAACGAGCTTGAGCGCCTTGGCGACTATGTAGTGAATGTGGTTGAGGCTCGTTTTGGCAAATAAGCTAACACAAAATCACAAACATATTATGGCATCACTAAGTCTGCCCCTGTGGGCATGGGTGGTTTTCTACGCAGCGGTGTTGCTTATGCTGATAGCCGACCTCAAGCTGTTCGGTAAGAAAGGACAGCACGAGGTGGGCATCAGAGAGTCGCTCATAATGACAGCCGTATGGATAGGAGTGTCGCTGCTGTTCTGCGCCGCCATCTACCTGTTCTACCCCACCGAGCCCCACGAGATGGCAATGGAGTTTCTTGCCGGCTACCTTATTGAAAAATCGTTGTCGATGGACAACCTCTTTGTGTTCCTCATGCTCTTCTCCTACTTCGGCATAGAGCGCAAGTACCAGCACAAAGTGCTGTTCTGGGGAATATTCGGAGCCCTCGTGCTGCGCAGCGTGTTCATCTTTGCCGGTGCGGCGATGATAGAGCGGTTTGAGTGGGTACTGGGGCTGTTTGGCCTGTTCCTCCTCTACACCGGCGCAAAGATGTTCGGCCACGACGACGGCCAGCAGGCCGATCCCTCTAAGAACTTCATCGTGAGGTGGTTCCGACGTATGTATCCCGTCACCGACACCCACCACGGCGACCGTTTCTTAATCGTTCAGGACGGCAAGCGCATGGCCACACCCTTGTTTGTGGCTCTGCTCGTCATCGAGACCACCGACGTGGCCTTCGCCGTCGACAGCATACCAGCCGTGTTCAGCGTAAGCCGCGACCCGTTCATCGTGCTGACGAGCAACATCTTCGCCATACTCGGACTGCGCGCGCTCTACTTTGCGCTGGCTGCCGTAGCCAAGTACTTCAAGTTCCTCAAATACGGGCTCGGCATCATCCTCATTTTCGTAGGCATCAAGATGCTGCTTGCCATGAACGAGTATACCAATGCCCTCGCTGCCCTTGCCGGACTCGAGCTTGACCTGCCCCATATCGTGATACCCACACCGCTGAGCCTGGCCTTCATCTTCGGCGTTCTGCTGCTGTCGATGCTCGTTTCTGTTCTTTTCACGTCGCGAAAGGCTGTTCATTGAAGGATATTTTGTACTTTTACGGCTGGTTATGGAACAGAAAAGAATATTAGTCGTCGACGACGAACGCGACTTGTGCGACATACTGCTGTTCAATCTTCGCTCAGCAGGCTACCAAGCCGAGGCCGCCTACTCGGCTGAGGAAGCTCTTGACATGGGCATCGAGGGCTTCCATCTGCTGCTGCTCGACGTCATGATGCCCGGAATGTCGGGCTTCGAGCTGGCGCAGCAGCTCAAAGGCGATGCCTCAACCAGCCACATCCCCATCATTTTCCTCACGGCTAAAGATACCGAGGACGACACGCTTCAGGGCTTCGAGCTGGGAGCCGACGACTATGTGGCCAAGCCGTTCTCGGTGCGCGAGGTGATAGCCCGCGTCAAGGTGGTGCTCAGCCGCGCCCATTCACGCCAGCCCCAACAAGAGAGTCCGCTGACCTTCGGCTCGCTTGTCATCACACCGGCCAGCATGACCGTCACCATCGACGACCAGCCCATAGCCCTCACACGCACCGAATACGACCTGCTCTACCTGCTGCTTGCCAACCGCGGGCGCGTCTACAACCGCCAGCAGCTGCTCGAGACC
This sequence comes from uncultured Prevotella sp., assembly GCA_900318625.1. GTDB lineage: Bacteria > Bacteroidota > Bacteroidia > Bacteroidales > Bacteroidaceae > Prevotella. Next base: position 13,311 of record ONLG01000012.1, read on the forward strand.
GTGTGGCCGCAGGACGTCATCGTCACCGACCGCACTGTCGACGTGAACATAGCGCGCCTGAGAAAGAAGTTGAACCGCTACGCAGCCTGCCTCGTCTCGCGCACGGGCTTCGGCTACAGCTTTGACACCACGGCACTATGAGCGAAGGACGAAAGATGTGGCTCAGTGTGATGGCCATCTTCCTGGTCTACGCGGTGGTGTTCATCCTCTTTGAGGACTACAACCGCAAGTTCGTCATGCCCTTCAACGAGGTGAGCGACTGGCAGCTGCTCGTCTTCTCGATAGTGGTGATGGCCGGACTGGGCTTCCTGCTCTACCGCTATGCCCACCGCATGGACGAGCGCATCAGCCGAGAACAGGCTGAGAAGGAGAACCGGCTGCGCCGAGAGCTGACCCACAACATCTCGCACGAACTCAAGACCCCCGTGGCAAGCATCCTCGGCTACACCGACACCATACTGGAAAGCCCCGACATCAGCGAGGACATGAAGCGCCTGTTCATCGAGCGCACCAACGTGCAGGCCAAGCGCCTCTCGGCACTGCTCCAGGACATATCGGCACTGAACCGCATGGACTATGCCAAGGACATGATTGCCGTAGACGTGTCGGCACTCTTTGCCGCCATACTGCAGGAAACCACACTTGCCGTGCAGCGCAGAGCGATGAGCGTGAGAAACTATCTGCCTCAGAACATCATCGTGCGCGGCAACCGCTCGCTGCTCTACAGCATATTCCGCAACCTCATCGACAACGCAGTGAACTATGCCGGACAGGGCACCACCATCGAGGTGAGCGCCACCGAGCAGCAAGGCTTCTGGCTGTTCACCTTCAGCGACAACGGCATAGGCATACCGGCAGAGCACCTGCCGCGCATCTTCGAGCGCTTCTACCGCATCGACAAAGGCCGCAGCCGCGACATGGGCGGCACGGGACTGGGGCTGGCCATCGTGAAGAACGCCGTGCAGCTCCACGGCGGCACCATCAATGTCAGCTCGCCGGCCACGGGAGGCCTCACGTTTGAGTTCACGCTCAAGGCTCCCTAAGCAATCGTTCCGAAAGCTTTGCTCACTTTTATCTGTCAGAAGCAAAGCGCATTATACCAAAAAAACAGTAACTTTGCAGCCGCAAGGCCAACGGCTCCATGCCGCAGCCAAGCCGGGGCACAGTAATATGAGTCATATTACCAACCAATATGGGCCATATTACCAACCAATATGGGCCATATTACCGACCAATATGGGCCATATTGGTTAATGAATAATAAACAATGAATAATGAACAATTACCTCCTCCCACCTTGGGGGGAGCCAAAAGGCTCTCACATAAGGCATATAAGTCCTATAAGTCCCATAAGCCTTATAAGACCTATAAGCCTTCCTCCCCACCCTGGGGGGAGCCGAAAGGCTCTCACATAAGGTATATAAGTCCTATAAGTCCCATAAGCCTTATAAGACCTATAAGCGTTCCTCCCCACCTTGGGGGATTGAGGGGGGCTCCTTCGGGGGGCCTGAGGGGGCTTCTTGGGGAAGTCTTTAAAAACGACGCACTATGGAATATATGTCACAAGAAGGCTACGACAAGCTTGTAGCCGAACTACGCCAGTTAGAGAACGAGGAACTGCCACGCGTGCGCGAGGCCATTGCTGAAGCACGCGACAAGGGCGACCTGAGCGAAAACTTCGAGTATCATGCCGCCAAGCGCGAGCAGGGACGACTGCTGGGGCGCATACGCTTCAAGCAGAGGGTGCTCGAACACGCACGTGTGATTGATACCACACGCCTCAACAGCGACAACGTCGGACTGTTGAGCAAGGTGAAGATAACCAATCTGGCCAGCGATGCCAGCATGAGCTACACCATCGTGAGCCCTCACGAAGCTAACATGAGCGAGGGAAAAATCTCAATAAAGTCGCCCATCGCCCAGGCGCTGATGGGACACAAGGCCGGCGACACCGTCGAGGTAACGGTGCCTGCCGGAAAGCTGCGGCTGAGAATCGACAGCGTGGCCCTGTGAGCCAGAGGCGACGAGCCTCCCGCAGTGTGCAATCGTTGTCAAAGCCTGACAGAAACTTTCCCACCGCCAGCCACACCTTATTATAAATGCTTTCTCGTACCTTTGCAAGAGTTCGAACAAAAAACCAACGAAATCTAAACACAACAGAAACAATGAAACGTATCTACACTTTTCTGCTACTGCTGTGTGCCGCCGGTATCGTGAAAGCTGCCGACGTGCCCACTGGCTGTTCGGGTACTCTGCCCGTGCTTTTTATCAACACCTCCGAAGCCGCTGACGTGCCAGCCTGCTGCACATACGAAGACGGCTACTACTTTGCCTACTTCGAGAACTCGCAGCAGTGGACCGAGGTGGGCTGCTACGTTTGGGACGACAGCGACCGCACCATCGCAGGCTCATGGCCCGGCGAGAAGTGCGAGCTCGTGGGCACCGCCGCCAACGGCAACCAGATATGGCGATGGAAGAGCCAAGCCCCGGCATCGGAGCTCGATGCGCCAAAGCACATCATCTTCAACAGCAACGAGAACGTGAGCGGCATACAGACCGTGAACCTAACCTTCACCAACGGAGGCTACTACACCTACTCCATGCAGAAAGACGCAAGCCCCGAGGTGCGCATCACAGCCACGGGAGCCGTGGGCAAGGCCGTGCCAATAGTGTCGAAAGAGGAGTATGTGGCAGGCACTTACTACATCGATGCCCTCGGACTGCAAGGCTACGAGTCGCTCGGAAGCGAGGCTAAGCCGCTGCCGCTGCAAATCAGGGGACGCGGCAACTACACATGGAAGGACTTCGACAAGAAACCATACCGCCTGAAGTTCGACAAGAAGGCCAGTCCGCTGGGCATGAACAAGAGCAAACACTTCGTTCTGCTGGCCCATGCCGACGACAATATGTGCTTCCTGCGCAACACCGTGGGCTTCGAACTGAGCCGACAGCTGGGTCTGGCCTACACGCCGGAGCAGCGACCGGTGGAAGTGGTGCTCAACGGCGACTACATCGGACTGTATATGCTCAACGAGAACATACGCGTAGATGCCGACCGGGTTAACATAACCGAGCAGGCCGACGAGGAAACGCTGGCCGAGAACATCACCGGCGGATGGCTCCTCGAAATCGACAACTACGACGACGAGGCGCAGGTGGCCTTCAACGAGGGCAACGGAGAGTGGATACGCTTCACCTATCACTCGCCCGAAGTGCTCTCTGACGCGCAGAAGGACTATCTCACCACATTCCTCAAGGCTGCCGACAACGCCATCTACAACACCAACAAGCAGAGCACCAACTGGGAATACTACATCGACATCGACGCGCTGGCACGCTTCTACATAGTGCAGGAGGTAATGGACAACGCTGAGTCGTTCCACGGCAGCTGCTATATGCACAAAGACCGCGGCGAGAACACCAAGCTCGTGTTCGGCCCCGTGTGGGACTTCGGCAACAGCTACCACCGAGGCTACAACAAGTTTATCTATCAGGACTCGCCTTTCGGCATGAACTGGATTGGCGAGATAGCCAAGTTTCCGCGCTTCCAGACTCAGGTGAAGAACATCTGGCAGCCATTCCTGGGCGACAACTATCCTTCCATCGACAGCTACATCGACCAGTTCATCGACCAGATTGCCGATGCTGCCAAGTGCGACGCAGCCCGATGGCCACGCTATGGCACCACCGACATCGACGGCAAGAAGCGCAGCTTCAAGAACGCGATGCAACAGAAGGTGGAGTTTCTGCGCCAGCAGTGGGGCGATGCCATCACCGGGATAAGCGAAATCACTGCCGCAGGCAGCACCCGCGACGTGTGGTACACCCTTGGCGGACAGCGACTCGACCGCAAACCCACGCTCAAGGGCATATACATCCGCAACAGCAAGAAGGTGATTGTGGACTAACTAATCATCGACAACTTAACAAACAAGAGCAATAGGGCAGCAGCTCCACTCTGCCCTATTGCTCCACACACACCGTTTAGACACGAGCAGGGGCATAAATAAAGACGAAGCAGAAGGTTGAGATTTCAACTTTCTGCTTCGTCCGCTTTGAGCCTCTTGTCGGATTCGAACCAACGACCCCGAGATTACAAATCACGTGCTCTGGCCAACTGAGCTAAAGAGGCGGGGTGGGCAAGCTACCTACATCGCGCCGCTACAACCAACTACCTTTGCTACGTTCCCGTCCTGGAGGATTCGAAGGGAGCTGGCCGTGTAGGACTTGCCCATGTGCTTCGTAAAAAGCGGTGCAAAGGTAGTTTTTTTCACGGAAAGGACGAGAAAGAAAGGCAAGAAACATCCAATAATTAACATTGTTTAAGATATAATTCTATACCCTTTAGCCTAATTTCCAGCACTCAAACCTGTGGTTTGGATAATTCTTTGTACTTTTGCACGCGGATATTGCGAACTAATTAGAGAAATCAAGACCATGACAATAGACGACATACAGCAGCTGAAACGCTACTCCCTCTACGACGGCATCTATCTGGCAGTGCTCTGGTCGGCCAGCTTCGCCTGCCTGATACTCACCGACCGCTATCAACCGCTGAGCATCGGCTTCATGCTCGCAGCCGTGAGCACCCCCTTCTTCGTAGGCTGGCGACTGAAGAAATACCGCGACGAGGGGTTGCAGGGAACCGTGAGCTTCCGCCGCGCACTGTTCTACTGCCTGCGAGTGTTCTTCAACGGCGCGCTGCTCTTCGCCATAGTGCAGTATTTCTACATGAAATACATGGACTGCGGACACCTTTTCAATATGCTCACTTCGACGCTTATGACTGCCGAAGCCACTGGGATGATGAAGCAGATGAACCTCGACATCGAACAGATGCGCACGGCGTTCGAGAGCATCGGAGCAACCCAGTTTGCGCTGACATACTTCGTCGAGAACCTCATCATAGGCATATTGCTGAGCCTTCCGATATCATTCATTATGAAATCGACAAACAGCATACCCCAATCCTGATACAGAAACCATCATATTTTCCAACTATGGACATATCGGTAATCGTACCTTTATATAATGAGGAAGAGTCGATAAGCGAGCTCTTCGAGTGGATCAAGCGAGTGATGCAGGCCGAACGGTACAGCTACGAGGTGATATTCGTCAGCGACGGCTCTACCGACCGCTCATGGGACATCATCGAAGAACTTCAGAAAAACAACCCAGAAGTAAGGGGAATAAAGTTCCGCCGCAACTACGGAAAGAGTCCCGCGCTTCACTGCGGCTTCAAACAGGCCAAGGGCGACGTAGTCATAACGATGGATGCCGACCTGCAAGACTCCCCCGACGAGATTCCCGGACTCTACAAGATGATTACCGAGGACGGCTTCGACCTCGTTTCGGGCTACAAGCAGAAACGCTACGACCCACTGTCGAAGACCATTCCGACAAAGCTTTTCAATGCCACGGCACGCAAGATAAGCGGAATACCAAACCTGCACGACTTCAACTGCGGCCTGAAAGCCTACCGCAAGGATGTGGTTAAGAACATTGAGGTCTACGGCGAGATGCACCGCTACATACCATATCTGGCAAAGAACGCCGGCTTCAGCAAGATAGGCGAGAAGGTGGTGCACCACCAGGCTCGCAAATACGGCAGCTCCAAGTTCATGGGACTGAACCGTTTTGTCAACGGCTACCTCGATTTGCTCACTCTGTGGTTCCTCAGCACCTTTGGCAAGAAGCCCATGCACGTGTTCGGTTTTCTCGGTTCGGTGGTGTTCTTCATAGGCTTCATCGCTGCTGCGGCTATCGGAGTGAACAAGATTATCGACCTGCACAACGGCATCTACCACCATCTCGTCACCGACTCGCCATGGTTCTACATTGCGCTCACCACCATGATGATAGGCACTCAGCTGTTTCTGGCAGGCTTCATCGGCGACCTTGTGAGCCGCTCTTCGGCCAACCGCAACGACTATCAGATAGAGAAAACCATCTAACCGGCATTTTCCACATGGATACCAACACTCGAAACAAAGCTAACAGCACGGGCCTGGGCCCTAAGCGCATAGCCGTAGCCATAGTGCTTGGACTGCTGATGTTCACGGCTTGCACCTCGATAGACTGCCCGATGAACAACAGCGTGATGCTGAAGATGGTCTTCAAGGGCGATGTGACTACCCTGACAGACACCCTTACTATCACTGCCATACGCACGGGCGCGGAAGACACCATAGTATATTATAAAGGTGTGAACATATCCAGCGTGTCGGTGCCCATGAGCTACTCGCGCGACGTTGACAGCTACAGGCTCACCTTCAAGACTGCCGACGACGTAGAGACAGAAGACGTGATAGAAATCAAGAAGACCAATGAGCCTGCTTTCACCTCGGTAGACTGCAGTCCGGCGTACTATCACACCCTTACCGAGGTGAGCACGACCAACAACCGTCTTGAACAAGTCACCATCAACAACTCTAAAGTAAACACCGATGCCACGCAAGAACATCTGTATCTTTATCTCCGTCCTTAGCTTCGTGCTGTCGGTGGGTGCTCCCCGGACTGCCTTGGCACAGCAGACAAAAGACATTCTGCCTGTGCCGGCGAGCCGCGACAGCATTGGGACCTTTCGCGGAGTGGCCGTGAGCATCGATGCCGTGGGACTGCTGCAACGCGCCTTGAGCAGCTACGGTCAGTATGAGGCCGCTGTCAGGGTGAACATCAAGGACCGCTTCTTTCCCGTAGCTGAGCTGGGATGGGGCTCGGCCAACACCACTAACGAGTTGAAAGGCACCAACTACAAGACACGGGCACCTTACGGACGCATCGGCTGCGACATCAACGTGGCTAAGAACCGCCACGACGACTACCGCATATATGCCGGTGTGCGCTATGCCCTGACAGCTTTCAAGTACGACGTAAGCTCTTCCACCGTCAAGGATCCTATATGGGGAAACTACATCAAGTATGAAAGTCTGGGCAACAAATGCGTCTACCACTGGATAGAAGCCTGCATAGGCATAGATGCCAAGATAGCCGGCCCGTTGCGCCTGGGGTGGATAGCCCGCTACAGGGGACGCATCCACCAGAGTCATCCCGAAGTGGGCGAGCCGTGGTATGTGCCCGGATTTGGAAAGAAAGGCTCGTCGCGGTTGGGAATAACATTCAACGTAATCTTTGAACTGTAAGCCATATCACCATGAACAAGACGCGCAAACGACACCTTTGGTGGCAGTTGCCACTGCTGCTGGTACTGATAGCCGGTACGGCATACGTCATAGGGCAGAACTATTATGCTCCCTACAAGACGTGCCAAGGCAACATCTTCGGTACCACATACCACATAACATACCAGCACTCCACCGACCTGCAACCGCAGATAGAGGCTGAGCTGATGCGTGTTGACAGCGCGCTGTCGATGTTCAACAGCCAGTCGGTGCTCTCGCTAATCAACCGCAACGACCCAAAAGGTATTCCCAATGAAATGTTCGTCGAGGTGTTCCGTCTGGCCCAGCAGGTTTCGGAAGCTACAGACGGTGCTTTCGACATCACCGTTGCGCCGCTCGTGAACCTCTGGGGCTTCGGTTTCAAGAATGGGCAGATGCCCAGTCAGGAGCGTGTAGACAGCATACTGAAGTTCGTTGGCTACAAGAAGGTAAGGCTCGACAACCACAACCGCATAGCTAAAGACGACCCACGTCTGATGCTCGACTGCTCAGCCATAGCCAAAGGCTACGGCGTGGACCGCGTGGCGCGCCTTCTCGAAAGCCGCTCGATAGACAACTTCACAGTCGAGATAGGCGGCGAGGTGGTCACACGAGGTCTCAGCCCGCGCCATGAGCCCTGGCGCGTAGGCATAACGAAGCCCGTAGAGAACGATTCCACCGAGGTTGCAGGCAACCAAACGGTTATGACACTCACCAACAAAGCTATGGCTACGAGCGGCAACTATCGCCGCTTCTACTACAAAAACGGTCGTCGCTATGCCCATACCATCAATCCGAAGAGCGGACAACCCGTAGACCACTCGCTGCTCTCGGCTACGGTGATGGCCAAGAACTGCGCCACTGCCGATGCCTATGCCACCGCCTTCATGGTGATGGGCACCGATAAGGCCAAGGCTTACCTTGCTTCCCACCCCGAACTATCGGCCTATCTCATCTACACCGACAAAAAAGGACAATACGCCACATGGCATTCCCCGCAACTCTCAGCAGTCTTCCAATCTTCCAAGGAATGAGCGGTGCTGATATGGAGCAGGTTATTGCCCATACCAAGTTCGATTTCCGAAAGGTTGATGCCGGCAAAACGATTGTTAGCGAGGGCGATGCGTGCCGTCAATGGCTTTTTCTGCTGAGCGGAGAAGGCTGCATGGTGAGCCGTCCGGCAGGCAACAAATATGCCGTGAGCGAGGAAATCGCCGGCCCATTGCTGCTTCAGCCCGAACGTCTTTTCGGTCTGACGCAACACTACACCGCCACTGTCACCGCCCAAACCACGTGCCACCTGCTTGCCCTCGACAAGCAAGAGGTGATAAGACTGTCGGGCGAGCAGTTCATCTTCAGGCTTAATATGCTCAACATACTGTCTACCGCCGCGCAGCGATGGGCTGCCCGGCCATGGCGCAGCACCGTCGTCACCCTGCGCCAACGCCTCGTGCGCTTCTTCGAGCAACACTGTCAGCGACCGGCTGGGCCCAAGGTGTACCACATTCTGCGCACCGACCTTGCCTCCGAAGTGGCCGACATCCGGCTGAACACCAGCCGCGAGCTTGTCAAGATGCAGCAGGAAGGACTGCTCAAACTCAGCCGAGGCAAGATAATCATCCCACAGATAGAAAAGCTTATAGCAGCCCAATAGCCCGTGAAAATAACAAATATGGTTAAAAAACGTGTCTATTGCCAACCTATCCAACGCTATATCTATGTTTTTTTTTACTTTTGCAACTTGATAAAAACAAATCAGGCAGCCTACAGACTGACAACCGAAAACAACCCGTTATCTACTAATCAATGGAAGCTACGACGCATAAAAACCCGTTCTTGCACCCCTACGACACACCCCACGATACCGTTCCGTTCGACAAAATCACCTTGGCCGACTACGAGGAGGCCATGATGGAAGGCATACGCCGCGAGAAAGAAGAGCAGGAGATAGTCATCAACGACCCTGCCGAGCCAACATTCGAGAACACCCTCGACCGCGACGACGATCCCGAAGACAACAAGCACTACTACGATCTCTTGGGGAGAACCACCTCGGTGTTCTACAATATGCTCAGTGCCGAAACCAACGACGACATGGACGAGCTGGCGCAGAAGATGAGTCCGATACTCACCAAGCACGGAAACGACATCAGCCTGAACGAGAAAATGTTCAAACGGGTGAAGGCTGTCTACGATAGTCACCCGCAGCTCACGCCCGAACAGCAGAAGCTCCTTGAGGATTCGTACCAAGGTTTCGTGCGCAGCGGAGCACTCCTCGACGAGGAAGGCAAGCAGCGACTTCGCCAGTTGACCGAAGAAGCCAGCCTGCTATCACTGCAATTCTCGCAGAACCTTCTCAAGGAAAAGAAGGAATTTTCACTCCATATCACCGACGAGGCACAACTCGAAGGGCTTCCCGACAGCTCGATAGCCGATGCACGCGAGGCGGCTGACGAGAAAGGTGTCGACGGATGGGTGATAACACTCGACGCACCAAGCTACGGGCCCTTTATGATGTACAGCACACAGCGAGAGCTTCGCCGCCAACTCTACATGGCATACAACACTCTCTGCATAAAAGACAACGACAGCAACAACCTCAAGATATGCCAACGGCTTATCAACCTGCGCCGCGAGCTGGCACAGCTGCTGGGCTACGACACCTATGCCGACTACGTCATGGAGCACCGCATGGCCACAACCACCGACAATGTCTACAAACTGCTCCACTCGCTCATTGATGCCTACAAGCCCACGGCAGAGAAAGAACGACAGGAACTGCGCGACTTCGTAGCTGCCAAGTATGCTGACGACCTCGACAAAGACCCTGAAACCGGCAAGCCCGTCATCGAACCGTGGGACCTTGCCTACTATAGCCAAAAGCTGAAGCTCGAGAAATACAACCTCGACCCTGAGATGCTGCGCCCCTATCTGGAGCTCAACAACGTGATACGCGGTGTGTTCGGACTTGCCACGAGGCTCTACGGAATAACCTTCAAGGAGAACAGCGCCATCCCGGTGTACCACAACGACGTGAAGGCATACGAGGTGTTCGACCGTGACGGCTCCTATCTGGCAGTGCTCTACGTTGATTTCCATCCGCGCAAGGGCAAGCAGGGCGGTGCCTGGATGACTGAGTTCCAGGGACAGTACATCGAAAAAGACGGCGAGAACGTGCGTCCCCACGCCAGCCTCGTTATGAACCTGAGCAAGCCTTCCGAAGAAAGCCCTGCACTGCTGAGGCTCGGCGAGGTAGAGACATTCCTCCACGAGTTCGGCCATTCGCTCCACGGGATGTTTGCCAACACTCACTACGAGGCTCTCAGCGGCACCAACGTGTGGTGGGATTTCGTAGAGCTGCCATCACAGTTCATGGAGAACTATGCTGTGGGAAAGGAGTTCCTGCGCACCTTTGCCTTCCACTACAAGACCGGCGAACCCATGCCCGACGAGCTTATCGACCGCATCGTGGCAAGCCGCAACTTCAATGCAGCCACAGCCTGCCTGCGTCAGGTGTCCTTCGGACTGCTCGATATGGCCTACTACACCCAGCGCGAGCCGTTCGATGAAGACATTATGACCTTCGAGAAGCAGGCCTGGAGCGAGGCCATCCTCGGCAAGCAGCGCACCGACACCTGCATGACGACCCAGTTCTCGCACATCATCTCCGGCGGATATGCAGCCGGATACTACAGCTACAAGTGGGCAGAAGTGCTCGATGCCGATGCTTTCAGCGTGTTCAAGCGCGAGGGCATATTCAATCCCGACACCGCACAGCGTTTCCGCGACTGCGTTCTCTCAAAGGGAGGAACCGAGCATCCCATGACTCTCTACAAGCGCTTCCGGGGCGGCGAGCCTACTATCGATGCCCTGCTCGAACGAAACGGTATAAAAAATGGATAAGAAACAGCAACTGCTCGATGCCCGCTACCTGCGCATGGCGCGCATCTGGGCCGAAAATTCCTACTGCCACCGCCGACAGGTCGGTGCGTTGGTGGTCAAGGACAAGATGATAATCAGCGACGGATACAACGGTACGCCCAGCGGCTTCGAGAACATTTGCGAAGACGAAACAGGCGTTACCAAACCATACGTGCTCCATGCCGAAGCCAACGCCATAACCAAACTGGCGCGCTCGTCGAACAATTCCGACGGCTCAACGCTCTATGTCACAGCCTCGCCGTGCATAGAATGTGCCAAACTGATAATCCAAGCCGGCATACGCCGCGTAGTATATGGAGAGCAATATCGCCTCGCCGACGGTATCGAACTGCTTCAGCGCGCAGGCATCGAAGTGGTCTACCGCGACATAAACACCCTCAACGACAATGAATAAGAACAATCTCATGCCCCTGCTCCTGGCCCTGTGCGTCGTCATAGGCATCCTGATTGGCACCTTCTATGCCAATCACTTCTCGGGAAACAGGCTCAACATCATCAACAGCGGTTCCAACAGACTCAACAATCTGCTGCATATTGTCGACGACCAGTACGTCGACTCGGTCAACATAGACGACCTCGTAGAGAAAGCTATGCCCCAGATACTGTCGGAACTCGACCCTCACTCGGTCTACATCAGTGCCAAAGACGTGCAGCGCGCCAATGACGACCTGAAGGGTTCGTTCTCCGGCGTGGGCATCGAATTTGTCATTCGCAAGGACACTCTGCACGTGCAGAACGTGCTGTCGGGCGGTCCGGCTGAGAAGGCAGGGCTGCTGGCAGGCGACAAGATAGTGTCTATCGACGGCAAGCCCTTCACCGGCAAGGAAGCCACCAATGAGGAAGCCATGCACCGCCTCAAGGGAAAGCGCGGCACAACGGTAAGCGTTGGAGTTCTGAGATACAAGGAGAAGAAAGTCAGATACTATACTATCACGCGCGACAACATAATCACCCACAGTGTCACCGCAACCTATATGCTCGACGAAAAGACGGGCTACATACGCATAAAGAACTTCGGCGACCGCACCTACAATGAGATGCTGGCTGCCCTGACGCAGCTCACCATGAGCTCGCTCAACTTCAGCCAGCTCGTGATAGACCTGCGCGACAACACCGGCGGCTACCTTCAGGCTGCAACGATGATGGTCAACGAGTTCCTTCCCAAGAACCGACTGATTGTCTACACGCAGGGCCGCAAGTCGCCCAGAGCCGACTACCGCAGCGACGGACGCGGCAGCTACCAGGAAATTCCGCTCGTAGTGCTCATCAACGAGAACTCGGCATCGGCATCGGAGATATTCGCCGGAGCAATACAGGACAACGACCGAGGCACCATCATTGGCCGACGCTCGTTCGGCAAGGGTCTTGTGCAGCAGCAGATAGGCTTCCCCGACGGCTCCATGATACGCCTGACGGTGGCCCGCTATTACACTCCCTCGGGCCGATGCATACAGAAGCCTTACACCATGGGCGACGAGGCCGACTACCAGCACGACCTTGTGGAGCGCTACAAGCACGGAGAGTTCTTCTCTGAAGACAGCATCCACCACACCGGACCGGCCTACCACACGCTGCTCGGGCGCACCGTCTACGGCGGAGGAGGCATCACGCCCGACATCTTCATTGCCGAGGACACCACGGGCATCACTTCCTACTACAAGGAAGCCCTCATGAGCGGACTGATAATGCAGTATGCCTTCGGCTATACCGACGAGAACCGCCCCCGCCTGAAGGACTTCGACGAGATGTCGCAGCTGGCAAACTATCTCGAGAAGCAAAATCTCGTAGAGCAATTTGCCACATACGCCGACAAGAACGGGCTGCGCAGGCGCAACCTTATGATACGCAAGTCGCACTCGCTATTAGAGAAATTCATCAACAGCCGCATCATTTACAATATGTTAAGCGAAGAGGCGCTGACCCAGTACACCAACCGCGACGACGAGGCCATACGCAAAGCCCTCGAAGCTTTCAAGAATAACCGAGCGTTCCCAACAAAAAAGTGATGACTAAAGAGGAACTGCGCAGACTGGTGAGAAGCCAGAAACGGATGTATTCAGCCCCACAGCTGCAAGCCATGTCAGCCGAGGCTGTGGCGCGCCTGATGGCTCTGCCCCAGATGGCTGCTGCCAAGACGGTGATGCTCTACTACTCGCTGCCCGACGAGGTATCGACCCACGAACTTGCCGACAGACTCGTGGAGCGCGGCAAGGTGGTGGTGCTGCCTGTGGTCACGGGGCCTGCCGAGATGGAGTTGCGCCGTTACCGCTCGGCAGACGACCTGAGCATGGGAGCGTTTGGCATCATGGAACCAACAGGGGAACCTTTCACCAGCCTCGCAGAAATAGACCTCGCCGTGGTGCCGGGCATGGCGTTCGACACTCGTGGCAACCGTCTCGGAAGGGGAAAGGGCTACTACGACCGTTTCCTGAGCCAGCTGCCGCAAGCCACAAAGGTGGGACTGTGCTTCCCCTTCCAGAAGTTTCCAGGAGTGCCTACTGATGAAAACGATGTCAGGATGGACTTAGTGATATAAGTCTTATAAGCTTTATAAGACCTATAAGCCCCATAAGACCTATAAGCTTAACCTAATCCTTCAGAATATTCTCAGTTCGGAAATGACGTATGCGCCCACCTTTTCGTTGAGCCTGCGCACTATATCCGAGCGCATCATGGTGAGATCCTGCCGCAGGGCTGGGTTCACTATCTTCACGAAAAGGGTCTGGTTCTTGATGAATTTGTCGCCCGTGTATCGCGCCACGGTCTCTCCCATCACCTCGTCCCAGGCATAGATGATTCGCTTTTGCAGCAAAGGAGTCTCCAGACCCTCTTGCCGCATCACGCGCTGAAGCACATCCGACAGTTTCTCTACAGATTTCCTAAACATAGCTCCCTACTCTCTTATCACGCCATCTGCCACCTTGAACAGTTTGTAGTCGAACCCACTGTGGCTCAGTATCTTGTCAAGGTGGTCGCGGTTTGTATCGGTTATGAATATCTGTCCGTAGTCGCTGCCGCACACCAGATGCACAATCTTCTCCACGCGATGGCTGTCGAGTTTGTCGAATATGTCGTCGAGCAGCAGCAAGGGAGTGGTGCGGTTTGCAGTCTGCTTGAGGAAACTGAACTGCGCAAGCTTCAGTGCCAAAGCGAAAGTCTTGTTCTGGCCCTGGCTCCCCTCGCGTCTGATGGGATAGCCACCTATCAGCATCTCGAGATCATCGCGGTGAGCGCCGTGCAGCGAATAGCCAACGGCAAGGTCTTTATGCCTGTCGCGCTGTATAACATCGAGCAAAGGACCTCGCTGGCAGTGCGACACATAGCGCAGCGACACCTGTTCGTGGCCTGCGGCAATAGTGTTGTAAACGTGCTGGAACACAGGCTGCACGGCACTGATAAAGGCATTGCGCTTGGCAAAGAGGGCCTCGCCGCTGGCTGCCATCTGCTGTTCGAGGATGTCGAGAAGCATCAGGTCGGCCCCCTCTTCCTGCTTGAGGAGGGTGTTGCGCTGCTGAAGCGCACGGTTGTAAGCCGACAGCTGCTCTATGTATTCGTGGTCGTACTGGGCTATAACCATATCCATGAGCCGGCGGCGTTCCTCGCTGCTGCCCTCAATGAGCGACACGTCGGACGGCGAAACCATCACGAGCGGCACAAGACCGATGTGTTGCGACAGCCGCTTATATTCCTTCTTGTTGCGCTTGAAATGTTTTTTAGTGCCACGCTTCATGCCGCAGTAGATTGTTTCGGAGGGGCGCACTGGGGGCAGCGACTGCCCTGCCGCGTCGTGGCAATACTGCCCTTCAACGACAAAGAAGTCCTTGTCGTGGGCTATCACCGACGAATCGGGCACACCCGAAGCACTCCGGCAGAACGACAGATAGTACACGACATCGAGAAAGTTGGTCTTCCCCACCCCGTTGTTGCCGATGAAACAGTTGAGCTTTGGCGACAGCTCGAGCTCAGCAGCCTCAATGTTCTTGTAATTTAGTATCGATATATGCTTGAGAAACATTCCCCTTGCTCTTCATTTTTTGCCCAACAAAGGTAGCCACTTGGGGCGTAAAACGAAAAAAATCTACAATAAATTTCACTGTCTAAGATAAAAACCTTAATTTTGCAACGCTTTATGCGATATGCGTTTTGCGCACCAATAAACGTCAGAAAAACAAAAAAAACAAAACATAAATAATGGCAACAAAACAGCAAAACAAGGACATCGCCGAGATGGGCGAAACCCTTAACACATCTGAAGCTTTCTTCCTGAAGTACAAGAAGGCCATCCTCTGTGGTCTGGCGGCAATAGTAGTGATTGTCGTAGGCTGCATACTCTACAACAACTATGTAGCAGTGCCCCACGAGCAAGAGGCCAGCACCGCACTTGCCAAGGGTCAGGAGTATCTGGACAACGAGCAGTTCGACAAGGCTCTCAAGGGCGACGGCGCAGGCTTTGCAGGCTTCGCCAAGATAGCCGACGACTTCAGCGGAACCGATGCGGGCAACCTTGCCAACCTCTATGCAGGATTGTGCTATGCCAATCAGGAGAAACCCGACTGGAAGAAAGCTCTCGAGTATGTAGAGAAGTTCTCGCCCAAGGGTGATATGCTTATCAGTCCGGCTTCACAGATGGCGCTGGGCGACATATATGCCAACAATGATCAGGTGGACAAAGCAGTGGAAAGCTTCAAGAAAGCAGCTGCCATGGCCGACAAGAAAGCTACCGACGACACCAACAACAGCGTGGCTCCGGTAGCAATGAGGAAAGCCGGCGTGCTGCTCGAGGCTACTGGCAAGAAGGCCGAAGCGCTCCAGATATACAAGGACATCAAGGCTAAATACGTCAACTCTGCCGTATTCCAGGACATAGACAAGTACATCGAACGCGCATCTCGCTAAGCTATGGCTACCGCACTTCAAGTTAACAACAACACTGCCTACGACAATGTGCCCGATGCAAGCAACATGAACTTCGGCATTGTCGTGGCTGAGTGGAACTCCGAGATTACCGGCGCGCTGCTCAAAGGTGCCATCGAGACCCTCGAGGCCCACGGCACTCTCACCGAGAACATCCACGTGAAGCACGTGCCGGGCAGCTTCGAGCTCATCTACGGTGCCCGAATGATGACTCTCCGCGGCGACTACGATGCCATTATCATCCTTGGCAGCGTTATAAGGGGCGAGACACCACACTTCGACTACATCTGTCAGGGCGTGACCTACGGCATCTCGCGCATCAATGCCACGAGCGAGATACCCGTCATCTACGGTCTGCTAACCACCGAAAATATGCAGCAAGCCCTCGACCGCTGCGGTGGAAAGCTCGGAAACAAAGGTGCCGAGTGTGCTATAACGGCCATCAAGATGGCTAAATTCTAAGAAACCGAAACCTCAACACTCTGGTTATGACGTTCCAACAACTGCTGAAAGCCTACGAATTTGGCGAGCTTTTCCCCGAGATAGTCACCATGCTGCCTCAGGCAAGAACCATGAGGAGGCGCTTCGAGCAAGCCTACGACGAGCTGAGCACCCTGCGCCCGGTGGCATCGAAGAAGGTTATACGCTACGAGCTGATGCACGACCCGGACTCGAAGGAGGACTTTGTCGGTGCAGACGACGAGTGCTTTCGCGCCACTTGGGACGTTCTGGCCGGCAAGGAGGTGAAGAAAGGCCCTCACGCCGACCTCACCGACCTGGAGATGACTGCCAACTGCCTGCTCAACGCAGTGCTGCAAGGCAGCAGCCCACACTCAAGACGATAAACGCAAGCTATACAAAAGAGCCTCACCACCAGCCTTTCTCCGACAAAGGAGAGTGCCAGTGGTGAGGCTCTTTCTGTGTCCTTACTCTTCTTCCTGACCGTTGCCGGAGTCGAGCTGCATGTCTTTCTTCACGTCAATATCCCCCATGCGGCTCACTGTGAGCACCAAGGGAATATACTCGTCGCTCATGGTGTCGGGCGAACCAACGCTCACAGCAAAGCTCAGATAGTCGCCCTCGGCCTTGTCGAACACGATGCCGAGCAGTGCTCCGTCGGCGGCAAAGGTTGGCGAGAGATGCTCGCGGAAGTCGGTCTTGGCGAAATCACGGTTGAAGAAGGTGCTTCCGTCGGCACGAGTGACCGTCACATTGACCTTGTTATCATAGTACTTGTTGCCTTGCTCGTCCTTTGTCATGGGCAGCGACTTGTCTGCGCGGCGCACAATCTGCACCTTGTAGCTGCTGCCTACCCATGCCACGGTCTTGCTCCACTGAGAGTCCGACATGGCCTTCGGTCCACTGCTGACAGGTTTCTTCACAACTTTCTTGGTAATGATAATGTCGTCTTGCTTCTTCTCCTTGCACGAAGACAGGCAGAACAGTCCCAAAGCAAACGACAGGATGTATGTAGTCTTTCTCATAATTCACATTTTCCAACTCAGCAAAATTACTATTTACGGAGCTAAAAGCCAAATATATTTTGCTATTTACGGCCTTTTACTTACTTTTGCGCTTAGTTTTTAGCTATTTCAATTACATATCACGATGCTACGAGCAGCTATTATCATCAGCAGTGCAGTGCTTCTACTGCTATCGTGCGGTAAGAAGGCCGAGCCAGCAACTGCCCCCGAGCCTGTCGACACGATACCAATGATGATCAGCCAACTGCGCAAGTGCTCGCGACTCTACACCTCGGAATACCGCATCCACAAGATTATCACGCACGAAGACCAGGTGAAGCTCTCGGGCACAGTGCTGCAAAAGGACTTCAACATCGACCTGCCCATCGGCGAGAGGCGCATAGCCATACCGATGGAAGCCACAGTGAAGGCATACGTAGACTTCTCAAAGTTCTCGAAAGACAACGTTGAGCGGCGCGGCGACAAGCTCACCGTCTACCTTCCCGACCCACAGATAGTACTCACCTCAACGCGTATCAACCACAAGGAGATACGCCGCCAGGTGGCCCTCATGCGCCGCAACTTCTCTGACAAGGAGCTTGCCGACTACGAGCAGCAGGGCCGCAAGGCCATAGTGGAGGCCACAAAGCAGATGGACATCGACGAAAACGTGCGCCAACACGCCGCCAACACAATCATCCCGATGATAGTGGCGATGGGCTTCAGGCAGGAAGACATCACCGTGACGTTCCGAAAACCTGGCAACAGTGCCATAACGACTATATTAAAATAGGTGGAGGCGAAGGCTCCCATCATACTCCGAAACGACAAGATGCAAGATACTACCGACAAGATACTGCGATTTCTCAGAAGCATGGGCATGATGCTGTGGCTCAGCATCATAGCCGTGGTGGTGCTGATTGGCGGCTTCGCGTGGTGGGGATGGTGGATAAACCGCGACAACCACATATCAGTGAGCACCAACCGCAATATCGACATCACCCCACAACAGATACAATCAATCCAGCGGATAGGCCAGTGGGAGTTTCTCTCGGTGAGCGACGAGGAGATTGCCGACACCGTGAGGCGCGGCTTTTTCAGTGACAGCGAGCTGGCACGCATCTACTATGGCACCCTCCGCATAGGCATTGACCTGCACAAGGCGGGTCCTAAGTGGCTCCGCACAGAGGATTCCACTGTGGTGGCAACGCTGCCGCCGATAGAACTTCTGGACCGAAACTTCATCGACGAGGCCCGCACACGTGCCTTCATAGAGAGCGGGGAGTGGGATGCCAGTGCATACGATGCGCTCTACCGGCAGGCATACCGCAAGATGATAGCCCGCTGCATGACCGAAGAAAACCTGCGCACGGCGGAGAACAACGCACGCGAACAGTTCACCAATATGCTGCGTTCGATGGGCTTCAAGTATGTCACCGTGGAGTTTGAAAAGCCTGCCTCGCCCTCACAACCTACACTTAACGACCCAAAATGGAACAGATAAACGACTTTCTCTCCTCGGCCAGCAACCTGCTATGGGGCTGGCCAATGATTATTCTGCTGCTCGGCACACACATCTTCCTCACCATACGCCTGCGCTTTCCGCAGCGCAACCTGTTCACGGCGATACGCCTGTCGGTGAAAAGCGACAAGAAGTCGACCGGCGACGTGTCGCAGTTCGGCGCACTGGCTACCGCCCTGGCAGCCACCATAGGCACCGGCAACATCGTGGGCGTGGCTACGGCAGTGGCATTAGGCGGTCCGGGAGCAGTGCTGTGGTGCTGGCTGACAGGTGTTTTCGGCATAGCCACAAAATATGGCGAGGGTCTGCTGGCAATAAAATACCGCATCAGGTCAGCCGACGGCCACATGATGGGCGGCCCGATGTATGCCTTGGAGCGCGGTCTGGGCATGAAATGGCTTGCCGTGTGCTTTGCAGTGTTTACGGCAGCGACCTCCTTCGGCATCGGCAACTCGGTGCAGGCCAATGCCATAGCCACCCTTGGCTACGACACCTTCGGCATCAATCCTGCCGTGACTGGAGTCGTGGTGGCCCTTGTGACGGCTGCCGTCATCCTCGGCGGAGTGAAGAGCATCGCCCGAGTATGCGGTATGCTGGTGCCTGTTATGGCCATACTCTACATCATAGGCTGCTGCTATATCCTCGTCTTAAACAGCGAATACATCTGGCCTGCGATACGGATTATAGCAGAGAGTGCCTTCTCTCCCGAGGCGGCAGGTGGCGGACTGGCTGGCAGCGGCATAATGATAGCCGCACGCTTCGGCATAGCCCGGGGCCTGTTTTCCAACGAGTCGGGACTGGGTTCGGCTCCCATCGTGGCAGCCGCAGCACAGACTCGCAACCCGGTGAGGCAGGCACTGGTGTCATCGAGCGGCACTTTCTGGGACACGGTGATAATCTGCGCCCTCACCGGACTGGTCATCGTGAGCAGCATACTGGCCTATCCCGAGATAGACTACAAAAACGGGGCTGTGCTGACTCACGCCGCCTTCAGCAAGATTCCCGTCATCGGGGCACCGCTGCTGTCGTTCGGACTGCTCACTTTCGCCTTCACAACAATTCTGGGATGGAGCTATTACGGGGAGAAAGCCATCGAATACCTCGTGAAAGGAAAGCAGGCAAGCCCAACTCAATCCACCCAAGGGAGGCAGAATGGTCCGTCGCCATCAGCAGAAACACCACTCCACCATCACCACTTCACCATCATCGTCTACCGAATACTCTACTCCATAGCCACCTTTGTGGGCAGTACGGCCAACCTTGCAGTGGTTTGGTCGCTTGCCGACTGCATGAATGCGCTCATGGCAATACCAAACCTAATATCACTATTGTTGCTCAACGGTGTGATTGTGGCCGAAACGCGCAAGTATCTGTGGAGCGGTCGTCTGCTCGAAAGCGACGACGAAGACGACGACGAAGCCCTGCCTGACTGATATCATGCACTATGGAAACATCTTGCAGGTATGGCTTTGCAAACGTTTACCCACCACAAACGTATGTTTTTTGCATAAAAAGCTTCTCGGCAACGGCCAAAAGTCATACCTTTGCATCAGTAAAGAGAACATGAGTAATGAATAGTTGATAATAAGTTAGTTAGAAAAAGTGAATCAGTGTCGTTGTGAAACGATGCTGATTTTTTGTTTTCAGGCCATTCCCAAGGGCTCCGTAAACTTTCTCCAAGATAGCTGTAACATTGCTCCAAGGCAGTTGGAGTGTTGCTCCGGGGCTGCTGTAGCAATGCTCCGGAGCAGCTGGAGAAAGTTTACGGGCCGACGACGGAAAATGGCAATAGCTTTCCTTAGAAGAAATATCAGCATAAACGATTGATGTTCAGAAAGAAAGGCTAAATCCCAATCGCACTCCGTGCTTGCTGATATTAGGCTCGTGGGTGTAGGTGAGTCGCCTTACGTAGTCAACTTCGAGGAAATGCAGAATGTTGTGGATGCCCACCAGCATCTCCACGTATGGGTCGGAGCGCATCACTCCGCACTCCGGTGGCAGGCTGAACAGCTCCTTGTCGCCACTGTTCTGACTCAGCAGCGGATTGTTCTTGTCGGTAAGATGGCCCCACATGGCTTTAACAGCCACATATTCGCGCAGCTTCAGCTTTCTGATGAGCGGCAACCTGTTGAACAGCTTGCCGTTCAGCGTCCATGCCACGGTGAGCTGCGCCATGCGGTCGTTGAGAAATTCCATGTTTCGCATTGTGCTGAAGGCCTCCGACTGTTCAAATATCGATGTGTTGACGGGTGGCATAAGCAGCAGCGGAAAGGGCACCTTCTGCCACTCGGCGGCAGCTTTTGCCGTGGCATCAATATGTCCCCAGCTTCCTAACCAGAAGCGTTTATACAGGCTCAGCTCCGTGAGCTGTCTGCCGTGGGTGCTGCCCAACACGCCTTTCAGCCCCACGGTGTGGCTCAGCGTGAAACGAGGCGCATTGCGGCTTGCCTCGAAGCGCTGCTCTTTCGAGGTTATGAAGGTCTGTCCGGGCTGATAGTTGAGCGACAGCGACACCTCGGTGGTGCGCATCTTGGGCAGCTCCACGCCGTCGGCGAGCCTCGTATAGGTGAGCCGTCCGGCAGGCATGGTCTTCTCGAGCTTCACCCCCAGCGAGGCACGCAGCCCATAGGCGGTTTCCCATGTGAAGTCGGCAGCCTGCCGTTTGTAGAAATACATCAGCTCGGTGGGGTTGCTTCTAATCACCTGAAACACATTGTCCTTGCCATAGCGGAGGTATCTGTCTGATGCTGCGGCAACATCATAGGCCGAGGAAACCGACAGGGTGCGCATCGGAAACTCGTGTGGCAGGTAGGCTTTGCGGTTGAACGACCATGTGGCCTTTGCCTCATAATAGGTCTTGTGCGACTTTTTTCCCCGTGCCAGATAGCCTTCAACGAAGAAGTGGGGCATGAGGTGAGCCGTGGTCTTGGCTCCTATTCGCATACGCAGTCCGTCGACGGGATTGCTCGAGACCACCGAGAGCACAGGTCCGATGTCTACCTTGCTCGGAGTCTTTGCCGAACCAGTCTCGATATAGTTCTCGAGCAGGGTCTTCAATGCAAACAAGGTCCATCTGAAACGTCGTGTTCTGGCAAGCTGCCGCATGAAGTCGTCCATCGTTTCCTCGCCTTTGCCGAGGTTGAAGCGGCGGTTAGCAGCCCAGAAAGAGCCGTCGCGCAGCCTTGCCTGTGGGTCGTAGCTGACAAGGTTGCGCCCCCTGAAGCTTCGCGAAGGTATCGGTGTGAAGTCGTAATGGCTGTAAATGGTGTTGCGCAGCACGGCAGCCTGCTGCAATTTCTGGCTGAGCGAGAGCTCGATGAGCATATTGTCGGTTGTGACAGCCCAGCAACTGTCGGGCTGCAAACCGAAATACTGCTCCACTCGCAGCGACCTGACGAAGTTTACTCCGGTGCCAGCCGGTAGCCTGAGGTCGCATTTTCGGAGACGATAGGTGCCGTCGGTCATCACCATCAGCTCGCCTCTGAAGCCGAAATCCTGATTGTTGACGGGTGTGAAAGCCACCCTTACGCAACTGTCGCCCTCTACCCGGAGCGAGTCTTCGATGTAGAAATGGTAGAAGGAGATAGCCGTTGGTCCGATGGGACTTGGAAAGCGTTGTCCGAGAAGGTCTATCTGGTTGTCGAGAAGGTCTACGTCGCGGAAGTATTCCTTCATCAGCACAGCGAGGTTCTGCCCCGTTTCGAGGAACTGTCCCACTCCGCTTGTTTTCTCTCCGGTGACAATCTGCCTGAATGTTGCCGGTCTTTTGCGATAGAGGTGTCGGCTTGTTGTCTCGGTGAGCGATATGGGCAGTATGAGCTTGTTGTTCATCTCGCATGGCTGCACGTGGTCCATCATCCACGGCTCTTCGCGGAAGAAGTCGCTTTCGATGTCTTGCTGTGTGATGTTGTTGATGGCGAGAGTCAGCTTCTGGTACTTTTCCCAGCTTGCATAGTCGCGGCTCAGGGGGCTGTAGCGCTTCTTTGCGGCTATCACTCGGCGCATCAGCTCCACTGCGGGATTGCCTTTTCGCGAATAGCGGCGCACCCTTCGGCCTTCGACCACCACTTCGCCGAGGTGTTTTCCCTCAGCCTGCATCACCACGTGGAGCTCTTCCGGGGTATTGCGGTCAATCTTCACTCTGCGCCGCCGATAGCCTTCAGCCGTCAAGCTGATGGTTCCGCTCTTGGTGCGCGGCAGTGTGAAGCGACCCAGCGAGTCGGCGGTGATGCTTTCGTGAAAGAACTTTGCCGTAGCTACGGCATGGGGTATGCCTTGGGAGGTGAGCCTGTCGACCACGTATACATGAATAACGTTCTGGGCATGAGCCGCTACGGCCCACACCCAGAACGTCAATAGGATAAAACTCAGCTTAGTCGATTTCCTCATCGGCCTCGTATCCGCCCATTTCGCGGATGGCGTTCTTCAGCATGGTGTACTGCTGATAGAGGTTGTTGACGGCCTCTTCGCCTTTGGTGTAGTCGTGCATAGGACTCTTGAGGAAGAAGCTCAGGAAGCGCTGTGTGCCATATCGTCCGGCACGCGCAGCCAGGTCGCTCAGCAGACAGAGGTCGAGCAGCAGCGGAGCAGCAAGGATGGAGTCGCGGCAGAGGAAGTTGATCTTGATCTGCATGGGGTATCCCATCCATCCGAAGATGTCGATGTTGTCCCATCCCTCCTTGTTGTCGTTGCGCGGCGGATAGTAGTTGATGCGCACCTTGTGGTAGTAGTCGGTGTAGAGGTCGGGCTGTACGTCGGCCTTGAGAATGGTCTCGAGGGTAGAGAGCTTGCTCACTTCCTTGGTGCGGAAGTTGTCGGGCTCGTCGAGCACCAGTCCGTCGCGGTTGCCCAGGATGTTGGTTGAGAACCATCCGCTCAGTCCGAGGTTTCTCACTCCTATGATAGGAGCAAATCCCGACTTAACGAGTGTCTGGCCAGTCTTGAAGTCCTTGCCGGCTATCGGCATCTTGGTCTTCTCTGCCAGCTCCCACATTGCAGGTATGTCCACTGTGGTGTTGGGCGCTCCCATGATGAACGGTGCTCCCTCCGACAGTGCTGCGTAGGCATAGCACATACTCGGTGCGACGTGTTCGCGGTCGTCGTCGCGCATGGCCTGCTCCAGTGCGGCGAGGCTGTAGTGTACCTTTTCGTCGACTGGCACGTATATCTCCGTCGACGCAGCCCATATCACGACGATGCGGCTGAGCTGTTTCTCGGCCTTGAAACGGCGTATATCCTCGCGCAGAGCCTCAACCATCTCCCATCGTGTGGCACAGTCTTTCACGTTGTCGCCGTCCAGACGCTTGGCATAGTTCTTGTCAAAAGCAGCCTTCATAGGTACTATCTTCTCAAGCTCATCGCGCACGGGGTTGATGTCTTTCTCCTTGAGCACCTCGGCATACATGGCAGCCTGATATGCGTTCTGGGGATAAACGTCCCATGTAGCAAACTCTATGTCGTTGAGATTGGCGATAGGCACAATCTCGCCCACGTGCAGATACTTCTTGTCGGCACCCTTGCCCACGCGCACCTTGTCGTACTGTGTCATCGAGCCGATGGGTTTTGCCAATCCCTTGCGAGCCATGAGCACTCCCGTCATGAACGTTGTTGCGACTGCTCCGCAGCCTACAACCATAATACCTAACTTGCCGTCAGCCGGCTTAACGTTTGTTTGTTTCATTTCTGTATATTTTTAAGGTTTTTTGAATATTCATACCTAATTAAGTCGATGCGCTGCTCACTACATCCTTGTCAGCTCGGCAAGCGAGTGGATGATGTGGTCAGCAGCAGAGTGGTCTTCCTTTTCATCGGTCCATCCCTCGCCCTCTATCCACACCGTCTGGCAACCAATCTGCTTGGCTGGCACTATATCCTTGCGCAAGCTGTCGCCCACTACCACCACCTGCCGTGGCTCCATCTGCAGGGCTTCCACTCCGATGCGGAAGATAGCCGGGTCGGGCTTTCTCACTCCCACCACAGCCGACTCCACCACTTGGGCAAACAGCCCGTCGAGTCCGAACTCGTCGAGCACCACACCAATATTGCCGTAGAAGTTGCTCACGAGCACCATCCTGTGCTGCCTGCCTATCTGGGTGAGCACCTCACGGCTGCGTGCAGTCTCGGCCTTCACTCCTTCGTAGAGGTCGTCGAGCAGCGCGGCGCGCATACTGGCAGCGGTAAAGTTGCCCACGCTGAGGTAGCCCCGCTCCTCCAGACAGTCGAACTCTATCCTAAGTTTCGTTTCGAGAGTCTTGCGGAAGGTGTAGCTCGGCTGGATGATGGGGTTCTTGCCCAGCTCTCGCTCCGCATAGACGTAAGCCTCGCGGAAGTGCTCCTCGCACACCGGCACCTGATGGCGCTCGTAGGCGTGCCACAGCATCTTGCCCCAGTGACACCCACAGGTGTCGATGGTTCCGCCGTAGTCGAAGATGTATCCCTTAGCTTCCATACTGCGAGAGTTTTTCGTCAAGCACGGCACAGAGAGTCTCGTGCTTCTTGTGCATATATATATATATTATGGTGAGCACCACAATCTCGAAGAGCATATATGCCCACGGCATATCGAGCAGACAAGTGAGGTAGAGCGCTATGGCGCGCGTGTTGAACGTCAGAATGTTGGTAAGGGGCATCAGCGGTTTGCTGCCTCGTCTGAAGTCGTCGCGCAACTGCTGCGGCGTATTCTCCACCGCTCCCCATCGGGCGAGCATATTGGCATGAAAGCGCTGGAACATCGGAGTGCGCCTCTCCTGGCTCTTGCAGTAGTTCTGATAGTTGTAGTAGAAGATACGCTCCATCCATCGTCCACTCTTGGGCAGGCTCTCGTAGATGGCGTGCTGGTTGGCATACGAGTCGAGCTCGGAGCCAACCTTGCCCTTGATAAAGTAGAGGTGAATCTGCCTGTAGTAGTCGGCCAGGGAAGCCTGCGGCGAATGGCACAGGAAGCCTGCCACCACGCCCAGCATCCATATCCACGGCCCCCAGCACACGTCGGTTAGGGGCATGGGCTGCTGCATGAGCCTCAGACAAAGCGCCACGTAGATAGCCGCGAACCACAAGTCGCCAGCAAAGCCGTCAAGTATACGCCCTATGAGTGTCTTCTGCCCCGTGAGCCGAGCCAGCTGGCCGTCGGTGGAGTCGCAGAAGTTGGCAAAAATTAGCAGCACCACTCCTGCCACGTTGGCCCATAGGTCGGTAGAGTAGAACATAACGCCAGCTGCAACTCCGAGAAATATGGATATGATGGTTACGACATTGGGATGCACACCGAGGCGCTTCCACACGAGCGCAAAGAACAATCCGATGGGGCGCGTGAAATGCACGTCGAGCCACTCCTCGGTATCCTCCGACTTGAACGATGCCTGTAGCATCTGCCTGAATGTCATGTTATCTGTTTCTGTAGTCATTCTTCTTTATTTATTTTTGAGGGGTGAGAGTCATATAACATCTTTAACATTTTAATATTTTAATGTTTCAACATTTTTAATGTTTTAATCTTTTCCTCCCCTCACCAACCTCGCTATAGCCCTTGCCGCCTCAGTACGGCAGCGGGCAAAGCTGGGCCAGTCGTTGAAATCGATGATGCAGTAGCTGCCGTCGGGCCTCACTATGGCATCGCCGCCATAGACTGCCACACCCGTCAACCTTGCCGTCCGTTCGGCATCAGCCCTGAGCGAGCCGAGACTGAAGGCATAGTGGATGGGCGTGCCATTGCGCGCTTCGTCGCCAAACTTGCTCATACCGTCGTCGCCTGGGTAGAACACCCGGAACATCCCCTCGTCCTCAGCTGCGCCAGAAGGCGCAAGCACACCGTAGAACTTCACGAGATCGCCCACCACGTGGGCCCTTACGGTCATGTCGCTGATACCTCGGCTGCGAAAGCGCTCCACCGCCCTCGCCAGCTGCTCTCGGTCGGTACAATAAACCACGTCGCCCGGCCCCTGCGCCGCCTCGTCACCGCGCTTCAGCCAGTAGCCGTCAGGACCCTCATGTGGTGGCAGCGGAATGCCCTCGCGCTCCATCAGCGCCTCCACACTGCTGCGACGACAGAGGGCCACACCCTCAGGCGAGTTAACAACCAGCGCGCCGTCGGCCTCGCATCGGGACAGGAACGCCAACGCGCGCTTGCCCCGGGCCATCGACAGCACCACGTCGGCTCCGCGCAGGTCATCTGCCAGAAGACTTTCCTCGTTCAAGAGACGCGCGCCCGTCAGCTCGGCCACTGCACGCAGTATGGCCTCGTCCTTAGCCACGCTGTTGGGCGAGAAGCGCACCGCGCGGCCCACAGCCACGACGTTTACCCCCCCAGTCATCTGAGCAGCTCCTCCGCCTTGGCTATGTCGGCTGCATGATCCACGTCGAGCACCTTGCCGAAGGCGTGGGCCCTCAGCCGCAGGCCCTCGGCAAGCAGCGCACGCTGAAAGTTGCGCATACGGCTCTCGCCACGCGCCACGCACCTCTCCAGCACGTCCAGAGCACATGGCATCAGCCCATAGATACCAGCCGACACATAGCGGCACCCCTCCGGTCGGTCGTCGCAGAAAGCGGTGACAGCCATCGCCTCGTCGGTGGCCACATAGAGGGGGCGCTCGTCGTCAACGTATGAAGTAACGCCCATCAGACCGTCATAGCCTTCGGCCACGGCGCGCCGCAGAGCTGCCACATAAGCCGTAAACTCGTCGTCGCGGAACACCGTGTCCACCGTAGTCACCACCACCGGCCCCTCGCCCTGACGCAGCCAGGGAGCCAGCGCGTGCAGGCTGTGCATAGAGCTGGGCGTGGAGCGCACCATGAAGCGCAACCGCGCAGCGCAGGCAGTACGGGCGCGCTGCTGCGCGTCCAAATAGGCTGCCACGTCGGGGCTGCTGCCCCTGCACACCACGGCCACCTCCTCGGCATCATTCTCGCCGAACACCCTCAGCAGGCGGCCAAGAAGAGGCTCGCCGCCCACCCTCACCAAAGGCTTGGGCTGGCTGATGCCTTCAGAAGCGAGGCGCGAGCCCTCGCCGGCGGCTATTATTGCATATCTCATCTCTCAGAAGTTGTCGGCCTGTTCTGCCGTGATTTGTTTTTCGTATTCTGATTTGCAAAGATAGATAATGCAAACGAAACGAGAAAACTTTTCAGATAAATTTTGTTTCCTTCGCCGCTGCTGCCGCCCTGCGCAGCTGCAAAGTGAGGGCGGAGGGAGAGCCTGAAGCAGAATAAGGGGGCTCACTTTCTACTGAGCACGGTTTTGACTTATTTTCCGTATCAACGATGTATGTGTGTCACTGTGACATTATTACGCCCCGTTATTAACTGAGGTATTTTTATTTGCATACATTTCAAGAATGATTTGCGCTGCAAAATTATGTCTTTTTGCTGTAAAGAGAGAACAAGATTGAGAAAAAAGCAAAACCATTGCGCTACATTGTTGGCGTTTTAGTACCTTTGCAAGCAAAACAACAACAGAGAGTGATGATGGAGAGTAAGGAGAGTGCTGGGCTCGGCGTGATAGGCAGAGCCGTGGAGGAACTGACGGCGAGCGGCGGCCTGGGTCTTTGCGCCCTGCACGGCGAGGAGGAGGGCGCGCGGCTACCTTCGGCCCAGGCTCTGGCCGAGATAGTGGAGCTGGCGCGAGCAGCGGTGTTTCCGGGGTTCTACGGTAGGTCGACGGTGAGGCCGTCGACGATGAGGTACCAGATGGGTGTGAGCGTGGAACGGCTCCACGGGCTGCTATGCGAGCAGGTGGCTGCGGGCCTGTGCTTCGGCGGCGGCGTGGCTCGCGAGAGGCGCGGCGAGGTGGCCGAGCAGGTGGCGGGGCAAGTGGTGGAGCGGCTGCCCGAGCTGCGGCGCGTGCTGGCTACTGACGTGGAGGCTGCCTACCGCGGCGACCCTGCTGCCACGGGATGGGGCGAGATAATTGCGTGCTATCCGGCGATAAGAGCTCTGACGTGCTACCGGCTGGCCCACGAGCTCCACGTGCTGGGCGTGCCGCTGATACCGAGGATGATGACCGAGATGGCTCACTCGGAAACGGGCATCGACATTCATCCAGCGGCAACCATCGGCCACCATTTCACCATAGACCACGGCACGGGCGTGGTGATAGGTGCGACGTGCGTGATAGGCAACAACGTGAAGCTCTATCAGGGCGTTACGCTGGGGGCCATCAGCTTCCCCTTAGACGAGGCGGGCAACCCGATAAAGGGCATTCCGCGCCACCCGATTGTGGAAGACGACGTGGTGATTTATGCCAATGCCACGGTGCTCGGACGGATTACGATAGGACGGGGATGCGTGGTGGGAGCCAACGTGTGGGTTACGAAGAGCATGAAGCCCGGTACCAAGAAGTATAACCGTGAGAGGGTGAACCCGATGGACATGGAGTTCAGCCACGGCATGGGGATATGAGGAGAATTTAAAAATTAAAAAATTGAAATGTTGAAACATTAAGTTATTTGACACTCACCAACCACCACTCACATAATAAAGAAGAACAATGGATTTCGAGATGATAGCCAAGACCTTCATGGGTCTTGAAGACGTGCTGGCCGAGGAGCTGACGCAGCTCGGTGCCAACAACATCGTGAAGGGAAGACGCATGGTGGCCTTCACGGGCGACAAGGAGATGCTCTATCGCGCCAACTTCCACCTGCGCACAGCCATACGCATACTGAAACCGATAGCCCACTTCCGCGCGCGCTCGGCTGACGACGTGTATGAGGGGGTTAGGGCAATAGACTGGAGCCAGCTCATAGCCCGCGGCAAGACCTTTGCCGTGGACTCGGTGGTGTATTCCGAGGAGTTTCGCAACTCGCGCTTCGTGACCTACAAGGTCAAGGATGCCATCGTGGACCAGCTGCGCGAGTGCACGGGCGAAAGACCAAACATCTCGGTGAGCAATCCCGACCTGAGGCTCAACATCCACATTGCCGAAGACCGCGCCACGCTGTCGCTCGACTCGTCGGGCGAGTCGCTGCACCGACGCGGATACCGTCAGGAGAGCGTGGAGGCTCCGCTGAACGAGGTGCTGGCAGCGGCGATAGTTCTGATGACGGGATGGAGGGGCGAGAGCGACTTCATAGACCCGATGTGCGGAAGCGGCACGCTGCCCATCGAGGCGGCGCTCATAGCGAGAAACATTGCCCCGGGCGTGTTCCGCAAGGAGTATGCATTCGAGAAATGGGCCGACTTCGACCGCGACCTGTTTGATGCCATCTACAACGACGACTCTGCCGAACGCCCCTTCGACCACCACATCTACGGCTACGACACGGACATGAAGGCCGTAAATACGGCGTCGTTCAACGTCAGGGCTGCCGGGCTAAGCAAGGATATAACCATTGAGCAGCGCGACTTCAAGGACTTCACCAACCCCGGCAAGCCAAGCATCATCGTGACCAATCCGCCCTACGGCGAACGCATCACCACACCCAACCTGCTGGGCACCTACAGGATGATTGGCGAGAGGCTGAAGCACGAGTTTGCCGGCAACGAGGCATGGGTGCTGAGCTATCGCGAGGAGTGCTTCGACCAGATAGGGCTTAAGCCCTCGGTGAAGGTGCCCCTATACAACGGCTCGCTGGAGTGCGAGCTGAGAAAATATACCCTGTTCGACGGCAAGATGCGCTCGTTCCGCGAAGAGGGCGGCATCGTGAAGACCGAACGGGAAAAGGAGGAGATGGCGCAGAAGCACCGCTTCAAGCGCAACAGGGAGTTCAAGCAGAGGCTGGCTGCCGAAAACGACAACGAGAACGGCGACATTCGCTCATTCCGCTTCAGCTCATTGGAGATGAACCATCTGGGGCAGCCCAAGAACAGGCCCACGGGCAAGAGGAGGATGCGAGGCGAAGAGGCCGACGACAGACACGACAGGGGCCGACGACGCAACGACAACAGGCAGCACGGCAAGCCCTTCAGACAGCAGCCCGACGACAGCCGACGACGCGGAAAGTCTGACACCGACAAGCGAAGGAGGATGTTCGGCGATGACTGACCTCACCCTACTCTCACTCCGCAGAAGGCTCATAGCCCTATGCGCGGCTGCTATCACGGCTACTACGATGACAATGGCTCAAGAACAACAACTCAGAACGTTCACCCTGGAAGACCTGAACTTCGGCGGCAACAACTACCGAAACATGGTGCCACAGATGCGCTACACCGCATGGTGGGGCGACAGGCTGGTGAGCCTGGACGACGAGCAGTGCTCGCTGGTAGACGGCAATGGGCGCGAGACCACGCTCTTCACCCTCGAACAGATGCAGCTCGCCACCGGAGGCGACGACCACAGCCGCCTGAGACACCTCTACAACTGCGAGTTCCCATACAAAGACAAGCCCGTGGTGAGGCTGCTCACCGGCAAGGAGCTCATTCTGGCCGATTGGAAGAAAGGCAAGGTGGTATGTCGCTTCAACCGCGACGGGGCTCAGGCCGAAGCCCTGGCTCCGCAGTCGAAGGCTCTTGCCACTGTCAGAGACAGCCAGCTGTGGGTGGCCGTGGCTCAGGACGACGGCGCTGAGCCTGTGGAAACGCAGCTGACGACTGACGGTTCGCGACATATAGTTTACGGACAGAGCGTACACCGCGACGAGTTCGGCATAGACAGGGGGCTCTTCTGGAGCCCCGACGGACGGAAGCTGGCCTTCTACCGCATGGACCAAAGCATGGTGGCCGACTATCCGCAGGTGGAGATAACCGACAGCATGGCACAGTGCAAGCCTGACAAATATCCCATGGCCGGACAGACATCACACAAGGTGACGGTGGGAGTCTACGACATCGACACCCGCAAGACCATATACCTGCAGGCAGGCGACCCCACAGACAGATATTTCACCAATGTGGCATGGAACCCGGAGAGTTCGCAGCTGTATATGTTCGAGCTAAACCGCGACCAGAACGACTGCCGGCTGACCTGCTACGATGCCGCCACCGGGCGGAAGCTGAGTGAGCTGTATCGCGAAACCGATGAGAGATACGTGGAGCCGCTGCACCCAATAGTGTTCCTGCCTTGGGACAAGACCAAGTTCGTAATGCAGAGCCAGCGCGACGGATACAACCACCTATACCTCTTCGACCGCAACGGAAAGCAGCTGCGACAGCTCACGTCGGGGCAGTGGGTGGTGATGGAGCTGGTGGGCTTCTGCAAGAAGCTCCATTCGGCTATCATCGTCGCCAACAAGGCAAACCCCATTCAGGCTAACATATATCTGCTGAACATCGACAACGGCAAGCTTACTCCCCTCGACAACGGCGCGGGCTATCACCATGCCCTGCTCTCCGACGGTGGAAACCGTCTGCTTGACATATATTCTGCCCCCGACACTCCGCGAAACATCGACATCATCACGCTCGCCGACAAGCCATCCACGCAGAGGCTGCTCACTGCTCCCGACCCCTGGCAGGGCTACGAGATACCGCACTTCGAGAGCGGAACCATCACCGCCGCCGACGGCATCACGCCGCTCTACTACCGA
The DNA here is from genome assembly GCA_900318625.1 of uncultured Prevotella sp. Taxonomy (GTDB): domain Bacteria; phylum Bacteroidota; class Bacteroidia; order Bacteroidales; family Bacteroidaceae; genus Prevotella. The sequence continues at coordinate 45,772 of ONLG01000012.1, forward strand.
ATGGTGAAGCCGGCAAGCTTCGACCCGTCGAAGAAATATCCCACCGTGGTATATGTCTACGGCGGACCTCATGCCCACCTCGTGGATGCCAGATGGCACTGGGGCGCACGCTCATGGGAAACATACATGGCGCAAAAGGGATACATAGTTTTCGTGCTCGACAACCGAGGCAGCGAAAACCGAGGAAAAGCCTTTGAACAGACCACTTTCCGCCAGCTCGGACAGGTGGAGATGCAGGATCAGGTGAAGGGAGTGGAGTATCTATGGACTCTGCCCTACGTGGACAAGAAGCGGATGGGCATACACGGATGGAGCTTCGGAGGCTTTATGACTATATCCATGATGACAAACTTTCCCGACCTGTTCAAGGTTGGAGTGGCCGGTGGCCCAGTGATTGACTGGAAATGGTATGAGGTGATGTATGGCGAACGCTATATGGACACCCCACGGCAGAACCCCGAAGGCTATGCCAGGACCTCACTGCTTGACAAGGCTCGAAACCTGAAAGGCAAGCTACAGATCATCACCGGATACAACGACCCAACCGTGGTGCCCCAACACTGTCTCTCGTTTCTGGCAGCTTGCATTGAAGCCGGCACACAGCCCGACTTCTTCGTCTATCCCGGTGAGCCCCACAACATGAGAGGCCATCAGAGCGTTCACCTGCATGAGCGCATAACCCAATACTTCGACGATTATCTGAAATAACACATCAACAAACAATACACCTTATTATATTATGAACATACTACTCTTGGGCAGCGGCGGACGCGAACACGCCCTGGCATGGAAGATAGCTCAGAGCGAGCAAGTGGACAACCTCTACATAGCACCCGGCAATGCCGGAACGGCTGGCATGGCGATGGCCAATGGCTCGCTGAGCAGCAACGTGGCTATCAAGGCCGACGACTTCGAGGCTATAAAGGCTTTTGCCGTCGACAACAACATCGACATGGTGGTCGTAGGCCCCGAAGACCCTCTGGTGAAAGGCATCTACGACGAGATGCAATCTGACCCCAAGACGGCCCACATACCAGTGATAGGCCCGTCGAAGGCCGGAGCTCAGATGGAAGGCTCCAAGGACTTTGCCAAGGCTTTCATGCAGCGGCACTCCATACCGACAGCTCGCTATCAGACCTTCGACGGCGAACATCTTGCCGAAGGCATTGCCTTCCTCGAGACATTGCAGCCGCCATACGTGCTCAAGGCCGACGGACTGTGCGCAGGAAAGGGTGTGCTCATACTGCCCACTCTCGACGAAGCCAAGCAAGAGCTGAAGGAGATGCTCGGCGGAATGTTTGGCAATGCCTCGGCAAGGGTGGTCATCGAGGAGTTTCTCAGCGGCATAGAGTGCTCGGTATTCGTGCTCACCGATGGCCAGAACTACAAGATACTGCCCGAAGCAAAGGACTACAAGCGCATCGGAGAGGGCGACACCGGACTGAACACCGGCGGCATGGGCAGCGTGTCGCCAGTGCCGTTCGCCACCAAAGAGTGGATGGACAAGGTGGAACAGCGCATCATCCGCCCCACCGTTGAAGGTCTGGCAGAGGAAGGCATCGACTATAAAGGCTTTATCTTCTTCGGCCTTATCAACGTCGGCGGCAATCCAATGGTCATCGAATACAACTGCCGAATGGGCGACCCCGAAACAGAAAGCGTGATGCTAAGGCTGAAAAGCGACATCGTCGACCTGTTCAAGGGTGTGGCTGAGGGCAATCTGGCCGAGCGCAAAGTGGAGTTCGACGACCGTGCAGCAGTGTGCGTGATGCTCGTCAGCGGCGGCTATCCCGAGGCTTACAGGAAAGGCTACGCCATCGAAGGCATCGACAAGGTAGAAGGCAGCATCGTTTTCCACAGCGGCACAGCCACTCTCGACGGCAAGACAGTGACCAACGGCGGACGAGTCATTGCCGTTTCGAGCTACGGCAAAGACAAAGACGAGGCGCTTGCCAAGAGCTTCAAGGAAGCACAGAAGATAACATTCACCGACAAATACTTCCGCAGCGACATCGGTTTCGACCTGTAACCACAGCTGAAACAGCCTGGGAGCTTCGGCGGGAGGCCCGTCGGCCTACCCCACCGAAGCCCATAAACGGATGAGGAATGAACAAGAAGAGATTTCAGAACATCGTTGCAGAGAGCCGTTTCTCGCTCACAATCACCGCCGTGGCGTGCGGTCTGGTATGGGCAGCGGCCTGCTTTCTCAACCATGCCCTGCTACCGTCGCTGGCAATGATGGTTGTTACCACCTATCTTATGGTGGAAATAAACAACTCCAACTCGCTCATACGCATCTACAGCCGTATGGTGTCGTGTGCGTTCCTCGCACTATCAACAATGACGATAGGCACCTTCACCTCATGGCAGACCACCCTTGTCATGCTATGTCTGGCGGTGTTCTATCGCATCACATTCAGCTGCTATCAGGACAAGGCAGCTGTGGGCAGGATATTCCACGCCTTTCTCGCCATAGGACTGGCCAGCTGCGTCTTCGCAAAGATGCTGTTTCTGTTGCCGGTGTTGTGGATTATCGTGGCTGTCAACCTGCAAGCCATGACATTAAGGAACTTCTGCGCCTCGCTGCTCGGACTGGCTACGCCCTACTGGTTCCTCATAGCTTTCGCCGTAATGACCGACAACGTCGACGGCTTCGTGGCTCATTTCACGTCACTTGCCGACTTCGGAAAGCCGTTCGACATTACAGTCCTGAGCCTCAACAGCATCATCAACATTGCTTTTGTCGCCGTGCTCAACATCATAGGAACGTTCCACTTCGTCCTAAACAAGCTCAACGACAAGATAAAGACACGCACCCTCTACAACATTTTCATCATTATGAGCCTTGCCACGGTGGTATTCATCGCTGTGCAACCGCAACACGCCGACCTGCTAACGAGCCTGCTGATCGTCAACACCTCACCACTCATAGCACATTTCATTGCCCTCACCCGAGGCAGATGGACCAACCTGGCCACCATCGTCATAATGATTGCAACCCTTTCACTGACATTCTTCAATCTATGGACAGCATTATAGAGCTTCTGACGAGCTGGGGATACTGGGGTATGCTGGCATCAGCATTCCTTGCCGGCAGCGTGCTGCCTTTCAGTAGCGAAATTGTCATGGCAAGCCTGCAGGCCGCCGGACTCGACGTATGGCAGCTCGTGGCATACGGAACCATTGGCAACGTGCTCGGAGGAGCATTGAACTACGGTGTTGGACGGCTCGGAAACCTATACTGGATAGAGCACTACCTGCACGTGAGCCGCGAAAAACTGGAAAAGACCGAACGCTTCATGGGAGGACGAGGCGCACTGATGGGCTTCTTCGCGTTCCTCCCCATACTCGGCTCGGCAATAACCGTTGTGCTCGGACTCACCAAAGCCAACATTCCGCTGTCGCTGCTGAGCATGACGGCTGGCAAGCTGCTGCGCTACCTGCTGCTGGTCTACAGCATGGGCCTAATGCTTTGAATGACACCGCAGCCCGTTCCAAATTGCTAAATAATATTAACAGAAAAGACATATTGCAAAGCACTTGGGCGAAAAGACGTAACTTTGCACAGCTTTTTGCGCTAAGCTGAAAGATAATATTTCAATTTCAAACATACATGAAACAGTTTAGATTGGTAGACAACGTGCTGGGATGGGTGACTTTCCTCATCGCAGCGGTAGTCTATTGCTCAACTATCGAGCCGACAGCCAGTTTCTGGGACTGTCCCGAGTTCATCACAACAGGCTACAAGTTGGAAGTTGGACACCCGCCAGGTGCCCCCTTCTTCATGCTTACGGCCAATCTCTTCTCGCAGTTTGCCAGCGATGCCACACAGGTAGCACGCATGGTGAACACCATGAGCGCACTGCTCAGCGCGGTATGCATAATGTTCCTCTTCTGGACCATTACCCACCTGACACGCCGACTCATACTGAGCGACTGGCAATCGCTCACCACTGGCAAGCTCATTGCAATAGAGGCATCGGGCCTGGTGGGAGCGCTCATTTATACTTTCAGCGACACCTTCTGGTTCTCGGCTGTCGAAGGCGAAGTGTATGCCTACTCCTCGGCCTTCACGGCTGTGGTGTTCTGGCTCATACTCAAGTGGGAAGACAATGCCGACAAACCTCACAGCGACCGCTGGCTCGTGCTCATAGCCTACATGACGGGCCTCAGCATCGGCGTACATATGCTTAACCTGCTCTGCTTACCTGCCATTGTGCTGGTCTACTACTACAAGAAGGTGCCCGATGCCAATCTCAAGGGCTCGCTGCTCGCACTGCTTCTGGGCTTCTGCATCGTGGCAGTCGTGCTCTACGGAGCCATACCCGGCATCATAACCGTGGGCGGATGGTTCGAGCTGTTCTTCGTGAACACCCTCGGTATGCCGTTCAACACCGGCGAGATTGTCTACATAGCCCTGCTCGTGGCGATAGTGATCTGGGCCATCTACGAAACCTACACCGACCGAAGCACCATGCGCCAGAACATAGCCTTCGTGGCTTCGGTTGGCTTGCTGGGTATCCCCTTCTACGGCTACGGAATCATGGCCTTCATCACTGGCATCGTAGTGCTCGCCGGACTGTGGTTCCTCGTCAACTGGAAGAGGAAGGGAGTGCTGCTGCTGAGCGCACGCGTGAAGAACACGGCCCTGCTCTGTATGCTGATGATAATGATTGGCTTCAGCACATACGCCGTAATCGTTATCCGTTCGGCAGCCAACCCGCCTATGGACCAGAACTCTCCCGAAGACATATTCACCCTCGGAAACTACTTCAGCCGCGACCAGTACGGAGATACACCGCTGTTCTACGGACAGGCATACACCTCTGAGCCGGCCATTGCCGAGGACGGTATGCACTATGCCATGACCGAAGGTGCACCAATCTACCAGCGCAAGGAGAAAGCCAACCCCGACGAGAAAGACTCCTACTACCTCGTTCGCCACAAGAGCAAGTACATCTACGCGCAGAATATGTTCTTCCCGCGTATGCACAGCTCGGCACACGCAGCCCAATACGATTCATGGCTGGGTGGCGTGAAGGGCCACGATGTCGACGGAGTGAAGATGCCTACACAGTGGGAGAACCTCAAGTTCTTCCTTTCCTACCAGTGCAATTTCATGTATTGGCGCTACTTCATGTGGAACTTCGCAGGCCGACAGAACGACATTCAGGGCAATGGCGAACTCGAAAATGGCAACTGGATTACCGGCATACCGTTTATCGACAACCTGATGTACGGCGACCAGAGCCTGCTGCCCGACGTGATCAAGGAGAACAAAGGTCACAACGTGTTCTACTGTCTGCCCTTGCTGCTCGGTCTGATTGGACTCTTCTGGCAGGCTTGGCGCGGACGAAGGGGCATACAGCAGTTCTGGGTGGTGTTCTTCCTGTTCTTTATGACCGGTCTGGCCATCGTGCTCTACCTCAACCAGACTCCCTCGCAGCCACGTGAACGCGACTATGCCTATGCAGGCTCGTTCTATGCCTTCGCCATCTGGTGCGGACTGGGTGTGGCTGCTCTCATTGACTGGGTGAAGAAACTCAAAGTCAACGGCACCGTGGCGGCCATCGCCATAAGCGTGCTTACACTGCTCGTGCCAATACAGATGGCGAGCCAGACATGGGACGACCACGACCGCAGCGGACGATACACCTGCCGCGACTTCGGACAGAACTACCTGATGTCGATGCAACAGAAAGGCAACCCCATCATCTATACCAACGGCGACAACGACACCTTCCCACTCTGGTACAACCAGGAGGTAGAGGGAGTGCGCACCGATGCCCGAGTATGCAATCTCAGCTACCTGGTGACCGATTGGTACATCGACCAGATGAAGCGCCCGGCCTACGACTCGCCGTCACTGCCTATCAGCTGGCCTCGTCTCGACTATGTCAGCGGAACCAACGAGTACGTCCGCGTAGTGCCTGAACAGGAGAAAGACCTGCTCGACTACTACAAATCCGACCCCGAGGCGGCACGACAGCAGTTTGGCGACGAGCCCTTCGAGCTGAAGAACGTGCTGAAGTACTGGGTGCGCAACTCAGACCCGCAGCTGCACTTCATACCCACCGACACGCTCTACGTCACTATCGACAAGGATGCCGTGCGCCGAAGCGGAATGATGATGGCCTCCGACAGCATACCCGACCGCATGGTTATCTCGCTCAAGGACAAGGACGCGCTCTACAAGGGCGACCTGATGATGCTCGAGATGATTGCCAATGCCAACTGGACAAGGCCCATCTACGTGGCTCTGACCGTAGGAGCAGAGAACTACATGAACCTTGGCGACAACTTCATACAGGAGGGACTCGTCAACCGCATCACGCCGTTCACTACCCGCAACGCCAAGAACTTCGACACAGAGAAGACCTACGAGGCTGTGATGAAACGCTTCAAGTGGGGCGGATTGTCGGCCAAGGGGCTATACATCGACGAAACTGTCATGCGGATGTGCTACACCCATCGCCGCCTCATGGCCGAGCTGGCCATGCACCTGGTCAGCGAGGGCAAGCTCAACAAGGCTCTGAACGTGCTGCAGAAGTGCGAAAAGGAAATACCGAGCTACAACGTGCCGATGACCTACCTCAGCGGAGCTGCCGACATGGCTACCGCCTACGGGCTGCTCGGCAAGAAAGCACGCGCCTTCAGCATCTACGACGAGCTGTGGAAGACCAGCACACAGTATGTCAACTACTATCTGTCGCTCTCGCCGAGGGGCTTCGCCATGTCGCAGTCGAGCTGCCTCATGCAGTTCCAGATCATGCTTGCCATTATTCAGCAGGCCGACAGCGTCGACGAGTCGTGGGGCGACAAGCACGAAGGCCAGCTCGAACAGCTCATAAACCGCTACAAACAGCTGGGCGGAGAAATGCCGCAATATGAATAAGAGATGATTATCGAGCAACCCTCCAAGTGGCTACGATGGCTCTACCCGAAGGCCGTGTGGCGCATGAACCCGGAGGAGCACGCCGTCTACCTCACCTTCGACGACGGGCCCATCCCCGAAGCCACACCCTTCATACTCGACACTCTGGCGCAGTATGGGGCCAAGGCCACGTTCTTCATGGTGGGCGACAACGTCAGGAAGCATCCCGAACTGTTCAAACGCATCGTTGACGAAGGACACCAGGTGGGGAACCACACCTACCACCACCTCGGTTCCCTTCGTCACTGGACAGCCACCTACCTCGTCGATGCCATGAAAGCCAACAAGCTTATCAATGCCCACCTCTTCCGTCCGCCACACGGATGGATGCGGTGGAGCATATATTGGGTGATACACAGAAGGTACAAGATCATCATGTGGGACCTCGTGACGCGCGACTACTCCAAATGGCTCACTGCCGATGACGTGTTCAACAACGTAAAGAGATACGCACGCAACGGCTCCATCATCACTTTCCACGACTCACTCAAGAGCATCGACAAGCTCAAGACCGCACTGCCCCAGTCGCTGCAGTGGCTCAAGGAGCAGGGCTATGCCTTCAAGACATTCGATTAGCCCGACACACATACCGGGCTGACCGGCAACCCACGAAACCTCAAGGTACAAGCAACAAGATGTCACGCGAACAAATGCAACAGCGCATAAGGCAAAGCAGGTCATGGGCAGCCATGAAGCGCTTGCAGAAAGTGCTCGACGACTACTACATCGATGCCATGGCAGGTCTGCTGCCATGGGGCATCGGTGACATAGCCACCGCACTGTTCGCCCTCGTGTATATATGGTTTGCAGCAACAAAGGTACGGTCGCTCGCACTCACGCTGGCCGTCGTCAACAATTCGCTGCGCGACATTGCCCTCGGACTAATCCCTTTCTACATCGGTGATGTGATAGACTTCTTCTATCGCTCCAACAAACAGAATATGCAGCTGATAGAAGGCTTCGTTGAAGGCAACCAGGAAATCATCGCCGCTGTCAACAAAGGGGCCATCCGGGCTGCTTGCTTCATCTGCCTGAGCATATTCTTCATTGCTTTTATGCTCTGGACTGTATTCCAGCTGTCTGTCTGGCTGTGGCATACTATCAGCGCGGCACTATCCTGACGCTTGCCTACATATACTACAGCTGCCACACAGCAACTCCACGGCAAGTTTTTCCCAACCGCTCCGTAAACTTCTTCCAACAGCCCCGGAGCAACCTTCCAGCTGCCTTGGAGCATTGCTCCAGAGCCTCTGTAGCAATGTTACATAGCAGTTGGAGAAACATTCCCAGCAATATTCCTATTTTCATGGCGGCTGAGAGCCCGTTTCCCAGTCTTGATTTCGCCCTTCCTGAGTGGATCGGCTGTGTCAGACCGGGCATCAGCGGCAGGGTAGGGCTGTGGTAGATGGCTAAGTAGGGTGATGCACATGAAACGGGCTAACTAAAAGTCGTCGTCAATCTACTTCCAATCTACTTTGCAGAAAAATCATAAATGTGTAACGTCTGCGCTGTCAGGATGTTGCGCCGAGCATCCTTTTCCCGATTTCTACTTACCTGCCTACTTGCCCATACAGCTTGTTAACGTTTGTTTATAACTTTGCCGACGATTAGATTCAACTATTCATTTGTCCAGAGATGTGATATTTGTAAGGCAAAAACTACTTGATAATTCATATTAACTTAACCTGGCCGAGTGCGGCTTGCCGCATTTAGCCGACCCTTAAATTATTAACCTAAAATTCAAAAAAATTATGAGTAAAATCATTAAGAAGTCACTGCTGTTGCTTGCCGGGCTCTTTCTGACCGTCTCAGGCTTCGCCCAGAGTTCCGTCAGCGGAAGAGTGAACGACGAGAATGGTGAGTCGCTTATTGGTGCCAGCGTGATGATTGCAGGCACAAGTTCGGGAACGGTAACTGACATCGAAGGCAACTACACCGTTGCCAACGTGCCCAAGAACGGCACCCTGCGCGTTTCCTACATTGGCTACAAGAGCGAGGACGTGGCCGTGGGCGGTCGCACCCGCATCGACGTCACCCTGAAGCCCGACAATGCCCTGCTCGACGAGGCCATCGTCGTGGGCTATGCCGTAGGCAGCAAGCGCACCGTCTCGGGAGCCATCGACCGCGTGAAGAAGGAGGATATGAACAAAGGCGTCATCACCGGACCGGCAGAAGCCCTGAAGGGCAAGGTGGCCGGAGTGGTGATCTCGCAGTCGGGCGGCGACCCCATGGGCAACGCCAACATCCGTGTGCGCGGAACCACGTCGCTCTCAGGCGGCAACGACCCGCTGATAATCATCGACGGAGTGTTCTCGGACATGACCATGTTCAACTCGCTTGCACCGAGCGACATCGAGAGCATGACCATACTGAAGGATGCTTCCGAAACGGCGCAGTATGGTTCGCGCGGTGCTTCCGGCGTTATCGTTGTCACCACCACGCGCGGCAAGGCCGGCTTCACCAGCCTCAACTACACCGGACAGTTCGGTCTGAACACGGTGTTCAAGAACCTCAAGATGCTTTCGGCTTCCGACTACCGCTCCACGGCCAACCGCCTCGGCCTCACGTTCACCGACATGGGCGGCAACACCAACTTCCTCAAGGAGATAGAGCGCAGCGTGGGCATCACCCAGAACCACAACGTGTCGTTCACCACGGGCAACGACAACTCCAATATGCGGGCATCGCTGGGCTACATACTCAAGCAGGGCGCGCTGAAGAACTCCGACATGAAGAACTACACCGTGAAGCTCGATGCCACGCAGTATGCCTTCAACAAGCACCTGAAGCTGGAACTCGGCGTGCTGGGCTCGCAGCGCGACGGCAACATCCAGTATTCTATGCAAAAGATGTTCTATTCGGCTGCTTCCTACAACCCCACCTATCTCACCCACAAGAACGCCAACGGAGTGTGGGACGAGGATCTGCTGGCCAATGAGATATACAACCCGCTGGGTCAGCTCGAGATAAGCAACTACTACAAGGACACCTCGGCCAACGTTCACGGCAAGGCCACGTGGAGCATCATCGACGGACTGTCGCTCTCGGCCTTCGGTTCCTACTCCTACTGGGGACGCGACAACAAGTTCTACATTCCAAACGACATCCGCCAGGGCGAGCTCAACGGCAACGGATGGGCCTACATAGCCAACACCAACCGCAAGGACCTCATGGGCAACATACAGCTCAGCTTCACCAAGGACTTCGGTGCGCACCACATCGATGCTCTCGCACTCATGGAGGGACAACGCTACAAGACCTTCTGGGTGGCTACCCAGGCCAAGGGCTTCGCAACCAACTACTTCGAGTTCAACAACCTCAAGGCCGGTGCCAACGTGGCATGGGGCGACAATGCCTCGGATGCCAAGGACTACACCCTGAGCAGCTACATGGCCCGACTGAACTATATGTTCAACGACCGCTACATAGCCACCGTCAACTTCCGCACCGACGGCTCGTCGAAGCTGGGCAGCGGCAAGAAGTGGGGCGTGTTCCCCTCGGCATCGGCAGCATGGGTCATCAGCAACGAGCCGTGGATGAAGAAGGTGCGCAGCATCGACAACCTGAAGGTGCGCGTGGGCTACGGCGTGACGGGCAACCAGGATGCCATCGAGCCCTACAACTCGCTTGCACTCATGGAACCCAACGGCGTGACGACAGTCAACGGTGTCAACACCACCACCTTCGCCGTAACATCGAACAACAATCCCGACCTGAAGTGGGAGGTGAAGAAGACCTTTGATGCCGGAATAGACCTCTCGATGTGGGGCGGGCGCTTCAACCTCACCTTCGACTGGTACACCTCCACCACGAGCGATATGCTCTACACCTACACCGTGCCCGTGCCGCCGTTCACCTACGACCGTCTGCTGGCCAACATGGGCAAGATGCAGAACACCGGCTTCGAGCTGGCTGTCAGGGGAGACATCGTCAAGACCAGGAACTTCACCTTCAACAGCGGCATCAACCTGGCCTACCAGAAGAACAAGCTCAAGAGTCTCAGCGGCACCTACATGGGCCAGCCTCTGACCACGAGCGAGCACATAGCAGTGTCGAACGTGAGCGCAGCCGGACTGACACAGAACACCGGCGTGAGCTATCTCATTGAAGGACAGCCCATCGGCGTGTTCTACCTGCCCCACTGCACAGGCATCGACGAGAAAGGACAGTACATCCTTGAAGACCTCGACGGCGACGGAAGCATCGACACCGGCGACAGCGGCGACCGTCAGGTGTGCGGACAGTCTATTCCTAAGTTCTATCTGGGATGGGACTTCAACTTCAAGTACAAGAACTGGGACCTGACAATGCAGTTCAACGGTGCCTTCGGCCACAAGATCTACAACGCCACGTCGATGACCTACAGCAACATGAGCAACTTCCCCACCTACAACGTGCTCAGCGACGCACCGTCGATGAACGGCGGCAAGGGCATCTACGACATTCAGATTTCGGACTACTGGCTCGAGAAGGGCGACTACCTCAACTTCGAGTATGCCTCGCTGGGCTACAACTTCACCCGTGAGAAACTTGGAGTGAAGTGGATTCAGAACCTGCGCCTGGCCTTCTCGTGCAACAACATCTTCACGCTGACAAGCTACAAGGGCCTCACCCCGATGATCAACTCGGCCAGCCTGTCAGACAACATCGGCCTCGACGACAAGCAGATATATCCGCTCTGCCGCACCTTCACACTCTCTATGTCAGTCACTTTCTAACTAATAAAACATATAAACAGAATAAAACATGAAAAAACATATATTTGGTTCGCTGATCCTTTCAGCGGCTCTGCTCACCAGCTGCTCGCTCGACGAGACACCGCAGAGCAAGTTCAGCGAGAGCGAGGCTTTCAAGAGTAGCACCCTGATCTACGTGAACACCGTGGCAAACGTCTACTCGGCCATAGGCAACGGACTCTACGGCAGCGACGGCAGCAGCGTGCACACCCTGCAGGAGTTCTCTTCCGACGCAACGATGCTGCCCGGACGACAGGGCGACTGGGTCGACGGAGGCAAGTGGCAGAACATGTTCCTGCACAACTTCGAGTCGTCGGTGGACTCATACAACAACGTGTGGAACAACCTCTACAGCATCATCGGCCTATGCAACTCGTCGATAGACAAGCTGCAGAGCTTCGCCGACGAGAACCCCGACTGCCAGACCTACATCTACGAGCTGCGTGCGCTGCGCGCCCTCTACTACTACAATGCCATGGACCTGTTCGGGCAGATACCCATCGTCACCTCGTCAGCGGTGAGCATATCCGACGTGGCTCAGTCGAACCGCAGCGACGTGTTCAAGTTCGTCGTAGGTGAGTTGGCAGAGTGCATCCCCTATCTCTCTGACGGCAAGTGCCAGAACACGGGCGAGTACTACGGTCGCATGACCAAGGCCGTGGCCTATATGTGCATGGCCAAGTGTGCCGTCAATGCCCCCGTGTTCACCACCGACGACACCTCCGACA
>ONLG01000012.1:58178-59849 GCA_900318625.1 uncultured Prevotella sp.
AGCCGGGCCAGCGAGACTCTGGGCCAGGGCGTTTCGGCCAAGGGCAGCAGCATCAGCATCACCCTCGACGGCACGTCGCGCAACGCCTGGGAGACCGTGAAGTACTGCGTCGACCAGATAGCCTCGCTGGGCTATGCCCTGCAGACCGTCTACAGCGACAACTTCATCGTGGCCAACAACAGCTCGGTGGAAAATATCTGGGTGCGACCCAGCGACGACAAGATATACAAGGTTGAAGACTACAACCGTATGCGCTCGCTCCACTACAACCATGCCGGAGCCATTGGCTACTCGGGATGGAACGGTGCCTGCTCGACGGTTCACCAGATGAAGGTCTACGGCTACGGCACCGAGGATGCCGACCCGCGTCTGGCTCTCAACTTCTACACCGACATGGACTACACCGCCGAGTGCGACCCTGTCAACGACGGAGCCACCGACCAGAACCTGGAGTATATGCCCTTGGAGGCAGTTGTGGACTTCCCCACCGGAGCCGATGCCCACAAGGTGAAGTGCGCCGGAGCACGGTTCAAGAAGTACGAGTACGACCGCGCCTCTACCAGCCAGACCTGCATGAACAACGACCTCGTCATCTGGCGCTATGCCGATGCACTGCTGCTGAAAGCCGAGGCCGAGTATCGTCTGGGCAACACCGCCGCCGCCCTCTCACTTGTCAACGAGGTTCGCGAGCGTGTGAAAGCCGCTCCACGCACATCGCTCACCCTCAACGACATCCTCGACGAGCGTATGCTCGAGCTGGCATGGGAAGGCACGCGCCGTCAGGACCAGGTGCGCTTCTGCACCTTCACCCAGCCCACTGCCGACCGCTACGTTGGAGTATGGCACAACGCATCTGCCGGTGACTATAACAACGACACGCGAGGCTACACCTGCGTCTATCCAATACCATACGCCGTGCTCAACCTCAACCCGAAGCTGAAGCAGAACCCCGGATATTGATAACTATCCCCACACTATTCTCACCCTTTCCTCTTCCCCACAGCCGGGCCTGCCTGCCGGACAGGCGGAGGGGAAGGGGTGAGAGTGTTTTTATTTGCAGCGCAATGAAACATATAAGGGCCAAATTGCATTGCAATAAGTACCAAATTAGAGACCAAAACAAGTTGTTTTGGCTGAAGGCGGATTGCGGGCTCGTCACCGCAAGGCACAAACCGCTCTCTCTGAGGCTGCTTCCTATAGGTTGCCAGCAGGCAATTTTTTACTTTCTCGCGCTCGTCTTAGGTTACATTTTCGGCACTTTTCAGTCCCCTCAAACCGCACCGTGGGCTACCAACGGGCTGAAAGAATTTTCCAACGAGTCTACTTTAAGCATAACCCAGGCGCGGACTAATCGTCTGAACGACAACTGTTTGGCGAATTGTGGGCAGCGGCTCAATCTACTTGGCGTTTACTTAGTCATTGAGTTACGCAGCAAACATTTCTACCTTTGTGCAACCAATTTTTTGTAACTAATTTATTGGTGTCCGCTAAAAGTTGAAAATCGATAAAGTAAGTGTCCGCAGTGCTGATAAATAAGCAATGTGGATACATTTCTCAAAAAGTAAGCCCCCCTCCATTCTTCCTATCCTTCTTTTTTAGCGGACAGCCGTTCTATATAACGAAATAAAGCCACACAATTGAACTGTTTTACCCTATAGTCAGCCGTTAAAG
>ONLG01000057.1 GCA_900318625.1 uncultured Prevotella sp.
GGAAGACATCGTGGCCATCTATCGCAAGCGCTGGGAAATAGAGCTGCTTTTCAAGCAACTCAAGCAGAACTTCCCGCTGCGTTACTTCTACGGTGAGAGCGCAAATGCCATCAAGATACAAATCTGGGTGACACTCATCGCAAACCTGCTGCTCATGGTCATGCAAAGACGAATCAGACGAAGCTGGAGCTTTTCCAATCTCGCCACCATGTTCCGCATCATGCTCATGTACTACGTCAACTGCTATACATTCTTCGAGCAGCCCGAAAAAGACTGGCTCAAGATCCTTGAAACGGATAATCCGCCACCTGGCGAACAGCCTGGCGAACAGTCACTTTTCGACTAAGAGGGGCTTACTTTTTGAAAAAAGTATCCGCAATGCCTGTTTATCGACATTGCGGAAGATTTTTAATGTTCATTTGATTTTTAGCGGACAGCAATAAAAAAAACAAAAAAACTAAAATTGTAAAGCGCAGTTTGCAATTATAGAAAATATGTTGTAACTTTGCAAAAGTTTAAACTGCTTTCAAAAACCATTTGTTGATGGATGCATTCTTCCGCACTCACACATATCTTGTAGAGCATACCAACGCTCCCGTTAGGCGCTCTCTGATGGATGAGATAGACTGGAGCCATCGGCTCATAGGCATCAAAGGCACCCGTGGTGTTGGCAAAACCACTTTTCTCCTGCAATATGCCAAGGAGAACTTTGCTGCCGACGACACGCGTTGCCTCTATGTCAATATGAACAACCTCTACTTCCAGGGGCGGGGCTTTGCCGACTTTGCCGGTGAGTTCAGCCGTCGTGGAGGCAAGGTCTTGCTCATCGACCAGGTGTTCAAGCATCCTGACTGGAGCCACGAGCTGCGTCGTTGCTACGACCGCTACCCAGGTCTGAAGATTGTTTTCACAGGTTCGAGCGTGATGCGGCTCAAGGATGAGAACCCCGAGCTGGGCGGAATAGTGAAGAGCTACAATCTCAGAGGTTTCTCGTTCCGCGAGTACCTTAACCTGCAGACAGGCAACAACTTCCCCGCCTACAGTCTGGACGACATCCTGAACAACCACGAGCATATTGTGAAGCGGATATTGCCGATGGCCAGTCCGGCCCGTCACTTCCAGAACTATCTGCACCACGGTTTCTATCCTTTTTTCCTTGAGCATCGCAATTTCTCGGAAAACCTGCTCAAGAACATGAATATGACCACAGAGGTTGATATTCTCCTCATCAAGCAGATTGAGCTGAAATATCTCACGCGAATAAAAAAGCTGTTCTATATGCTGTCGGTCGACGGACCCAAAGCTCCCAACATCAGCAACCTTGCCAAAGAGATAGACACCAGCCGGGCAACCGTGATGAACTATATAAAGTATCTGGCTGACGCACGACTGATAAACATCATATATCCACAGGGCCAGACTTTCCCAAAGAAACCGGCAAAGGTGATGATGCACAACTCTAACCTGATGTATGCTATCTACCCTATCAAGGCCGAGAAGCAGGCTGTCATGGAAACATTTTTCGTGAACACGATGTGGAAAGACCACAAGGTGAACGAAGCCGGAAAGGACGAGTGCTACATCATTGACGGCAAACGGAAGTTCAGAGTCTGTG
The DNA here is from genome assembly GCA_900318625.1 of uncultured Prevotella sp. Classification (GTDB taxonomy): domain Bacteria; phylum Bacteroidota; class Bacteroidia; order Bacteroidales; family Bacteroidaceae; genus Prevotella. Next base: position 1,616 of record ONLG01000057.1, read on the forward strand.
ATGCCGACAACACCAAGATACGCTACAACGACGACACAACCTACGTGCGCTACAACACCGAGGTGGGCAAAGGCAACCAGCTGCCGCTGTGGCTTCTGGGATTTCTGTACTGAAACAAACTGAAAGAGATAACATCATTATACAATAAACATTAATCATTTAAAGAAAATGGCTAAAGAAAAAAGATTTATCACTTGTGATGGTAACGAAGCCGCTGCTCATGTGAGCTATATGTTCTCGGAAGTAGCTGCCATCTACCCTATCACTCCGTCATCGCCAATGGCTGAGCATGTTGATGAATGGGCTGCACGTGGTCGCAAGAACCTGTGGGGCCAGAACGTAAGCGTTCAGGAAATGCAGTCGGAGGGAGGTGCCGCCGGCGCACTCCACGGCTCGCTTCAGGCCGGTGCGCTTACCACTACATTCACCGCATCGCAGGGTCTGCTCCTGATGATCCCCAATATGTATAAGATTGCCGGCGAGATGCTGCCTTGCGTGTTCGACGTTTCAGCCCGTACACTGGCCAGCCACTCACTGTGTATCTTCGGCGACCATCAGGACGTAATGGCTTGCCGCCAGACTGGTTTCGCCATGTTCTGCTCGGGTTCGGTGCAGGAGGTTATGGACCTTACTGCCGTTCCTCACCTCGCAACGCTCGAGACCAAGATTCCGTTCGTCAACTTCTTCGACGGTTTCCGCACATCGCACGAGTACCACAAGATTGAGGTCATGGAGCAAGAAGACGTTGCCAAGCTGCTCAACCCTGCTTTCGTTGAGGACTTCCGCAACCGCGCCCTGTCGCCCGAACGTCCTATGACACGTGGTACAGCCGAGAACCCCGAGACATTCTTCACCCACCGCGAGGCTTGCAACGCAGCCTACGACAAGGTGCCCGAAGTTGTTGAGAAGTATCTCTGCAAGATTTCTGAGATAACAGGCCGCGAGTATCACCTCTTCGACTACTACGGAGCTGAGGATGCCGAGCGCGTAATAATCCTCATGGGCTCAGCCACCGAGGCCGCTCGCGAGGCTATCGACTATCTGACAGCTCAGGGCGAGAAGGTAGGTATGGTTGCCGTACACCTCTATCGTCCGTTCTCAGTGAAGCACCTGCTGGCAGCTGTTCCAAAGACAGCAAAGCGCATCGCTGTGCTCGACCGCACAAAGGAGCCGGGTGCTGAGGGTGAGCCGCTCTACCTCGATGTGAAGAGCGCTTTCTACGATGTAGACAACCGTCCGGTAATCGTTGGCGGACGCTATGGCCTTGGCTCTTCGGACACCACTCCGGCCAAGATTATTGCCGTGTTCAAGAACCTTGCCCTGCCGGAGCCCAAGAACCACTTCACTGTTGGTATCGTTGACGACGTTACCTTCACCTCACTCCCCGTTGAGGAAGAAATTGCAATGGGCGGCGACGGAATGTTCCAGGCTAAGTTCTACGGACTGGGAGCCGACGGCACCGTTGGTGCAAACAAGAACTCGGTTAAGATTATCGGTGACTCCACCGACAAATACTGTCAGGCTTACTTCTCCTACGACTCTAAGAAGTCGGGAGGCTTCACCTGCTCGCACCTGCGTTTCGGCGACACGCCAATCCGCTCTACATATCTGGTAACTACACCTAACTTCGTAGCCTGTCACGTTCAGGCCTACCTCCATATGTACGACGTTACCCGCGGCCTGCAGAAGAACGGCACCTTCCTGCTGAACACCATCTTCGACGGCGAAGAGCTTGTGAACTTCATGCCTAACAAGGTTAAGCGCTACTTCGCTCAGAACAACATCACCGTATATACTATCAATGCCACTAAGATTGCTCAGGAGATTGGTCTTGGCAACCGTACCAACACCATCCTCCAGTCGGCCTTCTTCCGCATCACCGGTGTTATCCCCGTAGAGCTTGCTGTAGAGCAGATGAAGAAGTTCATCGTGAAGTCTTACGGCAAGAAAGGTGAGGACGTTGTGAACATGAACTATGCTGCCGTTGACCGCGGTGGCGAATACAAGCAGTTCCCCGTTGACCCGGCATGGGCCAGTCTGGCCGACGATGCTGAGAAGCAGGACGATGCACCCGCCTTCGTAAAGGAACTGGTTCGTCCTATCAACGCTCAGGCTGGAGACCTGCTCAAGGTCAGCGACTTCACAAAGTTCGACACCGTAGACGGTTCATGGCAGAACGGCACAGCAGCCTACGAGAAGCGTGGCGTTGAAGCCTTCGTCCCCGTTTGGAATCCGGATAACTGTATTCAGTGTAACAAGTGTGCCTTCGTTTGTCCTCACGCTGCCATCCGTCCGTTCGTTCTGACCGACGAGGAGCTGGCTGGCTTCGACAACATGGCTACCATTGAGATGAAAGCACCCAAAGCCATGAAGGGTATGCACTTCATCATTGAGCCGTCTGTGCTCGACTGTCTGGGTTGCGGCAACTGTGCCGACGTTTGTCCGGGCAATCCCAAGACTGGCAAGGCTCTCACCATGGTGCCCTTCAATCCCGATGCAGAGGATATGAAGAAGCTGGCAGCCGACTGGGACAAGCTGGTCAAGGTTCCCTCGAAGCAGGAGCTCGTTGACATCAAGGCCAACGTGAAGAACTCACAGTTCGCTCAGCCGCTCTTCGAGTTCTCGGGAGCTTGCTCTGGTTGTGGTGAGACTCCATACGTCAAGCTTATCTCTCAGCTCTTCGGCGACCGTGAGATGATTGCCAACGCTACTGGATGCTCGTCTATCTACTCTGCTTCTATCCCCTCTACTCCATACACCAAGAACGCCAAGGGTCAGGGCCCTGCCTTCGACAACTCGCTGTTCGAGGACTTCTGCGAGTTCGGTATGGGTATGGTGCTCGGAAACAAGAAGATGAAGGAGCGCGTAGTGATACTGCTTCAGGAAGCTTGCGAGAAGTGCGACGTTACTCCCGAGTACAAAGCACTCGCCGAGGAGTGGATTGCCAACCGTGAAGATGCCGACAAGACCAAGGAGATTGCTCCGAAGCTGAAGGCTGAGATTGATGCCTGCGCTGCCAAGGGATGCGAGATTTGCAAGGAACTGCAGACCCTCTCCCACTATCTCATCAAGCGCTCGCAGTGGATTATCGGTGGCGACGGTGCATCATACGACATCGGCTACGGCGGACTCGACCATGTCATTGCTTCCGGCGAAGACGTGAACCTGCTCGTTCTCGATACTGAGGTTTACTCTAACACCGGTGGCCAGGCTTCAAAGGCCACTCCGCTCGGTGCCATCGCACAGTTTGCCGCCCAGGGCAAGCGCATCCGCAAGAAAGACCTTGGCATGATTGCCACCTCCTATGGCTATGTCTACGTAGCTCAGGTGGCTATGGGAGCCGACAACGCTCAGTGCCTGAAGGCTATCCGCGAGGCCGAGGCTTATCCCGGACCGTCGCTCGTCATTGCCTACGCTCCGTGTATCAACCACGGTCTGAAGATCAAGGGCGGCATGGGGCGCTCGCAGGCCGAGGAGGGCCGTGCCGTGGAGTGTGGCTACTGGCACCTGTGGCGCTACAACCCACAGCTGGCAGAGGAGGGCAAAAACCCCTTCTCGCTCGACTCCAAGGAGCCTGACTGGGACAAGTTCCACGACTTCCTCATGGGTGAGGTGCGCTACCTGTCGGTAAAGAAGGCCTACCCCGACGAGGCCGAGGAACTCTTTGCCGAGGCTAAGCGCATGGCGCAGCTCCGCTACAAGAGCTATGTTCGCAAGTCTAAGGAAGACTGGAGCGAGGAGTAATCCCGATCTCCGATAAACCAAAAGAGGGTATCCGGCTTGTACGGATACCTTCTTTTCATATATGCCCCTAACCTTCTGAGCCCAAAATCTTCTACTTGTTCAGCTTTAAAAACAATACGCATATAATTCCCAGCACCTGAGTTGAAACGTTGAATAAGTGTCGGGCCGTCAAAATACTATGTGCGAATACTCTGTTTCGAGGTCAAAGCCATAACGGGCAGTTATGGCCTAACACACCGGATTCCTTTTAACAATAAAAAAGGAGAGTGGATGAAGAAAGTAATATGGGCCATATTACTGAACAATATGGGCCATATTACCGACCAATATGGGTCATATTACCGACCAATATGAGTCATATTATCATCCAATATGAGTCATATTACTTTTTGGGTAGTCCTATAGGACAAAAAAATCCTGCACAATCGAAGTGCAGGATTTCCGTATGTTGTACTACAGCGCAATGCGCATGAAGTAAAGAAAGTTTGCCACAGGCTAATTTGACCACAGATTATACCTTTTATATCCAAAGGACTCCTCTTCTTCTTCTTCGGGCATATCGTATTGTCTGGCTTCCGGGATGTTAGGTCCATCCTCGCCCTTGCCCTTGGGTGCCGACCATTCCATGATGTGGCATTGGCTGATTGCGGGGAAACACTCTGTATGGGGTTTCTGGTATTTCTTCAATGTCTTCGTCTTCATTGTTCTTTGTTTTTCTTGTTGTTATCGGATACTCACTTTCCTAACGCTTCCGTCGTTCATGCGGACTATGTTAAGCCCCTTTACCATCTCTGGCTGGCGGCGTCCGGCAACGTCGTACACTTCAGCCGCTACGCTGCGGGTGTGACGCAGGTCAGCAGCCTCTATTGCCGTGATGGTCTCGCTGTCGCTGACGGTGTTTATGTTGTAGAACTGCGCTTCGCCTGAGGTGCCGCTATTGTTCCACGCGCCGTGGAAAGTGACGCGGTGGGGATATAGTGTCAGGGCTGCGCTGGCCTTGTAGAACTTGTCGCCGGCAATGTAGAAAGCACCGTCGTAGTCGGCAACCGTTTCGTTTATGTAGTAGCCCTTTGTAGTCCATCCGCCAAGGTTCTCGTTGTGCGTGTATGGCACTCCTCCTTCCTTGGCACTCGTCGTTTGGGTGTCCTTCACGGTGATGCCGAAGTCCTGGGCAGTCATTACGAAGTCTGCGGTGTTGCCGGATTGCAGCTTCTTGAAGGCAAAAGGCGTGTGGGCGGCAACTGTCGTGGCATCCTTGAAGTACATGGTTTCCGTGTGCTCCTCGTCCAGGGTGTAAGCCTGAATGTTCGCATCGGTGGTGAAAGCGTAGGGAAGCACCACAGAGCCGTAGTTGTTGCTCATGGTGCGGCTGTATTCTGCCCTGGCGGTCTTGAACTCGCGGGGCAACTCTATTTCCACCTTGTCCTCCGAATAGTAATTGGCAGCTTTCAGGGTTCCGCCGTCGTTGAAGACAAGATTAGGAAGGTCAGTGTAGTTAGTGTAGTCGCTCTTCGAGATATCATGCGGCATATAAATGACGGTTGTCAGGGGCAAGCCGGGGCCTTCCTTGCCGTACCGCATCTTTCCACAACCTTGAAACATCTCACTGAAGTTTGTGCATGATGCCGTAATGAGGTTCTCTCCAAAAGTTAGGCTGGTCAGACTGCTGCAACCAGAGAACATTTGGCCCATTATTTTTACGTTTGCCGTATTGAAATTGCTTAGGTCCAGGCTGGTCAGGCCGCTGCAATCATAGAACATCGCACTCATGTTGTTTACGTTTGCCGTATCGAAATTGCTTAGGTTCAGGCTGGTCAGGCCGCTGCACCAAGAGAACATTTGTATCATGTTCGTTACATTGGAAGTATCGAAATTGCTTAATTTCAGGCTGGTCAGGCCGCTGCAAAAAGAGAACATGCAGCCCATGTCGGTTACCTTTTCCGTGTTGAATTTGCTCACGTCAAGGCTGGTCAGGCTATTGCAAGCTCGGAACATGCTATACATGGCGGTTACGTTTGCCGCAGTGAAGTTCTCTCCGAATGTAAGGCTGGTCAGGCCGCTGCAATTATAGAACATTTGGTTCATGTTTTTTACATTTGCCGTATCGAAATTGCTTAGGTCCAGGCTGGTCAGGCCGCTGCAACCTTGGAACATGGAGCCCATGTTTTTTACATTTGCTGTGTTGAATTTGCTTAGGTCAAGGCTGGTCAGGCTGCTGCAATTATAGAACATTTGGTACATGTTGGTTACGTTTGCCGCAGTGAAGTTCTCTCCGAATGTAAGGCTGGTCAGGCCGCTGCAATTAGAGAACATGCCTTCCATGTTGGTTACTTTTGCCGTATTGAAATGGCTTAGGTCAAGGCTGGTCAGGCTGCTGCAATAAAAGAACATGGAACTCATGTCGGTTACGTTTGCCGCAGTGAAGTTCACTCCGAATGTAAGGCTGGTCAGGCCGCTGCAATTAGAGAACATGCTTCTCATGGTGGTTACGTTTGCCGTATTGAAATTGCTTACGTCCAGGCTTGTCAGGCTGTTGCAATTATAGAACATTCTTTCCATGTCGGTTACTTTTGCCGTATTGAAATGGGTTACGTCCAGGCTGGTCAGGCCGCTGCAACCCCTGAACATACAATACATGTTCGTTACATTAGATGTGTTAAGATACTCTATTCCATTTATTTCAGTCAGGTTACTACAATTATAAAACCAGTAGTAACATGACTTTGGACTGGCATTGGCAAAGGAGGAATCGAAGACTACTTTTTTGATTGATTCGCAGTTGCTATACCAACCAGGATAAGTTGTTCCTGTGTTATCCGTACTGTAGTATGTGCCCGTCGGCGTGTCACACTGAAAGGTGAGCGTGCCCGATTCGCTGTTGAATACGGCATAGCCTGGTTCTGATTCTTGTCCGAAGCATGACGAGAATGACATGAATAAGAGTAGGGTGAAAAGCAGTCTGCTTTTTCTTCCCCCAGATGTTTGAAGTCTTATCATAGTTTATTTAGTTTGTTCTCAGGCATCCCAGTCCCCCAATGCCAGTTTTATAATAAATGCAGAAACGTGGAACTGATATGTTCTACATCTCTAACTTGAGGTCCTGAGAAAACCTTTGCAACAAAGATATAGACATAACGTCTCTCTTAATTTACCCACAATTTACGACGTACCACCCTCGCCAGGGCTAACATCGGCTGCAAATTTAAGAATAAGCAAGATAAAAAACGACAAACTGACGTTTTTTTTTCTGAAAAAATGATTTCTAAATAGTAGAAGCAAGTTCGCCGAAGTTACCGGCACTCGGCAATGTCGGCAAAAAAGCAAGCTCTTTTGCACGCAAAGCTCTCGTTTTTACGTAACTCTGACTTTGTCGAAGTTACTCTCACTCGGCAATGTCCGCAAAAAAGCAAGCTCTTTTGCATTGCATTGCTCTCGTTTTGTGCGTAACTCTGGCTTCGCCGAAGTTACTCCGTCTCGGCATAAAAAATAAATACATTTATTTTGTTCTGCACTCGACTTTTCCGTAACTTTGCAGGGATTTATTTGCCAAATCATTTGAAAAAAGGAACCAGAAAACCGGCTTTAAGATGAAGATACGACTATTGCTATTGGTGATTGCAGAGGTGCTGTGCCTCGTGCCTGCCAAGGCTGTGCTCAAAGAGAAAGACCTCAACAGCTCGCTTGCCGTGCTCAGACACGAACTGACCACCTATCACCGCGAACAACAGGACCGCGAGTTCAACTCCACCATGCGCTCGCAGCGCGTCACCACCACACTGCGCGACATCATGCAGCGGTCGGCACAAAACTCGCTGATGCTCTACTCGCAGAAGAACGACTACGTGTTCGACCTTACCTACGCCTGCCACGAGGCCACGGAGCAATATCAGGACTTCAGGCGGCAGATAATGCCGTTCAAGGACTTCGTCAACCGCAGCAACTCTGACATTGCCCGCTACGACTCGCTCATAGACATGCTGAGCAAGATGCCCACGATGGTGCTCAGCCCGCAGGCCAAGGTGGACCGCAACGTCTGCCTGACGCTGGCCGTGAACATCCGCCGTATGCTTCAGGACAACAAGGATGCCATGCAGGAGAATATGCGCTGGTATGAGTTCACAGAGCAAAGGCTGAAAAGCCTGAACGACTATGCCAACAAGCGCTATGCCGAGATACAGACAAACATATTCCAGAACGGCGGAACGAACTATGTGCGCACGCTGACACAGATGAACTGGAAGATACTGCAGGCCCGTTCGTCGATAGCCGAGAAATACACTCCGTCGAACATGGTGAAGTCGCAGTGGGACGTGAGGTGGATTGTGGGCTTGTTCCTGACATTGCTGGTCTACGGCATAGTGGCCTTCGTGGTCAACTTCCTCGGCATCAGATTTCTTATCACATGGATAATGCATCGCTTGGAGACACTCAAGGCCGAGCACAAGGAGAACGACACACGGCTGTCGCGCCTGCTCAGGAACTTCAACCTGCAGAGCTTCCTTGCCAAGCGCACCTGTATCATACTGGCATCGAGCACCGTAACGCTTGCCATACTGCTGCTTATCATACGCTTTACGTCAGAGCAGAACTTCCTCACGATGGCCTCAAACCTGCTTATCGAGTATGCGTGGCTGCTGGCGGTGATACTGATTTCGCTGCTGCTGCGCGTGGAAGGCAAGCAGATAATGCGCACTTTCCGCATCTACACACCGCTGATAACCGTGGGATTCATCGTTATATCGTTCCGGATAGTGCTCATTCCGAACGACCTTGTCGACGTGGTGCTTCCGCCGATACTGCTGCTGTGTACGCTGTGGCAGTGGAGTGCGGTGCGCCGCCACAACAAGGGCATACCCAACTACGACTTCTATCTCACCTACACCTCGCTCGCGGTGTTCGTGCTGTCGCTCATCTGTTCGTGGATGGGCTACACGCTCATGTCGGTGCAGCTGCTGATATGGTGGATAATGCAGATGACCTGTCTGCTCACGCTGGCCTGTGTGCGCGACTGGCTCACCAACTATCGCGAGCGCAAGAAGCTCCGCGAGAAGCCCGTGACCAAGGTATGGGGCTTCAGGCTTATCTACTTTGTGCTGCTGCCATCGCTCGTGGTCTACTCATTCCTGATCTCAATCTACTGGTCAGCCGACGTGTTCAACCTCAGCGCGCTCACGTGGGACATCTTCCGCACACCGTATATCGACACCAAGTATATCAAGGTGAGCCTGTTCACTCTGGCACAGGTGATAAACCTGTACTTCATATTCAACTACATCAACCACACCTCCAAGGCTCTCGTGAAGCAATACCTCGTGCGCAAGGACCCCACAACAGCCGAGTCGCGCTCGGTAATGATAATCAATGTGCTGCAGGTTGTGGTCTGGGGAATATGGCTGCTCATATCGCTGGGCCTGCTCCACGTCAGCAACACGTGGCTCGTGGTGATTTCCGGCGGTCTGTCTACGGGTATCGGTTTCGCCATGAAGGACATACTTGAAAACATCTACTACGGCATATCGCTCATGGCGGGCCGCGTGAAGGTGGGCGACTGGATTGAATGTGACGGCACAAAGGGTAAGGTGTCGAGCATCAGCTACACCAGCACCATGCTCGAGGCCATTGACGGCTCGGTGATAGCTTTCACCAACTCGCAGCTCTTCACCAAGAACTACAAGAACCTGACCAAGAACCACGGCTTCGTGCTGGCTCAGTTGCCCTTCGGCGTGGCCTATGGCAGCAACATAAAGCAGGTGACGAAACTTGTCGAAGATGCCGTGCTGAAGCTGCATCACCGGTGGCTCGACCCAGAGAAGAGTGTAAAGGTGGTGTTCCGCGAACTTGGCGACAGCAGCATAAACTTCACCCTTCTGTGCTGGGTGGATGCCGTGAAGCAGATATATGTCGTGAGCGACGTAATGCAGACCATCTACGACACCCTCAACGAGCACGGCATCGAGATACCGTTCCCCCAGTGCGACGTTCACCTGCGAGAACAGAAAAAAGAGGAAGAGTGACAACAGCCCTCTCCCCCCTGTAGCTCACCAGTCGTCGCCGTCGTCGCCAACGGTTCCGTTCTTAACAGCCTCTTCCACCTTGTCCATGATGGCATTAGAATAGGCATGAGTCATAATGAGAGCCTTGGCGCAGGTTCGTTTCTTGCTGTCTTTTGGCACAAACGGATAGTGGTGGGCTATCTCCCACTGCTCGTCGTACAGATTGGCGTTGGTCTTGTCGTCAGCCTTACGCTTCGAATCGCCCACCGTCTTCTTGTCTTTGTCCACCGGGCTGAGCCATCCGCCACTTACGTCGGCCAGCACATCATAGTTCTGAACCGTGTAGGTCACTCGCACACGGCCATCCTTGATGTCTATGCGTATCACGGGAGTGATGCTTACCGAATACTTGTTCAGGGTGCCCATGTGCTCGGCAATGTTCTTGATTGTCGGCGAAACGATGATGCAGCCATCTTCCTTGTCGTTCAGCGTTATGACGTTCTTCTCCCGGAACGTAGCTGTTGCCCAGTAGTTCAGGGCCACATAGAGCTGGCTCTTTGTCTTGCCCGGAGCCTGTATCACCTGCTGATATGTCAGCGACTGGTTCTTGTCGAGCGTGAGATGCGCAGCCAGATTAGCTGCTGCATCAAGCCACTTGTCACCGTAGCGTTGCTTGGCATATTTCTCAAGGTCGCTCGTTTTCATCACCTGTGCCTGCGCACCATTGACACAGAAAGCCATGAGTGCCGCAGCAATGAATAAAATCTTTGTCAGTTTCATATCACCTTATTATTATATATATTATTGATGTTCGAGAATGAGCTATGGCAGATAGTTCACAGGGAAAGTGAAGTATGTGCTTGGGAAAGGCTCGTCTTTCAGGGTGAAATGCCACCACTCCGTGCTCAGCGGCTTGAAGCCGTGGGCCATCATGGCCCGACGCAGTATCATGCGGTTGGCAAACTGCTGAGCCGTTATCGTGCGGCCTTTGGGGCTCTTGCTGTTGTTGCCGGTGTACTTGCCCGTGTCGGGATTGCCGCAGAAGTCGGGATGGCTCTCGGGCCCGAACCAGTCGAAGGTGCCGCCCATGTCGAGTTCCTTCTCCGTTTTCATGTCGAAGAGCGTGAGGTCTACAGTTGAGCCGCGCGTATGTCCGCTGTGGTCCATGATATACTCCTGTTTGAAGAGCACGCTCTTGTCGAGGTCGGGATAGAAATAGTCCTTCATCTTGGTATCGGGCACGTTGGCAGCCCAGCGAACGAAGTGGTCCACAGCCTTCTGCGGACGATAGGCATCATATATCTTGAGCCTGTAGCCCTGGCGCATCACGTCGTCGCTCACAGCCTTCAGCGCAGCGGCAGCCCTTCGCGTGAGCAGAGCCGTGGGCTGCTCGTAACCGTCGATGCGCTCGCCCACGAAGTTGTAGGTGCCGAAATAGCGTATCTCGAGTATAGCATCAGGTACGGCATCAGTCAGATTGACAAACTGGCTGGCATCGTTCTCGGCGACAGCGAGGCCGGCAGGGGCTGTCAGGGCTGCATACTCAGCCTGCGCCTTGAGCATCTGCGCACGAAACTCGGGGCTTGCGTGCAGTGCATCGTAGGCTATGCTGGCAGCCACGCGGCTTGCGTCAACGTCGCTCTGCCAGTGGGCACCGGCTATCACACGGCTCTCGCCATATATCCACCCCCGTGCAAAGATGGTGTCGGCACGCTGCGGAGCCACCTCGGCAAGCAGCAGTGCACAGGTCCATCCGCGCATGGTGTGCCCCGACGGATAGCTGCCCTCCCCTCGCAGGTCGTTTTCCTCGCCCGTAAGCATCTTGTCGTCGAAACGCTCAAAGGGTCGCTGCCTGTGATAGTAGGCTTTCGGAGCCACACGCATGGCATCGGTGGTGGTCAGTGCAGTCACCATGAGCTTCCATATCTCTGGCGTGGCCTGCTCTGACACTGTCAGTCCGAACGGCACGGCAAACTCGCCAAGCAGAGCCTCGTAGCTCCATACGGCATCGCGCTTGGCAATAGCCGCACGCACAGAGTCGCAACGCTGCTGCTTGCCCCATGCATAGCGCATCATGTCGTAACCAAACTCGGGACTGTCGAAAGCCGGAGGCGGCGGCAGACACTTCACCAGGTCGGGCAATTCGCCTACCTGAAAATAAGGTTTCACTACATTCTGAGCCCTCAAGCCCAACACCGCACTGAGCAGCAAGCCCACACCGAGGGCCAACGGTCTGAAAAATCTGTTCATTTTGTGCATATAGTTTAGTTTGTAAAATTATGGTTATGGTTCTAATTTCCAACCGTTATCGCCGTGGTAAATCATCTGTCGGGTCATGCCTCCGTCGATGCAGATGTTCTCGCCCGTGATAAAGCCAGCCTTGTCCGAGCAGAGATAAAGCACCATATTGGCAATATCCATCGGATTGCCTACCCGACCGGCAGGCTGCTGAGTGGCATCAGGCCCGTCATAGACAGTGTAGGCGGTGTCTATCCAACCAGGTGAGATACTGTTTACTCGCACCCTACCCGACAGGCTTACCGCCAGAGCATGGGTGAGAGCTGCTATTCCTCCTTTGGCAGCCGTGTAGCTCTCCGTCTGTGGCTGGCTCATGCGGTCGCGCGAAGACGATATGTTCACAATGGCAGCACCCTCAGCGAAGTGCGGCATGAAAAGCTTTGAAAGGTAGAAGGGGGCTGTAACGCCTACGCTTATCGCATATTGGAACTCCTCATAGCTGCACTCGTCGATACCCTTCATCAATGGCAGAGCATTGTTGATGAGAAAGTCCACATGATTATATTGCCCAATCACTCCCTTGACAAAACGCTCCAACACTTGTTTGTCAGCAATATCACCAACGAAATGATCGCCCTGCTGCTTATCTATCACGCAAACATTGGCCCCAGCCTTCTGGAACTTTTCAGCGATACACCTTCCGATGCCTTGTGCTCCACCTGTTACGACGACAACTTTATCCTTGAAATCCATATTTTATCAGTTCGCTAAATTGGAATTTATTTGTCGATTTTTTTATATTCTCTACAACATATGTATCTACTACCTATATTTTAAGATTTCCTTTATAATCCCATGGGTATGCTTTATATCCCTTGTGTTCAGCCCAGAGTTCCCTTGGAATGCAGTACCTGAAATTTTGTCTTTCAGATATATTATACCGTGTAACAGCAATAGGCTCAATTGCTTTTACCCTTGGACAATATTCTAGCGCAGGAACATCCCCCTTTTCTCCTAAAGCATCAAACTGGAATAGCAAGGCTCTGGTCTTTAATGGCCCATTGCAAAATTTACCGTTGCACTCGATGGAGCGAATGAGTATTCCTCCATATGACTTGTTATTACTCTTGAATGCAAGATCAACACCATAGTCATGGTTGAACCACTCTCCAGCCTCAGTCATACGCTTGTACGTTATATGCGCTGTGTCGGTTAAGTTATAATAAAACTCTATCTCGACCATGTGATATAAATTTTTTCCTTTTCTGATGACAAAATTGTTGAGCAAATTCTTAGCTATTCCCTTGAAAATGCTTTCAATTTTTGTAGGATCTGTCTCCGTTAACACAAGACTATTTCTTAAACATTCCAATTCTGTCATATAATAATCAAATCAACTTAATCAATTATTATATTTATTGTATTGGCACAAGTTTGCCAAATGCTTTCCAACTAATATCCTTCTTATACTTTTTAACTACGGGAACATGCACGGTAACTTGTTCCAAAGGTACACCATAAAGTGGCCCATCTATCTCTGGTGGCATCTCTGAATAGCAGTATATGTCCGTGAGGCTATTACAGGAATAGAATAAACCGGAACCGATTTTAGTCACTCCCTCTGGAACAACGATTTCAACAAGCGATGAGCAATTTTGAAACACACTGCCGTTTAATGCAGTCAAATTTCTTGGTAGCTCTACTTTTTTCAAACTTGTACATTCCCTGAAGGCAGAGCGTTCAATTTTGTATATACTTTTGGGGAACTCAATGCTAGTGAGAGCTCCACATTTCATGAATGCTGCATCAGGAACCACTTTTAACGATTCTGGGAGTTTAACACTTCTAAGAGAAGTGCAGCCATAAAAAGCATAAGGAGCTAATTCTTTAAGACTGTTCGGTAGAATAATAGAATCTAATGCAGTACAATCAGAAAAAGCCCCCTTCCCAATTGAAATGAGTCCTTCATTTAGGTTTATAGTCTTCAAACTTACACAGTTATAGAATACCTCTTCTCCTATCTCTGAAATAGTCGAAGGTATCGTTATGGATGAAAGTTGCTGACAATTGTGAAATACGCCTGACTCGATACGAGCAACACTACTAGGAATAACAATCGATTTGAGCTTAACACAATTATAGAAGGCGCGGTAGCCTAAAGTGGAAAGTCCCTCAGGTAAGACTATACTCTCCAACTCAATGCAATCCTTAAAAGCATTGCTGCCAATTTCTTTTACACTAGAGGGTATTGTTATATTTTTTAATCCATGGCAATATGCAAATCCTTTAATTCTGGTTACACCTTCTGGTATAATTACCTTCTCGAGCTTTTCGTTTTGGTTACCTACGTCGTCACCGAGAGCAACAACCTTATATGTCACTCCGTTATAATCTATAGACGAAGGAATTATGAGTTCTGTATCGTTCTCACGGCCATACCACCTTTTAAAAATAGCCGTATGGGTATTTTCGTCAATATCATAAAAATATCGACCACCTATCTCTAATTGTACAACATTTTTGAAATTTCCATCATCGTCCATAATACGATATTCAGAGCGTCTTATCTCTGTTTGCTGTGCGTGCGATTGCATTATTGATAACGCAATCGTTAGAACTGTAAAAAACTTTTTCATCATTTTGCTCAAATTGTTTGTTTATATGAAAAATAATGAGGAAAGATAAATTCCGATTTATCTGCATCAATTTCTAATCTGGTTGCTGGCCGTCGTGGGCCTTCCATGCGCACTCGGTAATCCTCATGTCCGAGAACACAGCCGTGAAGGATGATTCCTCGGGCGAACAGGCATAGATGCCGAAGCTGATTTCGTCGGCACCGGCATACATATGGCAGATGCGCATCTGGCTGAACTTCTCGCCATCGGTGGAGCACTCTATGCAGTAGTCATCCTCGCGGCGCGAGAAGCGATACCACATAGTCTTCACATCGGCGGGAATGGCTGTCGTGGCCCAGTCAGAGTAGCCTTTGTTAGTTGCTACGCTGCCAAGATGCTGGAACTTCTCGTTCTCGTATTCCACCGAGCCTTTCAGCCAGTTCTCGCTGTCGAGATACATCACGATGCCACATTGGTCAAAGCGATGATGACTCTCGGTAAAGTCGGTCTTCACCACGAAGCTGAAGAATTTCTCGCGCGTCTTCATCTGCAGCACGGGGGCATTGTCGTTCTGGAAGTGATAGTACGTGCGCTGCCAGAGATCGGTCTTCGGAGCGGTAGTGATGCGGATGGTATCATCCTTGATTTCACACTTCGCAGGTTTCCGCGTCCACTGAAGGCTGTTCAAATCAATATGGCCGCTATCTGCAAGTGCCACCTTTACGTTGTCTACAAAATCCATAGTCATTTCTTTTTTACACTGCTGCCCATAAGCCGGCAGCATGAAACCAAAGCCTATCAGAGCCAATAGTTTTGCTTTCATATCATTATTATTATATTGGTTTATTACAAAAATCCTTCAGCATCTTCTCCGCAAGCGGAACATACCACGTGCAGACTTCCTCTGCTGTTGGCGTGTGCCCTCCGGGAAAATGAAACGACCGGTCATAATGCTCCAGGAAGAGCGGTTCGAAGCGTGCCAGCGTGTCTTGCTCGCCAAACAAGCCCCAGATGCGGTCTTTGCAAAGTGGATTACACAACTCAAATTGCTTACTCTCAACTTCGGCAAATTCTTCTATCAAGGCTTCGTCGATAACGAAATCTTGCTTACCATCTTTGCGAGGCGACTTATACTGATGCCTGCCTATACGCACCTTGAGAAACTCCGTCATCTGAAAATGCGGGTTGCCAAGCAAAGCTGGCATACCGACAACAGGTGCCAACATCTGTGCATAGAAAGCCCCACAACTATTTCCTACCAACAAGTCAGGCTTTTCTTTGTCTATCAACTCACGAATGAAGCTGACTGCCTTCTTCGGGTGCATCGGCAGGTCAGGCGCAAGCACATCCACACGCCCCCTGAAAGCATCACGCAAAGCCAAAGCCGGCACACATTGGCCGCTGGCAAAGAAGCCATGAAGAAACAAAATCTTACTCATCTGTCTGTTGTTGTTTCATAACACCAAGTGCTTCATAGGGTGTCCACCCCAGCAGCTGTCATTAAAATAGCGGAAACCGACAGAGGCATACAGCGCCTCGCCTGTCGGATTGTCCTTGTCCACCAGCAATCCCACGCAGGGCAATCCCATCCGCAGTGCCTTCTCCTTGGTAGCTTTCAGCAGTCGCCGGGCAATGCCTTGCCGACGATAGCCTGGCAGCACGGCCAGTGAGTCAAGATAGAGTTCGCCTGCCTGTGTCTCATCGTCCATTCCCGAATTATCCTTGCCAATCTGTTCTTTTGCGGCTTGAATGAATACCTTGCGAAGTTCGTGCAAGCGACCACCGTCATAGCTCACAGCGATACCAACGAGCTTGGCTCCGTCCATTGCCACCAGCGTATTACGGTAACTATACTGCGATTCTTCGCACTCCACGAGCATGGTCATCATCCCACGGAAGTCCTCAAGACCATACCCCACACCACAAAAATGCAGGCAACAGTCATCTGTCATTGCCGTCATAATCAGGCTTGCAATGTCAGCAGCCTGTTCCTTCCGTGCATCCTTTATCTCAATCATTGTTTTTTCTGATTGTCCTTAATGTGAACGTGTTTGCTGTACTTCGCCTTCACTATCTCGTAGGAGTTACGTGTCAGTTCCTTCAGCAGTTGGTCGGGTGCAGTAGCGGGTTCGATGCCTATCCAGTGTTTCGGCGATTCATTATAGGGATTGCCTATGCACTCATACTGTGCCTTCAAGTCCTCGATGCGCTCTGGCTGACACTTCAGAGAGACGACAGAGAAGTCATTGCAGTCGAAGAACGAGAACATATGGCTACACACATAGAACACCAACACCCCCTCTCCGCCCTTAAATTTCTGGAAAGGCAGCTTTTCTTCCACATCGTTGCCCAGCGACAGGCAATAGTCACGATACTCCTCTATGTTCATAGTTGCAGATTTTTTTGTTTTAGAACTCAATCACGTGGGCTAAACATCGGTGTCGTGCGTTGCCAGCAACTCTATGCAGTCGGGCGACGGGCTC
>ONLG01000001.1 GCA_900318625.1 uncultured Prevotella sp.
GGATTGTTGCCCCTTCGGGCTGCTCTTTTAAAATATAACAGCCCTTGGAATTTGTTTCTGCAATTTTTGTTTTGTTGTTTTTGCGGTTAACCTACATTTTCGGCGTAAGCGGCTGTGGATGTGTGCGTTGTAGAGGTGTAGGTGAACTTTCGCTCATACACATCCTACATAAGTGGAAATGAGGATAAGGCGTTGGAGATTAGATTATTGCACGATTTTAGAGCGTTTTCAGTCCTCTGTAAAGGATTTTCAAGTGGGGCGTTACTTCATATCAGACAGAAGGACAGGATACCCATCCTTTTTATCTGACAGAAGGACAAAAGGACATGATACCCCTTTTTATATCTAACAGAAGGACAAAAGGAAAAAGAGCCTAAACAGTACATGCGGGGAAATACGGCCTGCGCTCGAGCTTGCTCGCTTTCAAAACAAAGTGGAGAAAGAAAGGCCAAAACAAGTCAGCCCAAGGCAACGCCTTGGGAATAGTTAGCAACCAACATTCGCCCAGAATGGGCAAAAGAATTATTATTTCACCCACCCCTTTGCCATTCTCTAATGGTGGGCTGTTATTCTTTTGCCCCCTTCGGGGGCGTATCCATGCTGCATCCTCTCCCCCCGGGCGTTGCCCGGGGCTGACATATCAATGCCCCTTCGGGGCGTAACTAACACCCACCCCCAACCTCATTCTTCGACAAGCGAAGCGACTTCGTCGATTACCCGAGCGAAGCTCGCCTACCCGTAGCCTTTCCCCAAGGGAGGGGAGATAGCGACGGTTAGGAGCAAGGAGCAGTTCTGGCGGATATGCTATCCGCCTGAGCCGAGTATCAGGATTTTAAATCCGCCATGCCCTGCGGCGCAACCTCCACTAATGACACCCCCAACCCCATTCCCGAGCAAAGCTCGCCTACCCGTAGCCTTTCCCCAAGGGAGGGGAGCGAGAGACGGTTAGTGGTGAGAGAATACTGAGCCTCGTTCATGCTCCCTCCCTTTGGGAGGGCTGGGGTGGGCTCCTCGTCGTTTATCGGATAATATATCCTCATACTCCAAGCAGGCGGATAGCATATCCGCCTGAACTGGTACCCGCCCCTCAGCCCCATTCTTCGACAAGCGAAGCGACTTCGACGATTACCCGAGCGAAGCTCGCCCGCTCAAACTTTGTTCGCTTGCATGAGCAAGAACCCGTAGCCTTTCTTCGACAAGCGAAGCGACTTCGTCGATTACCACAAGGGAGAAGAGTGTTGACGGTTGGAGGGTGAGGAGTGAGACTCTTTTACCCCTCGAGCACCAGCTCGACGGGGCAATGGTCGCTGCCAAGGATGTCGGTATGGATTGTTGCGGCAGTGAGCTGCGGTCGCAAACGCTCTGAAATGAGGAAGTAGTCGATGCGCCAACCAGCGTTTTTAGCCCTTGCCTGAAAGCGATACGACCACCACGAGTATGTCACCTGCTCAGGATGGAGCGTTCGGAAAGTGTCGACGAAGCCACTCTGTAGCAGCACTGAGAACTTGTCGCGCTCCTGGTCGGTGAAGCCAGCGTTGTTGCGGTTGGTCTTCGGGTTCTTCAGGTCTATCTCGTTGTGGGCTACATTCATGTCGCCACACACCACAACAGGCTTCCGTTTGTCGAGTCCGGCAAGATAGCAGCGGAACGCATCCTCCCACTCCATGCGGTAATCGAGCCTGCGAAGGCCATCCTGAGAGTTGGGAGTGTAGACGGTGACAAGGTAGAACGTGTCGTACTCGAGCGTTATCACGCGCCCCTCGTGGTCGTGTTGCTCTATTCCGAGTCCATAGGCCACCGACAGCGGTTCGGTGCGGGCAAAGATGGCAGTGCCGCTGTAGCCCTTTTTCTCAGCATAGTTCCAGTATGAGCGATAGCCCTCGAACTCAATGTCGAGCTGTCCCTGCTGCATCTTTGTCTCCTGAAGGCAGAAGAAATCGGCATCGAGAGCCGCAAACTGCTCCTTGAAGCCTTTGCCGACGCAGGCACGGAGGCCATTGACATTCCAAGATATGAATTTCATGTTATATCCTTTTAGACTCACCTCTTAGCAGGTTCATAAACTCCTCGCGCGTCTTGGCCTGGTTGAAGGCACCGCTGAAGTCGCTGGTCGTGGTTATGCTGTTTTGCTTTTCCACTCCTCGCATCTGCATACACATGTGCTTAGCCTCAACAACCACCATCACTCCGAGCGGATGCAGTGTCTCCTGTATGCAGTCCTTGATTTGCTGAGTGAGCCTTTCCTGCACCTGCAGGCGGTGAGAATAGATGTCCACCACGCGCGCCACCTTGCTCAGTCCGGTGATATATCCGTTCGGAATGTATGCCACATGAGCCTTGCCGTAGAACGGCAGCATATGGTGTTCGCACATAGAGAAGAAGTCTATGTCCTTTACGATAACCATCTGGTTGTACTTTTCCTCGAAAAGAGCATCCGTGAGCACCTTGTGCGGGTCCTGCTGATAGCCCCTTGTGAGCACTTTCATGGCCTTAGCCACTCTCATAGGAGTCTTCTGCAGGCCATCACGCGTAGGGTCTTCGCCGAGCAGAGTAAGCACTTCGTGGTATCTCTTTGCCAGTTGCTCGAGCAGTTCCATCTCCTCGGCGGTGTATTGCTGTTCTGTTGTCATATATCTTTTGGATTGTAATTCGTCAGTTCAGGAATTGCGTGTTGCGCACTGTCACCGGCGTTCTCACGATAACGGCACCCGGGAAGCCCAGTTCCTTCACTCTGTGAAGCATCGATGCAGCCTCCTTCTGGTCGGTGAAGTTGCCCACGCGGCATATCCAGCGCGGCGAATAGAAGTGGACATATACCGGTGCGTCGGGGTATTTGGCTTTCACCTTGCGTCCTGCCTGCTCGGCTTTCTGCCTGTCCACGCGGGTGTTGCCGCCCGAGAACACCTGCACCCTGAAGCCTGCTGTCTTCTTGATGCCCTTGTATGTGACTCGCTTGGTCACTTTGCGCGTGAGCGGACGACCGTCGGGACCCAACACTTTCACTCGCTTATGCACAATCTTCGTTACCATCCGCGGTCCTTTCGCTGCTCCAACCTCCGGGCGTTGCGATGCTTTCACATCGGGAACGGTTGGCCTTGGGGGTGGCGGAGCCATCTCCTGCATCTTCATGCGTATGTTAGCCGATGAAGCGGCCTTGTTGTCTTGCGGCTGTTTCTTGCTGACTTTGTCGGGCTTGCCTTTCTTGCCGCTTACCAAGGCATCGATTTCTGCGCTCTGGCTCACCTTTACCGAGCCTTTGCCTTTCTGCTGGTCGGACTGTGCCATGGCTATCGTCATGCCGCAAACGGCTATCAATATTGTTGCAACGAGCTTTTTCATAGTTGGTGAGGGGTGATGGTTAATGGGGAGGGGTGTATGAAACCCACTCCAGCCCCTCCACAGAGGGAGGGGCGGAAGTAGGAATGGTTATTCGGGATGCGGATATTATTTCCAAGCATCGATGATGCCCTTGAAGTCGGCAGCCTTGAGCGAAGCTCCACCGATGAGTCCGCCGTCGATGTCGGGCTTAGCGAAGAGCTCGGGAGCATTGCTTGCCTTGCAGCTTCCGCCATAGAGAATCGAGGTATCGTTGGCAACGGCCTCTCCGTACTTCTCGGCGATGATCGAACGGATATAGGCGTGTATCTCCTCAGCCTGCTCAGCAGTGGCAGTCTTGCCGGTACCGATGGCCCAGATAGGCTCGTAGGCGATTACGATGTTCTTGAACTCCTCTGCGCTGAGGTTGAATACAGAGCCTTCGAGCTCAGCCTTAACCACCTCGTTCTGCTTCTCAGCCTCGCGCTCAGCCAGTGTCTCACCGATGCAGAAGATAACCTTCAGGCCGTTCTTCAGAGCCAGCAGCACCTTCTCCTTGAGAATCTCGGGAGTCTCAGCATAGTATTCGCGGCGCTCCGAGTGACCCAGGATAACGTAACGGGCACCCGTGCTCTTCACCATCTCTGCGCTTACCTCGCCTGTGAAGGCGCCCTTCTCCTTGTCGGCACAGTTCTCGGCACCCAGGGCAACAACGTCCTGGTCGAGCAGCTGTGCTGCACTTGCCAGATGAATGAACGGTGTGCAGATGATAACGTCGCAGTTAGGCTTCTCTGCTGTGAGTGTGTCGTTGAGTTCCTTGGCCAGAGCCAGTCCGTCTTGCAGGTTCATGTTCATCTTCCAGTTGCCTGCTACAATTTTCTTTCTCATTGTTTGGTTCTTTTTTGGGTTGTTAAACTATTTGTTGTTAGATTGATTTTCCTCGTCTTCCGCGTCGGTTTCGGCGTTCTTCCGCCGTCGCCAGCGGTCCACCTTCAGCCAGCGCGTCCACTGCCATAGCCTGTCGGCCAGCGTGAGCAGCACCAATGGCAGCACATAGCCCAGAAGGAGCATCGTTATCTTCACGCTCACGCGGTCTTCGGGCAGCTGTCCTATTGCCAGCTTCTCTAATTTCTGGTCGGTGCCGGCCTGGTTGCCGTCGCCCTTGAAGTCGTCAGCCGCCGGCAGGTCGTTGTGGCTCCACTTGCGCACCACCACCCCATCGCGCAGCAGCAGCAGTCCCGGATTGCTGCGAATGATGGTCTTCAGCGTTGTGGCATCGGTGGTGCAGAAAGGATATTCGGCACCGGTTATGTTGCGCCACTGCTCTATGCCCTTGTCGCTGCTTGCCGTGAGGCAGTAGAAGGGGTATCCGTTGTCCTGCGCATATTCGTAGATGCGGTCGATGTCGCCGAAGTCGCTGTCGTCGGCATACTCCAGATGTGGCGACACGAGCAGGAAAGTGTAGCCCTTGTGGGTGAGCACCTGCTGCGTGATGTCGTCGCCGGTGGAACGTTCCACGATGCTCAGGTCCTGGATGGGAGGCTCGTAGCCTTTCTCTATCTGCTCGGTGCGGGCATCCACATAGGTCCACGTGGAGTCGGGATAGTCCTCGAGGGCAAACTCGCGGCGTTCTCCGTTCTTCTCCATTATATAGGTTGTGCGGAACTTCGGCTTCTTTGCTCCCTCGGGTATCTCCATTGACTTGACGATGTTGGCACCGACGTGATAGGGCCGGAAGTCGAACATCGGCAGTCGGTAGAGGCTCCACAGGCTCACACCGATGACGAAGAGCACCGTGAAATTGATCACTATGCCCTGATTGGTCTTCGATATGAAGCGCGTCATGCGCAGCGGCCACGCCGCCACCACTGCCGAAGCAGTGAGCAGAGCGACGTTTTTCCACAGTGTCTGCCAGTTAGTCAGCTTCACTGCATCGCCGAAGCAGCCGCAGTCTTTCACCGGATTGGCCACTGCCAACCACAGTGTCACCACCGTCATCACTGCCATGAAAGCCAGCACCATGCGCGACACCTGCCTGCGCCTGATGGCAAACAGCAGGAACACGCCCAAGCAGAACTCCAGTGCCGAGAGGCTCAGCGAGGCGGCAAGCGTGAGCCAGTCGCCCACATACTGTGCCAGACCGAGGGCCTCGAGATAGTCCTGTATCTTGTACTGGGTGCCCAGTGGGTCTACGGCCTTGACGAAACCCGAGAACACGAAAGCCACTGCCAGCAGCAGGCGACACACATTCAGAAGCAACGTCGTCGCCCAGTGACCTGTCTTTGCGGTTTGTTCCATCGGTTTCCTATCTCCTATCTGTGACCTGCGCAGCCTTGGCGCAGATGCCGTTTCCTGTTTTTCTCACTCGCCTGACGGCCTGCCGTCGCCTTCCGCAGCCTCCGCTTCCTTCAGCTTGATGGCTCCGAACACGGCATAGTTGATTATGTCCATGTAGTTGGAATCGATGCCTTCGGAGACGAGGGGTCTGCCGTCGGCCTGCTCAAGCTCCTTCACGCGCTGTATCTTGGTGAGGATGAAGTCGGTGTATGAGCTCACCCTCATGCCGCGCCAGGCCTCGTCGTAGTCGTGGTTCTTGCGAATCATCAGGCTGAGGGCCTGCTGAGCATAGCTGTCATAGAGCTTCAGGGCCTCGTCGGGCTGCATATCCACCTCGTCGGCAAAGCCGCGCGCCAGCTGTATAAGCCCCACGATGCCGTAGTTGATGATGGCTATGAACTCGGGCCTGATGCCTTCGTCGACCCACGCCTCGCCCTTCACCTCGAGCGAGCGTATGCGCTTGGCCTTGATAAAGAGCTGGTCGGTGAGCGAGGAAGTGCGCATGATGCGCCACGAGGCACCGTAGTCTATGAGCTTCTTGCCGAACAAGTCGCGACATTCCTGCATCACGTCCTTGAACTGTTGCTGTGTGTCCTGAGTGTTTCTGGGCATGGTCGTCATTGCTGTCTGCCCACCGTCATGCGGCAGGCACTATCTGACTGCAAAAGTACATATTTCCAAACAAACCACAAAATATCACCTTTGTTTTATGGCTACAGCCGCCGCCGACCTGCTGTCGGGCTGCCCGCGAGGTTGATTTTAGTCGGAACAAAACCGCGACAAGCTATTGACAAGCGGAGCGAAACGCAGTTTCTTTGCAGCCGTTAACTGTTTGTCAAACCATAAAACCCTATCGACAATGAAGAATTTCACCTTTTCCCTCGACGAAGTGCCCCAGCGTTGGGCTGTCTGTTTCAACGAAAACTGCCCTCTGGCCAAGCGTTGCCAGCGGCGGCAGGCTGCCGAGCTGATGACCGAGATGGCTCCGCAGCCGGTGCTCAAGGCCACCTGCGTCACCCCACTGGCTTACCGCGACGGCCACTGCATCATGTTCACCGAACCCCGAAGCGAAAAGCGCGCATGGGGCTTCGGCTCGCTCTACGACGGCATACCGCGCAAGGCATACCCCAGAATGAAGGCGGCGGTGATGGAATACCTCTGCGGACAGTCCACCTACTACCGCTACAACAACGGCGAGAAGACGCTCTCCGAGCGGCAGCAGCAATGGATAGCCCAGCTCTTCAGCCGCAACGGCTTCACCGCCCCCGTGGTTTTCGACCACTACAAGCGCGTCACGCTCTTCCCTAACGGCTGAGAAAGCCGCCGCCGACAGAGCCGGCTACCACCCACAACAGCCGAAAAGCATCCCGCAAAGGCACTCTGCGAGGGTGCCTTTTCTTGTTTACTGACTGTTACGGAGGGCTCCGTAAACTTTCTCCAACAGCCCCGGAGCAATGCTACAGCTATGCTGGAGAACTGCTACAACAGCCCCGTAAGGTTGCTACAGCTGCCCCGGAGAAAGTTTACGGGGCTGTTGAGAAATCGGTTTGTGTGCCATAAAGCAATTGAAAAAAACAAATGAAAATTTGGTTTTTCGACCAAATTCCACTATTATTGCAACTGAATAGTACAATTTAAACGATATGGCAACAACGACTACATTCAATCCGCGAAGCCGCAAAGATTACTATGACATTGAATAAAGGAAATGAAACCTCTCAGTATAGCAAGCAAGACCAGCTTTTGAGACATTTTTTCTGAGATGGTTCAACAGCCACAGTTCGAAAGCAAGATTGCCATGTTTGAAGTATTTAAGCCATAACAGAAAAAAGACCAATACCGAAATGACTCGTACCGCCATCCGACAATCCATCAGCCAGGCATTGCGCTTGCTGCCAATGCAACTCGACACACGGCTTTACGGCAGTGAAGCCCGTGGGGAAGCACGGCCCGACTCAGACATAGACCTGCTGATACTCGTAGACAAACCAGCGATAACAGACAGTGATGAAGACAAGATATTTGCCCCTCTCTACCAAATTGAATTGCAGACAGGCATAATGATCAATCCGATAATCATGCCAAAACAGGAATGGGGACGCCATATCAGTCCTTTCTACATAAACGTTGAAAACGAGGGAATAAAGCTATGAGCAACCGCACATTGACCGAAGAGCAGAGACGCGACATTGTGCGCTACCGCATGGAGAACGCACGGAAAATGCTTGAAGAAGTAAAAAGTCACCGCAGCAACGGGTTCTACAACACAGCAGTAAACCGTATGTACTACGCTTGCTACTATGCAGCTACCGCCATGCTTATATCTATGGGCATAGAAGTAAAATCCCATGACGGTGTGCGCCTAAACCTTGGCAGACATATTGTGCTGGAAGGTCGTCTCTCGCCTGAATTAGGAAGGTTCTACAGCAGGCTTTTTTCCAAACGAAGCACAGGAGACTACGACGACTTTATCAACCATACACTTACTACAGTTGACGATTTGCTGCCACAAGCCTGCCTCTTTGTCAACACTCTCGGCGAACAGCTCGATGATTGGTTGGCCTAAAAACCTATCTATAGACTCACGTCCGGCAAAAAAAAAGAAAATCCTTTTCTTTGTTTTGCACTCACATAACCGTACCTTTGCAGTCCTAATTTTATACTGATAAAAAAGCACACAATGAAACTTTGGACCGACGACGAGCTCGCCCAGCTGCTTTCCCACAACATCTTCCACCTGATTTCCGAGACTGCCGACAGCCTCGGACTGGAGTGCTACGTGGTGGGAGGCTACGTGCGCGACCTCTTTCTCGAACGCCCTTCCAAGGACATCGACGTGGTGGTAGTGGGCAGCGGCATAGCCCTGGCCAAGGCCCTGAAGAAGCGTTTGGGCCACAAGGCACACTTAGCAGTGTTCCGCAATTTCGGGACAGCGCAGCTGACAGTAGCCCCCACCAACCTCCCCCCACTGGGGGAGGCTAACGGCAACCCCAATCTCGGGACTGAACAGATTGAAGAGCCGCCAATGACAGACGGGCAAGCTACCAAAGCCTCCCCTATTGGGGGGAGGTTGGAGGGTGCTCCCATAGAAGTTGAGTTTGTCGGCGCACGCAAGGAAAGCTACGACCGCACCTCGCGCAAGCCGCACGTGGAGGACGGAACCCTCGAAGACGACCAGAACCGCCGCGACTTCACCATCAACGCCATGGCCATCTGCCTCAACAAAGACCGCTACGGCGAGCTTGTTGACCCGTTCGACGGCATCTACGACCTCGAGGACGGCATCATAAGGACTCCCCTCGACCCCGACATCACATTCTCCGACGACCCTCTGCGCATGATGCGCTGCGTGAGGTTTGCCACACAGCTGCGCTTCGACATCGAGCGCGAGACACGCGAGGCCCTCTCGCGCAACGCCCACAGGCTCGACATCGTGAGCCGCGAGCGCATAGCCGACGAGCTCAACAAAATCATGCTTTCGCCACGCCCGAGCATCGGCATCTACGACCTCTACGAGGCGCAGCTGCTCGAACGCCTGCTGCCAGAGCTCACCAAGCTCGACATCGTGGAGACCCGAAACGGACGGGCACACAAAAACAACTTCTACCACACGCTCGAAGTGCTCGACAACGTGGCCCGGCAGTCGGACAATCTGTGGCTCAGATGGGCCGCCCTGCTCCACGACATTGGCAAGCCCAAGTCGAAACGGTGGGAACCGCCGCAGGGATGGACATTCCACAACCACAACTACATCGGGGCGAAAATGGTGCCCGAGATTTTCCGCAGGCTCAAACTGCCGCAAGACGGCAAGATGCGCTACGTGCAGAAACTCGTCGACCTGCACATGCGACCTATCGTGATAGCCGACCAGGAAGTGACCGACAGCGCAGTCAGAAGGCTAATCAACGATGCCGGCGACGACATCGACGACCTTATGACCTTGTGCGAGGCCGACATAACAAGCAAGAACGAGGTGCGCAAAGCGCGCTTCCTCGACAACTTCCGCATAGTTAGGGAGAAGCTCGCCGCACTGAAGGAGAAGGACTTCAAGCGCCTGCTGCAACCCGTAATCGACGGCAACGAAATCATGCAGATGTTCAATCTGAAGCCCTCGGCTGAGGTAGGGCTGCTGAAGAAAGCCATGAAGGATGCGGTGCTCGACAACAGCGTGCCCAACGAACGCGAGCCGCTGATGGCCCTTCTGCAAGCCAAGGCCAAGGAAATGGGACTCTAAAAAGTTGTTAAATCATAGCAGCAATTCATTTTCCATTAAAGAATAAGTGGTAATTTTGTACTTTGAAAACTCTACATGCGTCGTTGGGTTTTCAGCCAGAAGGATAATGCTAATAATAAATAAGGTATGAAAAAGAACAAGATCATGTTGTTTGCAGCATTAGCTGCCTTGCTCCTTACGGGATGCGGAAAGAAGAACCAGCGTCCCAACTTTGGCGATAACGAATATCCAGTGATTGCCGTTGGAGCCCAGAACGCACAGTTGCAAACCACCTATCCAGCAACAATCAAAGGTATTCAGGACGTAGAAATCCGCCCGAAAGTGTCTGGCTTCATCACCCGTCTTGCCGTGCAAGAGGGTCAGGCCGTAGGCAAGGGCCAGCTGCTGTTCGTAGTAGACAACGAGACTTTTGCCGCAGCAGTGCGCCAGGCAGAGGCTGCCGTGAAGCAGGCACAGGCATCGGTGGCATCGGCTGAAGCCCAACTCGCCACAGCCACGCTGACCTATCAGAACAGCGAAAACCTCTTTAAGAACAAGGTAATAGGCAACTACGAGCTGCAGACAGCAAAAAACACTATGGAAACGGCCCGCGCACAGGTGCAGCAGACTAAGTCGGCAGTGGCATCGGCACAGGCTGCGCTGGCCAACGCACGCCAGAACCTGAACTTCTGCTACGTTACTGCGCCCACTGCCGGCGTGGTTGGCAACCTGCCCTACAAGCAGGGAGCCCTCGTAAGCCCCTCTTCGACACCTGCCGTGACAACCGTTTCAAACATCAGCACAGTGGAAGTGTACTTCTCAATGACTGAGAAAGACATCCTGGCAATGACTAAGAACGCCGGCGGAATGAAGGCTGCTGTGAGCGCATACCCCCCTGTGAAGCTGCGTCTGGCCGACGGCACCGACTACCGCCACACCGGTACGGTGACAAAAGTGAGCGGACTGATTGACCCCGCCACAGGCTCTGTATCGATGATAGCACGCTTCCCCAACCCCGACCACCTGCTCAAGAGCGGCGGCTCAGGCTCGATCATCGTTCCGAAGACCGCAAACAACTCTATCATTATCCCCCAGTCGCTCACCGCACAGGTGCAGGACAAAATCTTCGTCTACAAAGTTGACGGACAGAACAAGGTTCACTACACCGAGATCACCGTCAGCCCCAACAACGACGGCAAGAGCTTCATCGTCACCAGCGGCCTGAAAGTGGGCGACAAGATAGTCTCGGCAGGCATCACCAAGCTCAACGACGGCATGGAAATAAAACCCATCACCGAGGCTCAGTACCAGAAGAAAATCAAGGAAGCCGAGAAACTGGGCGAGAACCAGGCCGATGCAGCCAAGCTGAAGAAGGCTCTCGGAATGTAACTTCACACCATTTGCTGATTAACGAATACAGTTATGACATTTACAACATTCATAAAACGCCCGGTGCTGTCGACCGTTATCTCGGTGCTGATGGTCATCCTGGGACTAATAGGATTGGTCACGCTGCCTATCGAGCAGTATCCTGACATCGCGCCGCCTACCGTTGTGGTCTACACCACATATCAGGGAGCCGATGCCGAGACCGTCAAGAACTCTGTGCTCGCACCGCTCGAGGAGAGCATCAACGGTGTGGAGAACATGACCTACATGACTTCGTCGGCCTCAAACTCAGGTTCGGCACAGATACAGATATACTTCCGTCAGGGCACCAACGCCGATATGTGTGCGGTGAACGTGCAGAACCGCGTGTCGCAGGCTCAGGCACTGCTGCCTGCCGAGGTTACGCGCGTCGGCGTGACGGTGATGAAGCGACAGACTTCGCAGGTTATCATGTACACGCTGACCTCCAAGAACGGAGAGTACGACGACGAGTTCCTCACCAACTATGCCAACATCAACATCGTTCCGGCCCTGAAGCGTGTCGAAGGTGTGGGCGACGTGCAGAGCCCGGGTATGAAAACATACGCCATGCGCATCTGGCTGAAGCCCGACGTGATGAAGCAATACGGGCTGATGCCTACCGACATCAGCGCTGCTCTGGCCGAGCAGAACGTGGAAGCAGCTCCCGGTGCGTTCGGTGAGCAGAGCGACATGGCTTACGAATACAGTATGCGCTACACCGGTAGGCTGAAAACGGCTGAGGAGTTCGGCAATGTCATCATCACAAGCACGCAGACCGGACAGACCCTGAAGCTCAAGGACGTTGCCAAGATAGAGCTCGGCGGACTGCAATACAGCGTGTCGATGCGCAACAACAACAAGCCGTCGTGTATGGGTATGGTGCAGCAGATTGCCGGCTCCAATGCCACATCGATTGCAGAAAAGTGTAAAGCTGTGCTCGAGGAGCAAGCCAAGAGCTTCCCTCCGGGCATGGAGTATAAGATCAACTACGACGTAACGGAGTTCCTCTTCGCCTCTATCGAGGAGGTGGTGAAGACGTTGTTCATCACGCTGGCACTGGTGTTCTTCGTGGTTTACATCTTCCTGCAGGACCTCCGCTCAACGCTTATCCCGCTGATAGCCGTTCCCGTGTCGCTCGTAGGTACGTTCTTCTTCCTTAGAATATTCGGCTTCTCCATCAACCTGCTCACGCTCTCGGCCTTGCTGCTGGCTATTGCCATCGTGGTCGACGATGCCATCGTGGTTGTCGAGGCCGTTCATGCCAAGCTCGACATGGGCTACAAGAAGTCGCTCACGGCTTCAATCGACGCGATGAACGAGATTTCGGGAGCCATCATCTCCATCACGCTCGTCATGGCGGCTGTGTTCGTGCCGGTATCGTTCATCGGCGGAACCAGCGGAACGTTCTATCGAGAGTTCGGTGTGACGATGGCGGTGTCTATCTTCATATCGGCGCTCAACGCCCTGACCCTCTCGCCTGCCCTCTGCGCCATCTTCCTGAAGCCGCACAACGAGGACGGCAGCGAGAAGAAAATGTCGTTCGTTGACAGATGGCACACGTCGTTCAACGCCTCATACAACAAGATACAGGCTAAATACCGCAAGGGAGTGGAACGTCTGGTGCGCCGCCCAATCATTGCAGGCATACTGGTAGTAATAGGTATAGCCGGACTGGCCATCACCATGGCAACGACGAAGACGGGACTCGTGCCCGACGAGGACACCGGCACACTGTTCTGTACCATCTCGATGCCCCCGGCAACGAGTGCTCAGCGCACCCAGGAGGTCATAGACCAGGTAGATGCCATGCTGGCAAGCAACCCGGCGGTGAAGAGCCGCGAGCAGCTGCAGGGCTACAACTTCATTGCCGGTGCCGGTTCAGACCAGGCTACGTTCATCATCAAGCTCAAGCCTTTCGAGGAACGTGGCATAACCGAGGGCGCAATGGCTGTGCTGGGAATGATATACAAGCAGACCGCAAGCATCAAAGATGCCCAGATACTGGCTTTCGCACCGCCTATGGTGCAGGGATATTCGCTCTCCAACGGTCTGTCTATCGTGATGCAAGACCGCACGGGAGGCGACCTTAACAAGTTCTACGAAGTCACCACCAAGTATCTTGCCGAGCTTAACAAACGCCCCGAGATACAGATGGCACAGACATCTTACAACCCGAACTATCCGCAATACATGATAAACGTAGACGTTGCCAAGTGTAAGCAGGCCGGCATATCGCCCTCTTTAGTGCTCACAACGCTGCAAGGCTACTATGGTGGCTTGTATGCGTCGAACTTCAACGCCTACGGCAAGCTCTTCCGCGTTATGATACAAGGCGACGTTGACAGCCGCAAGACTATCGAAGGAATGAGCAACATCTATGTGCGCACTCCCGGCGGCATGGCTCCCGTCAACGAGTTCTGCTCGCTGAAGCGCGTGTACGGCCCCGCCAACATCAACCGCTTCAACCTCTTCACGAGCATCAACGTGACGGCAACAGTCAACGACGGCTACTCGTCGGGTGAGGCTATCAAGGCCGTAGAGGAAGTTGCAAAGGACAATCTGCCGCAAGGCTACACCTACGAGTTCTCGGGTCTGACCCGTTCAGAGCAGGAGTCGAGCAACTCAACGGCACTTATCTTCGTGCTCTGCCTTGTGTTCATCTACCTCATTCTGTCTGCGCAGTACGAGAGCTACATCCTTCCGCTGGCCGTTATCCTGTCGGTACCGTTCGGATTGGCAGGCGCGTTCCTGTTCACTCAGCTCTCAGGACACAACAACGACATCTATATGCAGATTTCGCTTATCATGCTTATCGGTCTGCTTGCCAAGAATGCGATCCTTATTGTGCAGTTCGCCTTGGAGCGTCGACAGACTGGTATGGCTATCTCTTGGGCCGGAATACTCGGTGCCACGGCTCGTCTGCGCCCGATTCTGATGACCTCTCTGGCCATGATTATCGGTCTGCTGCCAATGTTGTGGCCCTTCGGTGTAGGTGCCAACGGCAACAACACACTGGGATATGCAGCTATCGGCGGTATGTTGATAGGTACCCTGTGCCAGGTATTCGTAGTTCCGGCACTGTTTGTGGTATTCCAGTCGCTGCAGGAGCGCTTCACTCCGATGGTATTCGAGGACAATACCAATACCGATGTAGAGAGTGAGCTGGCCCAATATGCCCACGGACCTGCAAAGGAATATAAAATTGAGGAGTAACACCCGTAACTATCAAACCATGAAAAAGAGTAAAAACATAGTAATCATAGGTCTTGCAGCTGTTCTGCTGAGCAGCTGCAAGGCATACCATTCGCTCTACGACGAATACAAGAGGCCGCAGGTGAAGGCCGACAGCATTGTGCGCGACCCACTGCTCGACGATGCGATGCTTCACCAGACCGACACCGCCAGCTTCGGCAACCTGCCCTGGCGCAGCGTGTTCACCGACCCGCAGCTTCAGACAATCATTGAGAAGACCCTGCGCAACAACCCCAACCTGATCAATGCCGCACTGAATATCGACATGGCCGAGCAGCAACTGAAAATGGCTAAGCTGGCTTTCCTACCTTCGGTAGCTTTCGCCCCGCAAGGCTCGGTGTCGCATCTCGGAGCGTTCGAGCAGGGCAACAAGGCCACCCTTGCCTACTCATTGCCTATATCGGCATCGTGGACCATCGACCTCTTTGGCAACCTCCGCAGCCAGAAAAGAGCAGCACAGGCCGCCCTGCTGCAAACCAAGGACTACGAACTGACGGTGAAGACCAGCCTCATAAGCAACGTGGCTAACCTCTACTACACCCTCCTGATGCTCGACAAGCAGATGGAAATAGTGAAGAATATGCAGTCGCTGACCAAGGACACATGGGACATGATGAAGCTGCAGATGTCATTTGGCCGCGCTCGCTCGACGAGCGTACAGAGTGCCGAGGCTGCATACTATTCGGTGCTCACGCAAGACGCCGACCTGAAAGGACAGATACGCGAAGTTGAGAACTCGCTGTCGCTGCTCATGGGAGAGCCTGCCCACAGCATAGCACGCGGCAAGCTCGAAGACCAGAGCCTGCCTTCGACATTCTCTACCGGCATAGGCTTGCAGCTGCTCAGCAACCGCCCAGACGTCCATGCCAACGAGATGGCACTGGCACAGTGCTTCTACGGCGTAGAGACTGCACGCTCACGCTTCTACCCATCGATAACCATCTCGCCCACGGGAGCCTTCACCAACAGCAACGGATTGGTTAACCCTGGCAAGATACTGCTCTCCGTAATAGGACAACTCACCCAGCCCATCTTCGCACAAGGCAAGCTCGTGGCAGGCCTTCGCGTAGCCGAAGACCAGTACAAGCAGGCCTACAACACCTGGCAGAACTCCATTCTGACGGCTGGAAACGAAGTGAGCAACGCACTGGTGAAGTACAACTCCAGCGACGAGAAGAGCAAACTCGAGGAGAAGCGCATACAAGTGCTCAAGGCAAACGTAGAACACACTCAGATGCTCTACAAGCAGTCGTCGAGTTCTTACCTTGAGGTTATCACCGCACAGCAGAGTCTGCTCAATGCCGAAATAGCCAAGGTGCAAGACGATTTCTCGAAGATGCAGGCCGTGGTAAACCTCTACTATGCTCTCGGAGGAGGCACCAAGTAACAGAACACCAATCCACCCATCTAATCAACAAACAACAACTTATGGCAAGCGAGATAAGTCCAAGAGCCGAAGTGTCGCCAAAGGCGAAGATCGGCAACAACTGCAAGATATTCCCCTTCGCCTATATCGAGGACGATGTAGAGATAGGCGACGGTTGCATAATCTTTCCTTTTGTGAGCATCCTCAACGGAACACGCATGGGCAAGAGCAACAAGATACACCAGGGAGCGGTGATAGGAGCACTGCCGCAGGACTTCAACTTCCGCGGCGAGAAGAGCGAGCTCATTATGGGCGACAACAACATCGTCCGCGAGAACGTGGTAATCAACCGTGCAACCCACACCGGCGGCCAGACAGTGATAGGCAACAAAAACTTCCTCATGGAAGGTGCTCACATCAGCCACGACACCAAGGTGGGCAATGCGTGCGTGTTCGGCTACGGCACCAAGATTGCAGGCGACTGCGAGATTGGCAACGGAGTAATCTACAGCTCAAGCGTGATAGAAAATGCGGGCACCCGTGTGGGCAATGGCGCCATGATACAGGCCGGAACAACATTCTCGAAAGACGTTCCTCCATATATCATAGCTGGCGGACAGCCTGTGGCATACGGTGGCGTGAACCGCACAATTTGCTCGGCCTACGGTATCTCCGACAAGGTGCTGAAGCACATCAGCAATGCTTACCGCCTGGTGTTCCACGGACAGACCGACGTGTTCGATGCCTGCCGACAGATAGAAGAGCAGGTGCCAGAGTCTGAAGAGATACAAAACATTGTGAATTTCATCAGAAATACTAAGCAAGGCATTATCACCAAGCTGTAATTTCTGAAAGGAAGAACACCGTTTATTAAAAGAAACGCACTTGTAAAAAAGAGCGTTTCTTTTTTTTTCGTCGTTTCTGACTGGAAACGGGGCGGTTTTCCTGATTTTGCCACTATCGTCGGGAATGGCCAAACAACCGGGGGGGAGGTCTAAAAAAACAGAGATTACAATATCGAAAAATACCGATAACGCTTATTTCCTTCAAAAACAAAAACTTTCATAGTGCTTATCTCAATATCATCATGGCTTTTTCATCCTTATGTTTTGCCGCCTCCTGCATCCAGTACTCTTCCTTGGCAACATCTATCGCAGTACCTAATCCGTAGCGATAGCAGGCGGCCAACAACCGCATGGCTGTGCCGCATCTGAACTGCTCCTCATCGGCTGCCTTCTTCAAATACTCAAAGGCTTTGGCATAGTCCTTCTTCAAGTATCTTCCATAGTAATACATCTCGCCGATGTAGCTACACGCTGATGACTTCCAATCTTGCGGCATGGTGAGATAACGATAAGCCTGGCCGTAATCTTGCCCAACCCCTTCACCCTTAACGTAGCATACTCCCAAGTTATGCTGCGCTTCGGCATATCCCTGCTCAGCCGCCTTTCTCCACCATTTCACGGCTTCAGCATGGTTCTGCCCAACCCCATCACCAAAAAAGTAGATCTCTCCTAAGGCGAACTGTGTAGATGCGTCGCCTCCATTTTTCTTTATTCTGTTTTATCCAGAATGTTTGATGCAGCTCGGTCACGGAATCTCTCTGCTTTCTGCATCCAGTATTGTTCTTTATCGTTGTCAATCGGCAATCCACCTATGCCATATCTGTAGCAAGCGGCCAACAGGCGCATTGCACTTCCTTGCGGATTTGATTTGCTTTCGGCTGCTGCCTTGATAAGTGGCACTGCTTTGGAATAATCCTTGCTCTTATAGTATTGCTCTCCTAATCTGGCCTGAGCTATAGGAATAGCTATTCTGGTTTTCAAATCATTATTGACAGACAATGACTTTGAGAACAATTCTAATGCCTTTTGATAATTCACATCAACTCCCCGACCATATAGATACATTATTCCTAAAAGATAGAAAGACATATCATGTCCCAGCCCAGCAGCCCTTTCAAACAGTGCCGCTGCTTTCTGGTAGTTCTGTGGAACACCGGTTCCATCATGATACATGGCTCCTAAATTGACCAATGCTTCAGGAGAACCTTTATCAATAGCTTTTTCAAACAATTCGGCAGCCTTAGAGTAATCTTGTGATAAGCCATTGCCATTTTTGTATAGCAATCCTAAGTTGTTCAGAGCTGTAGGGTGATCTTTACTCGCAGCCTTCTCATACCAGTAAGCAGCCTTACGATAATCTTGGTAGCCTCTTTCATTTTCGTAAATCCATCCCAGATTATACATAGACACATCTATGCCATGATTTACGGCTTTCTCATACCAGTATATCGCTTTATCAATATTTTTCTCCGTTCCTCTACCATACTGATACATTATGGCAATATTATGGGAAACCCCGACCTGGCATTTTCCCGTATATGCAGCCTTTAGCCAAAATTTAAGTGCCATTTCATAGTTTTGAGATACATTTACTCCGTTGTAATACCTGTAGCCTAACGCTTCCATTGACGTGACATCGCCCGCTTCTGCCTTGCTTTCCAATTCAGATATAGACTGGCTTTTTGCTGCTATTGATAACAGCGCAAAGAATAGAATTAAAAGAATCTCTTTCATAACTCCACTTAGTTAAGTTTTAATCGTAGAACTTTCTTCCTTACATCAATTGGACTCAGTCTCTTTTCTTTCTGTTGGCTCTCATATCTCCAACGAAAAACAAGAGTAGTATTGGTGTCTCTAAGCCCATCTAAGAACCATTGGAGAGTTTCACCGGAGGGATCCTCTTTATTAAAACCTCTGAACATTTCTGCAATGCCGGCATCTGCACCGTCCTCAAGGTTACCGACGTTAAAAAGGTCTTCTGAAAAACATTCATAGTCATAAATGAATTCATTAGAAGCACGTGAATAAATTACATTCATCCTCATGGTAACACCGTAAGTTTCTGCAACCGTTGTCTCCATTCCTTTTAGTTCTTCCGTTATAGATGAAGCCATTCCTTGCAAACCATCTTTGAATTCTTCAATGGATGTTTGTGCTGAAGCGCATACGGAAAAGCACAAACAAAGAAATGAAATGATACTCTTTTTCATAATGTTTGTTTTTTAAAAGGTTGTCGTTTTATCATTTAGGAACTGTGCTAAAACCTATGGGTAATAGTTTTGTATGTAGATAGTGTAGAGATTTAGCTTGTCTAATTCCGCGTAGGGGAAACTACGCAGGGATAATCAGCCAGAGCTGTCTTAGACAAGCTAAGGTTCTACAAGTGAGTAAAGTTTTATTCCAAGTAACACAACCCACCCAAATCAACACAGCACCTTCATTTATCAAGTTCGGTGTAATAATTCTTTGTCTTTTTCTTTACCAAGTCAATCGCACTTATTGCTCTGTAGAAAATGCTCGTGAAATCATTTACAGAATAACAATATGCCTCAACTGAAAAATCTATGCCGGATAGTCCTATGTATGCTTTAGCGCACCTTGTCTCAAAAGTAGCCTTATTACATGCTTCCATTATATTTGAACGATTGATGTCTTCCATTTTGAACCCCGTTTTATGTAGCTCAATGTATGTGGGAGAAGATCCATAGACATTAATCCAATAATCTTCTCCTTCTTTTTTGAAGTTGAGACTGTTGTCCTCCTTATCTACGGTTGGAGAAAATCCCTCTTCCAACAAAAACAATTCTATTGCATCACGGAATTTCAATTCCTCTTTTGTTAGTTCGGTGTCTTGTGCATAGCTGGCAATAATGCTATTAGTCAGACAAACTAATAATATAAGTATCTTTTTCATAATTCACATTTTCTTTAGTTTATTCATGTTCGCTATAATATTCTAATACGGCTTTTTTCACACTCGTCAGGGCTCTGATGTTATATATGAATGAATGTTTAAATCCTTCAATAGAGATGCAGTAGAATTCGATAGTAAATCCTACTTTATCGTCCTTGACCCATGCTTTTCCACAACGTTTTTCCAATTTTGCATAGTTACATGCTTCCAGTATAAGCTTTCGTTTTTTCTTTTTAAACGTGTAACCATCAATATGGAATTGGATATAATAAGGTCTGTCTCCATCTACCGTCAACCAATAAAACTCCTCTCCTTTTTTAAAATTAAGACTGTTGTCACCAGGAACTGTTCGATACCATTGCGGAACTTCATTTCCTCGGAAGTCATTCCACTTTGGGAATAAGCATTTAGCAGTCCTGCAAAACTGCATAACAAACAAAAAAAAAGTTTCTTCATAATATTTACTTTTAAAATTAGAATTATCAAATTTTGACAAATAAAACATCAGACAGTTGAACTTTGCTTCTTTACCTATGGTATTGGGTAGTCCATATATTTCAGTTTCTGTATAACTTCTGCTTTCGTTTTCGGATCAGCCTTTAATGCCCATTGGTATGCTTGTCTGTGATTTTCACCTGTCCTTGCGCCATTGAGATATTGCATGGCTTTTTGCGCAGCCTCTTCCTCTGCTTTCTTCTTAGCTTCTTCTGCTTTCTTCTTATCCTCCTCTGCTTTCCTTTTAGCCACTTCCTCCCTCTTCTTCCGTTCTTCTATCTCCGCTTCTTTTTTCTTGGCAGCTTGTTGTGCGGCAATGTCGTTTGCCGATGGCAGAGGTGTTTTGGGCAATGTGCTTTCCGGAGTAACCTCTTTGCTGACATCTGCCTGTGTGTCTCTGCTCTGGTCACCGTCCTGAATAGTGTCGACGGAAACAGCATTTACGGTGTCGGCAGGCGACGGTGCAGGTCCGGACTTCCCCCAAGGCTTGATAGGGTCAATACTGTTCCATACCACATATATTCCATATAAGAATAATGTGATAATGGCAACGAAGCCGATGCCTTTAACTATTGACTTGAGATGCTTTCCAAGTGCCTTAAACGACTGGCCAAGCTGCTTGAACTGCTGGCGCAAGGTCGTGATAATTGCCGGTTCAGGCTTCCAGCCTTTCCTCACCACGGCATACGTTGTGCCGTTTGCATGGAATAATTCACTCAGTATTATGTTTGTTTTCTTCTTGCATTCGCCAACTTCATCCAGTCCCGTCAGTTTCTTGCAGTGTTTGATATATAATCCAAAAGGCGATAATCGGGGGGAGGCGGGCTCCACATCCGTTACAGACTCGTCGGCATTGCGGTTGGAGAATCCTTTCTCGAAGTATTCATAAACGATATAGCCTGTCGTTCTGGTATTGTGGTTGTCTGTGTCGCCGGTGTATATCGTTGCGTCATACTTCAGCCAACATTCATTCTCGTCCATCAAGTCGGAAACTATCTGGTAGGTTGTGTTGGGGCTCTTCAGCACAAACCATCGTTGAAGATAGTATCTTTCCTCGAAGCCTTTCAGGAAAGCCTTTGCCGTGGCTGTACGCTCCATGTAGTCCTGCTTCATGGCATTTATAATCACAGCTTTGGTCTTGTCGCTTACGTTGAGAGTCGCTACTTTCTGCTGTATTATTTTATCAAGCCCGTAGGAAGCCAAAGGCGGAGTGGTTGCTGTGAGCAGATAGAACAATGTTGCTCCGAGAGCATAGACATCCATCTCGAAAGGGATGAGCGGTATGTGGGTGTGCCCCTCCTCATGCATTTTCTTTCTGGAGTCAAGTATGGCCTGTAGTCCCAGAGATTGCTCCTGCGGTGAATATCCTTTCGACCACGCCACGAAGTTGTGTGTA
The DNA here is from genome assembly GCA_900318625.1 of uncultured Prevotella sp. GTDB lineage: Bacteria > Bacteroidota > Bacteroidia > Bacteroidales > Bacteroidaceae > Prevotella. The sequence goes on from ONLG01000001.1 coordinate 21,544, forward strand.
GTGGTCAGTTCTCCATTCTTGTTGAAGTGGATGGAAATGCCGAAGTCAATCAGTACCGGTTCCATCGGCTGCCCTTCCTCATCAAGCCTGATCATTATGTTGTCGGGCTTTATGTCGCAGTGGAGCAGCTGGTGGCTGCTGTGTATGAACTCCACGGCTTCTGCGATGGGACGGATGTAGGAAAGAGCCACACGCTCCGGCAACGGGCCTTGTTCGAGAACCAAATCCCTCAGACTTTTACCTTCAAGGAATTCCATCACATAGTATGCTGTGCCGTTAGCTTCAAACACCTCGTTCACGTTCACAATGTTTCTGTTGCTGCGGCACAGCTTGTTCAGCCGTCGTGCTTCCTTCAGGAAGTCTTTTAGTGTTTCTTGCTTTGATGATGGCGGAAAGCATACCGTGTCGCTGCCTGGGTTGCGCCAACACTGTTCCTTGAAGAAAAGCTCTTTTATAGCATACTTATGTGGTATGTTGTCTCCCTTTCTGTAGCCTTTAGCCTGATAGGTTATGCCATAGCCGCCCTGCCCCAACACACGCTTTATGGTGTATTCACCCTCCGGGCTGACCAGCTTGGTTCCTGCCTTCAGCACATACTCGTATTTCTTTGCCTCTGTCATGTGTCAACTATTTGGATATTGCCTGCAGAACAGCCATTAGCCTGTCGTTCTGTTTGGTGTTGTTAAGTTTATCTATACGTTTTTTCGCATCCTTCAAATCGGGCAGCGTGGCAATTTGCATCTCATAGCACTTCGCAAGGTTCTTTGCCGACTGTGGTGTGAGATGGTGCTGGGCTTCAGCCATGATATACAGCTGTGCAGCCCTGACATAATCCTGTGGAACACCACTGCCATCCATGTATTTGTCGCCAAGCTTGCATTGTGCGTAAGCTATGCCCTCGTCGGCAGCTTTCTGCAAGAGTTCAAGAACCTTTGCCTTATCCTTCTTCACGCCTGTTCCACTTTCGTACATAGCTGAAAGGTAGTATTTGGCTGCGGCACTCTTGTCGGCAGCCTTCGTGAGAGTCTTTACAGCCTTCTTAGGATTTCGCTTGCCGTAGTTCTTGTTGGCGATAATTACACCCATCATGGTCTCGCCCTCGGCGATTTTTGCCTTGGCAACTTTCTTGAACAGTTCAAGAGCCTTGTCATAGTCCTTGATGACATAGTATTCTTTCAGCCCCAACAAGTATTGTGAGAATGGTCCTTCATTGTCTTCTTTCAGCAATTCGTTGAACTCTTTTCCGTGGCTGCGGCTCGCCTCTGCCAAGTATTGAGTGGCAAGGTAATAGTCTTGTTCCACACCTTGTCCTCTGAGATAGCACAACCCCAGCAACCACTGGGCATCGGCATTGCCATTGGCCGCTTTCTTCAGGTGGTTGGCTGCCTTGGCATAGTCCTGCTCGGTGCCGTTTCCTTCAAGGAATATCTTTCCAAGTTGGTAGTCGGCAGCGGTGACTCCCTTTTCTGACGCCTTCTGCATCAAGGCAATGCCCCTGGCTTTGTCCTGAACAGTCCCTCTGCCTTGGTGCATCAGCCATCCGTAGTAATAAGTGGCTCTGGCATCACCTTTCTCTGCTGCTTGTCTGAACCAATCTGCCGCTTTGTCTGGCTTGTTGTCGTTAAGATGGCACAGCGCAAGCTTGTATTGCGCATCCGTGTTTCCTGCCTTGGCCACAGTTTCCAGAAATGCAGCTGCTTTTGCCTTGTCTTGCTTCACGCCAATGCTGTTGAAATAAAGTTCGTAGAGCAACATGCTGCTGAATGTGTTGCCGCTGCCTGTGGCCAATTTCTCATGCTGCGCCACCACCGCCTTGTTTCCCTTCTGCACAGCAGCTTTGTACAGTTTCAATGCCATTACCGAGTCCTTTCTGGCACCATTGCCCAGTTGATAGCACATAGCCATGTTGGCCACGGCATCGGTATTTCCTTTTTCGGCAGCTTTCGACCACCACTCCAAGGCTTTAGCATAATCCTGCTTCACGTTCTTTCCTGTGTAGAACCATGTCCCCAAAGTGTTCTGCGACACAGCATTGCCAGCTTCAGCCTCTTTCGTGAGGATTGAAACACTGTCATTCTCCACTTTCTGTTGTGTTGTGGGCTGTTTGCCAACCTTCCGCTGTTTCTGTGCACAGGCTGTGGCACAACAAGCAGTCAGCATTATGGCCGCAAACAATAATGATTTAAATTTGTTGTTTTTCATATCCACCTTGTTATTTTCCGAATAATTTCTTTATCATTTTCATTATAGGGTTTCCCGCGTGTTGCCCGGCAACGGACTCCATTTCGCTCACCTCCATCACAAAAGGGTTGGTTTTGACTGTTGTCTCGCCTGTGTCTGCTCCTTCTTTATAGCAAGCCTCCCCTGCAAGAAGTTCCACTTGCTCTATAGGTATCAGTATGGCTGTGTTGTTGTCGGTGCTGTCCTTGCACTGTTCTGCCATCTTCTTTATTTTCTCTTTGTCATCGCAGTTGTCAGCAACAACATCCTGCAGTTGGTCGTCTGAGAGCTGTTGCAACACCCCGTCCGTGCATAACAGGAAATAGTCGCCTTTTTTCACATCGCGGGTTTGCACCACCGTTGCCATGCAACGGCTTTCATCGTCGGCAACGGGTGCCATGTATCTGGTGATAACGTTTCGTTGCGGATGGTCTCTTGCCTGCTCAGGTGTGATGATGCCAGAGTGTACCATCTGGTTCACTTGCGAATGGTCGTCGCTTCGATATATAATGCCTTGCGTGGGACGTATCTGGTAGATGCGGCTGTCGCCTATATGACACAAGGTGGCTCCTGCGGAATGGAAAGCCGCAAAGGTCATGGTAGTTGCCATGTCTGTCCCTGGTCTTGCGCTATTATCCAAAGCATTATATGCCGCGTCCAGTGCTTCGTTGAAAGCCTTGTTGGTGAAATCTTTTGAAAAATCCACCTTGCTCATTGCCTTGGCAAAAGCCTGGCATACAGTGTGGCTGGCCACTTCGCCGCCCTCGCTGCCTCCCACACCATCGCAGACCACGAAGAACCGCTGTGCCTTGTCAGGAGTGTCGCAATCGGGGTATCTGGCATCTTCCTGATTGCTTCTCTGTCCTTTCTGGCAGAAAGAGAATGTCTGTCCTAATGTTATTTTCATTGTTTCTTGTAAGCTTTGAATGTGAGTGTAGTGTGTCCTATTCTTATGGTGTCGCCATAGTTGAGATAGATGCTGTTGCCAACGAGCAATTCGTTGCTGTTGACCATGATCGGGTTTGCCGCCCTCTTGACAGTAAGCCTGAACGTGTAGCCCGATAAGTTTGGACTTTTCTCTACGTCAATGACAATAGATTGCCGGCTCATATAGGCATCGCTGAAAGATATGTCAGAGGGCAGTGCCACGTCTTTCCTGCCTACTATATTCTGCCCTGCTTTCAATGGAGCACTGTGAATACCGCGGAATCCCCATGCCAGCTTGCCCTTGAAGTTCAGCACGCCCTTACCCTGCGAGAGTATGTGGCGTTCTGTGGGTAGGGGGGCTTGGCTTTCCTTCTCTCTGTCAGTGGCAAGTTCCTCGATGCCCTGTTTGGCTTTATATCCAAAGTTGGCATTGCACTGTCGGCATTTCTCTATGACGATGCCTTTCTTATCGGGTGTTGTGATGACATGATTGCCACATACGGGGCAAACGATGCAATACGTCCGACCCACCACGGCTTTCTTATTGACAATGTAAGTCTTGCCGTTTATCAGTTCAGGCTCTCCCAATATGGGAAACGAATGACTGGCTTCGTCCAATATTGTTTTTGCGGTGTTATCTTTCAAGGCTTCCATATTAAAATAAGGTGTGTTCTGCAAATTGTGTGTATGGCTCGTTTCGGTCTCAATCTTCCATTTCCTCATAATCATCATCAGCTGAGTCTGGCTCGTCATCATCGTCTTCAGGCTCATTATCATCTTCCATATCCAGTTTCTTTGCCTTGTCGATTAAGGCAACATCTTCCAGTTCAACCTCCTCATCCTCATCGTCTATATGCAGTTGAGCAAGAAGCTCGCTAATGTCTTCTTCTTCGTCGTTTTCAGTAGTTATGTTTTCTGATGTGATATTTTCAGTTGCAGTACCATTTCCAGTCAATCCGTCTATGGAATTTTCTCCATTTTCATTCAAGGCAACAGTATTTCCTTGTGAGTTGTTGCCTGTATCGACAATATCGACAGAAGGGTCATCAGTGGCAGAATTCTTGTCGAATTCATTGCGGGCCACGAAAGAACCATCGTTGTGGCTCATCATCTCCAAGTCGGAATGTTCGAGTCTGGCATTTGCAAGAATTGTTTCAAACGAAGTCTGGCTGCCGTCTTGGTTCAGGAAAGACAGACTGAAGGGTTCACCGTCGGCAGTGTACAGTCCGTCGAAAACGCCATCGCCATCCGAGTCGGCCAACACAAACTGCTGTCCTGCCAGTTCCGGGTAGTTGAACTGAACGTTGTAAACGTTTACGGCATTGCCCTCCATGTCATACATGGTAGAAGGTTCTCCAATTTTCATCAGTGGCACAGACGTACCGTCAGCGGCATCCACTTCATTGCCCGATACTATCTGTTGTGCCACCTCATCGGGAGATGCAGCGTTGCCAGTATCACCAGCGTTGGAGTTGTCTGCCGTAGGCGAGTTTTCTCCATGCGAGTCGATGGGAGTAGGCTCAGTTGGTTGAGATGAAGTCTGGTGTTGTTCCTGACTTGTGGCGTTTGCTGACTGAACAGGCTGTTCTTCAGTGGCCTGTAGTTCCTCCGTAGGCTGTTCCTCGGTTTGTGTTGTTTCCATTGCCTCTTGTGAGGCAGTGGGTTTCAAGGGGTTTCGTCCCACCACTACACCAGCCACACTGCCAATAACCAGTCCGCCACCAGCCACTAACAGTTTCGACATGTCGTTGCGACCACCTTTTTCATTCCCTGCGATTGTTTGTTTCTTTGTGTCCATGATATAAATGTTTTATGTGATTTTAACAGAAACAAATATAACACCTCGAACCTCCGTTTTGCAACCACAAAAGTGTTTTCTTGATAAAGCGGTTGGCTTTCTTTACGAATATGTAAACTTATTGGGCAAAAAATCCAGTTACCATTTTGTTATTACGGTGTTGAACAAGGCTGAGTTGCCCGCCAGTTGCGGGTGTTGCTTGTTAGCAGACCTTTGTATAACATCGTTATGCACATATTTGAAAGTTTCCATTAACGTGATGGCTCGGTTGCCATCGTAGTCGGCCTTGCCTCGCAGGGCTTTTATGAGTGCTTGAGTGAAGATGCCGTTGTCAACCAGAAATCTCTCTGACGAATACTCTTCGGGGCGGCTTGCCATGCAGAACACCGGTCTCACCCCGTCAAGTCCGGAGGATGCGCCAACGGCATATTGGGCACTTCCTGAATGGCAGGCATCTATGAAGCAAAACACTTTATCGGTTCGAGCCTTGGAAAGTTTCAGAGCCAATTCGGAATAGTGATACTCCTGAAAGCGATAGCAGCAGAACACATCAGAACCGCCGTGGCCAGAGAAAAAGAATATCACCTTGTCTTCGGGTTTGGCCAGTTTTATTATGGCATCGAGTTTCTTGTTGATATTGTCCTTCGTCACAAACTTGCTTGTTAGAAGCGCGACAATGGCTCCTTGATGCTCAAATATCTGTTTCAAGTCCTTTGCATCGTTCACTGGGAAGTTGAGATTGTTCTTCCCCGTGCCGTAGTTGTTTATACCAGTCAGCAGCACATAGGTTTTCTGTGCATGAGCAAAAGCCGCCATCAGCAGCATGATAACTCCGAGCAATAGTTTCTTTTTCATGTTTTAATAGTTTTTTGTTTGTATTTGTATTTATCAATGACAATGGCATTTTGCGCAGCATGCGTCCATAATCTCATTCGACGACATCACATGCGAACATTCCGGATTGGGGCATTTGTGGAAACTCTCTTTCTGGCTTTTCATCTTCTTCCTTGCCTTGTTCACGTCGTAGAAGAATGGCACCAAGTAGGCCGCGCATCCCATCACACCAAACCTTATGAACATGGTGAGGTTGCTGTTGTCGGACGTAACCAGGAATGATATGGCAAGCACGGCCATAGCTGCAGCAAAGCGCACAAGGATGTTTATAAGGTTGTTCTTCTTTCTTAATCGTTCTTCTTCTCCATCGAACCATTCCTCCTTGCTCCTCATGTAAAGAAGCTCTTCTTTGAAGTCACCGTAGTTTAAACACTGTTTGGCATAGAAGCTGCATCCCAGCATACCTTCAGAGCCGAGGATCACGAATGTCATGGGAGTGATTCGCACTTCGCCTACTCTTTTCATTTCGCCCGTCTGTTCATTGCGAACGTATGTCCCGTTGGTCGAGTGCAAGTCTCTTAGAAGCCATTCTCCATTATCAGAAACAATAATTTCCGCATGCTTCCTACTCACAAGTTCTCCTTTTATTTCAAAAGGCTGGTTGCCCTGCTTGCCCAGGATTATGGTCTTTTCCATGATTATTCCTTATTTTGATGCTTTGTACCACTGCTTCCTTGTAAGGCTTTATGAGTTTCTTCGACAGGTTGAGCCTTATTTCCTGCGTACCGCCGTCTGTAAGTACCACAAGTTGACGTTGCAGGTCTATTATGTGCAGATAGAAATGGTTGATGATAATGCTGCGGCTGATGCGTATGAAGCGATTGCGCTTGCCTCCATTGGTTCTCAACATCTCTTCAAGTCTGCTTATTCCTATAGTGAGCCCAACCTCGCGCTTGTTGATGTAGTACACGCGGCAATAATTGCCATCGGCCTTGACGGCAGCTATCAAGTCGGTTTCAATAGATGTGAGGTGGTTGCGAGTGTTGATTATTATTTTCGACATAGGCAGATTTCACTGTAAGCCTTTTTGCCGATAGCACCCCAGGTTCCGGCAGGTTTGATGAGAAATATTTAGGTTTGGCTTATGATACAAAAAAGGCGTAGGTGCTGTTCTTGTCTATCCTAGAGCTGTAGGCCTTCGCATTGCCCCCGTCACACAGGATAGACAACGCAGAAAGCCTACGCCAATACGAACTATATATAAAGGTATATAGATACGCACTACGCAGACGTTATTGTTGCCATCTGCCTGTTGTGACGGTTGAGTTTGCGAAGTTCACAGCTCACAACGACAGACGTCCGAAAACGTCTTTCTTATAAAATAAGATGCCTGCTGCCCTGTTGCAGGACAACTGGCGATAGTGCAAAAATAAGGATAAAGAACAAAACAAGCAAAAAAATCAGTATGTTTTTTTGCATGGAAGTTTATTCATAAAACTGTAGAAAGCTGTCTTGTCAGGAAAAAGAAGATCAGTACTACAAAATCCACATTCGTTGGCTTACCAATGCCGATGGATATAACAGTTATTATGACATCAAGAATTATCGGTTGTAATATTACCTATGCATTCTGAATGCTTGCGTCAGTAGGATGCAGTGCAGGGAATACCTTCACTGATGACGCGGTCGCGGATGGCATCAAGCTGTTCGCGACTTGCTTTTTGCAGCCCATTGACAGGCGTTTCCCTGTCGATGGTATATATCATAACGCTGCCCGGAGCAATTCTTCGCACAGCCTCGAGCCAGGGACCGACAAACTTTTCCGACGTATTGTCAGCCGACACGCTGCGGCCATCCTTCTCGAACGTGCCGCGCATGAACATTGTCTGGATTATCACATGACCTTCGAAAAGCCTCATGTTCTCGATCACGTCCTCCAAGTCATAGGCACCCACGGGCTGGTCGACGAGCTTTATGTAGTCGATGTCTACCGTGTCGAGCTTCTGAATGTTGTTGTCGACACGCATCAGAGCCCTGCGCACGTCTTCCCGGCCTATGCGCGTAGCATTGCTCAGCACTGACACCTTGGCTTCAGGACAATAGCTGTCGCGCAGACGCAGGGTATCATCTATAATATCGGGGAAATCGGGATGCGCCGTAGGCTCGCCGTTTCCGGCAAATGTCAGCACGTCGGGATGCTCGTCGCGCTCGTGCATGGCCTTCAGCGTGGCCTCGAGAGCCTCAGCAACCTCGCTGCGAGAAGGACGAGGCAGGTGTGGACGGTGACTGCCATTGAGTCCGCACTCGCAATAGACACAGTCGAAAGTGCATATCTTGCCGTCGCCGGGCATCAGATTGATACCAAGCGACAAGCCCAACCTACGGCTATGCACAGGTCCGAAGATGGGCGAAGGATAGATTACAGTACTCATATTCTGAGTGCAAAGTTACGATTAAGCAAGCAAAAAGCAAACAGAGAGTTTGCTTTTTCGATTACAAGGGTCGCCGTAGACTTTCTCCATGAGCCTTGTAACTATAGCTTGAAAGCGGTATGCCAACCAGTCAGCTGAGCATGAAGCGCCGGCTCTGCAACCGTTCGTTGCTTTTTTCTGGATGGACAAGTTCCAGAATGGAAAAGGTTTGTTACCTTTGTCAAACCATTCAATACCAATCTGAAGAATAGTCATACGCTCAGAGCCTAATTAGTGATTTTGCGTGAGATAGACAATCAGATAAATCGGAATTTATATATGTTTCTGTAAATGAAAATATAATGCTGAAATTTATACATCTGTTCAATAATTATTATATAGGGGTATCTATTATTGGAATGATAGCTTTTGTGATTCAGGAAATCCCATATATTATTATGCCATTGGTTAAACCTGTCCACAATCCCATTATGTGCATGCAAAATGAAATCGAATGGTTAGTTACAATTCAGAATATACTTGGTGTGTTAACTATGGCTTTGTTAATGCTGATTGTTCGGGATGATGTCGGTCTCTTTTCATTAAGAACAACAAAAGAAAAAATATTTTTTGCATTAACAGTTTTAATGTTGTTGATTAATTTTACAGGGTGGACTGCCTACTATTCTGGGTATCAATATGGATGGTTGATAGTGATTAGCCAGTTTATGGCTGTTCCACTATATTATTTATTCTATGGAGTCTGGAAAGGCAATTATCCGATGGTCGGAACGGCTGCGTTGTTTCTCATTTTTCATACAATAAATGGATATATGAATTTTGTAACTCTGTAACTAATTTAGCAGATTTTGTGACATTGAGGATATAGCTATTGCTGAAAAAAAGTCATTTTATTATTATGACAGAGTACGGTTGGAGAATGTAATCTTTCTATGATGGAATAGAAACAGTTCTGCGATTATTAAGGCAGGCCGATAAAACTAATGGCCTTTTATGAAATATCGGAAACTAAGAAACTTCAAGTTGCTTAGGATATGGGAAGAGCATATATGCCTTATTCCCATTACAACGGTATTAAATTTAGGGGGAGAAACGACATTTCCTGTTATTTTTTTGTCCTTTTTCTGCTTCTTTGTTAAAAAAAAACGTACTTTTACAGCCGAGACTCAGGGCTTTAGCAAGCCTGCAACGGCTGTTAGGGCACACAGCAAAAGCCCCGCCACTCTGCAACGGGAACAGTTACGACGGCAAACCAGAAGTAGCACAACGTACAGAGCGAAGCTCAAAGAAAAGCGTGTCGAACCGACCAACACATACGCAACAGGTCCGATATGAACACATTGTCTAATGTGGAAACTCGTCGAGGCGAGACAAATCCTCCGAGCATCAGCCCTGCCGCTGATGCCTTCCCCGAAGCCACGAGCTCAAAAACAGGGGTGTCGGTGAGGTATGCTCTCGACCCAGAGAAGAGCTGGTTTGTTTTCCGTGCATCCTACGGAAGAGAAGACAAGGCAGCCGACTTTCTCGTAAACGACGGCACCTATACTTATATAGCCAAGAAATATGTCGAGAGATATGTCCGCGGCAAGCGCAAGAAGTATCTGCAGACGCTAATTCCAAACATCCTGTTTGCCTATACTACTGAGGACAAGGCCAAAGAATATGTGAGCAACACACCCGAGTTGTCCTACCTCACCTACTACTACAACCACTTCAAGGTAGACGGCAACCACAGGAACCCACCACTGACCGTCCCGTGCGAGGAGATGGACAGCTTCATAAAAGCCACCAGCACCCACAACAAGCACCTGCTGTTTGTAGACCCGGCGCAGTGCCACTACAAGAGCGGCGAGACAGTGAAGGTGACAGACGGTCCCTTCAAGGGGGTAGAGGGCAAGGTGGCACGAGTGTCGGGACAACAGCGTGTAGTCATCACACTGGCGCAGATCGGTTTGATTTCAACAGCCTACATCCCAACTGCATTCTTGCAGAAAACAGGGCTGATTGAGGGCTGACACGCGAGCAACAGAAGAGAACCTAAACTTGAATTTAATAACTATACAAAAACTAAAAGCCAAAATGAACGCTAAGTTAAGACAAATAGCTAACTCCTTCGCTGAGGAGTATGGAAGCGATGCCATATATCCGGCACATCTGTTCAAGGCTATACTTCACAAGGAAATCGGTCTGGTGCGCTTTCTGGAAACGGAATTGGGCAAGGACTACTATTACCTTCAGGACTGGGCCGACGTGCAGATGCAACTATCGCCGCGTGCAGTAAGGCCGATGCGCGACCTTGAATATTCGGAAGAGTCGACAGCCGTCATGGAAGAAGCCGAGAACTATCAGGTGAAGTTCGGCCTCGACGAGTGTACTGATGTCTGCGTGCTTGCCTCGCTCGTGACCCCCGGCGTGGGCTTCACGTTCGACCAGCTGAAGACTCTGCCACTGACTCCGTCAGAGATAAGTGCCAAGATGGGCGGCGGCGCAAACGTAGAGGCTCCATATATGGAAGGAGACGAGCTGAAGAAGCACACTCCAGCCACAGGCAAAAGCAATCTGGCAAAATACTGCACTGACCTCACTGCCGCCAGCCGTGCCGGAAACATGGGCACCGTGGTAGGGTTCGAGGACGAGATGTCTGTGATTTTCGAGATTCTGGGCCGCAAGACAAAGGCCAACCTACTGATTACCGGCGAAGCCGGAGTAGGCAAGAGCTCACTTGTGAGCGGCTTTGTGCAGAAGGTGGCAGCCGACGAAGTGCCGAGTTTCCTGAGCGGAGCAGCAGCCTACGAGCTCGACACTGCCGCACTGGGCAGCGACGCACAGTATCGTGGCGAGGTGGAAGACCGCTTCAAGAGCATCATCAACGAGATAGAAGCACTGCCAAATGCTGTGCTCGTCATTGAAAGCATCGACAAGCTGTTCGACAAGCAGGGCTCGCTGTTCGGCACTTCGGCCATTCTGAAGAACGAATTGTCGAAAGGCCGTCTGCAACTGCTCGCAACATCGAGCATCGACGGCTACACTAAGAATATCGAAACCGACAAGGAGATGGTGTCTTACTTAGAGAAGATTACTATCGAGGAACCTACAGCCGAGCACACGAAGCAGATACTGGAAGGCATAATCCCCACTTACGAGAGCTACCACGGGCTGACCGTTGCAGGCGAGGTGCTTGACGATGCCATACGACTGGCCAAGCGCTATCTCACCGAGAAGTCGCTGCCCGCTTCGGCCATCGACCTGCTTGACCGCGCTATGTCGCACGTGAAGGTGGACAACGACCTTGGCGACGAGCAACAGAAGCACACCGACCTGCGCAGCGACGACCTGAGCGCAGTGGTAGCTAAACAGACCGGCATACCCCTTGGCAAGGTGCAGACCTCGGAGCGCGACCGTCTGCTGGGCGGCGAGGAGACTCTGAAAAAGCGCGTAGTAGGCCAAGACCATGCCGTGAAGAAGGTGCTCGATGCTGTCTACGAGGCACGTTCGGGACTGAGCAAGAAAGGCCAGCCTATGGGTTCGTTCTTCTTCCTCGGCCCGACAGGAACCGGAAAAACCGAGTTGTCGAAGGCGCTTGCTGCTTTCCTCTTCGGCGACGAGAGTGCGCTCATCCGCTTCGATATGTCGGAGTTCAAGGAAGAACATTCCGTTGCGTTGCTCTACGGTGCTCCTCCGGGATATGTAGGTTATGAGGAAGGTGGCCTGCTGGTGAACAAGATACGTCAGAGTCCCTACTCCGTCGTACTGTTCGACGAGATAGAGAAAGCCCACAAGTCGGTGTTCGACCTCTTCCTGCAAATCCTCGATGAAGGAAAGCTGCACGACCGTCTGGGCCGCGTGGGCGACTTCTCCAACGCGCTGATACTGTTCACCTCAAACATAGGTGCGCAGACCATCGTTGAGAAATTCAACAGCGGCGTAATCCCCGGCAACAACGAGCTGATGGACATCATGCAAGGCTACTTCCGCCCCGAGTTCCTCGCTCGTCTGACGGAGATAGTGCCCTTCTCGCCTATTACAGACAAGACCGTCACCGCTATCTTCGACATCCACTTGAAGGGTCTGCTGAAGCTTTTGGAGGAGCAGAACATCACCCTCACGCTGACCCCGGAGGCACGCCAGGCCATAGCTCTGCGCGGCTACAACCAGCAGTATGGAGCCCGTCCGGTGCTTGGAGTTATACGCAAGGAGCTGCGCCATCCCATCTCGAAGATGATGATAGCCGGGAAAATAAAGCCTGGCGACCATATAGAGGTGCAACTCGACGAGGACGGCAATGCAAAGTTTGAAATCAAAAGTGTATAAAATAGAATATTAACCTTAAAACCATGACATTATGGCAATGAAAGAGAATTTCATTTCGATGGCTCCCGATGAGGAGAGCAGCGCGAAAGTCAGTTTGATCGACCAGAACAAGACTCTGATGATCGATCAGTACACCACCGATGTGGATGCCGGCAACCCGGAATTGGTTGAAGACATCCAGAACATCAACGATGCTTTCGAGCACTTCAAGCCGAAAGTGAATGTCACCTTTACCGACGAGGAAGGTGGAGCAGTTGAGGAAACGCTGAGATTCGGCGAGCTCCGCGACTTCGAGGCTCAGAGCGGCAAGGGCCGTCTGGTGCAGAACAGCCCGTTCCTCTCTGGCACAAAGGAGAAGATCGACACCAACGTGAAGATACGCAAGAGCATTGAGCAGAACCGCAAGCTGCGCGACATACTGAAAGACGCAAGCAGCCGCGAAGAGCTCAAGGAACTGCTGCAATCTATGCTCGACGAACTCAAGGGAGCAGAGTAACTATTATCAAGAACTGAAAAAAGGAAACAAAAATGGCAGATACAGAAATGAAGAAAGCACCTGTAGCCGAACAGGCTGGTGCCCAATTACAAGAGAAAGGCAAAGATGTCAGCAAACTGCTGTCGGCCTTTGGTGGCTTCAATGCTGTACGCGGCTTCATGCCCGATGCAGACAACATGAACCCTGCCCGCAAGGCAGCTAAGCAAGTGTTCCTGAGCGACAAGCGCTTCAAGGACAAGCGCGAAGGACTGATAAAGGAAATATCCCGCTGGATTGAGCTGCTCGACGACGCCAGCATCGACAGTGCAACAGGATATGCCGATGCCTGCAAGAAGGACGAGGAGAAGTACACCAACGTGCTGAAGCAGGGTATCACCGATGCCTTGTATGCCACACAGAACCTGGAGCGCTCATACCGCGAGCTCGACTCGTTCTTCAAGACCTGCGGTACAGACAAGGTGAAGAACCTCCGCGTCATCAACGTAGTGAAGGAAGACATAGCCGATGCCGACTCTGGCTTCTACGAGGAAGTGGAGAACTTGCTGCGCAACGGCTTCGACCGTCTGAGCCTGAAAGATGCCTACAGCCTCGTCTGCGTACCAGGAGCAGTGTTCACCGACAAGGTAGACCTGTTGCGATGGGCCAAGCTTGCATTTAAATATAAGGTGATGCTGCTCACCGACCATGCCGACGAGTATTCGTTCGATGACCTGCAGGCCAACACCGAGGGCTACCGCGACAGCGACCAGGAACTGATGAACGTGGTGATGTGTGCCAACTGGATTGTAGGCCGAGAAGCCGAGAAGATGTCGAGCGACGAGGAAGATGCCAAGGCTTTCTATATAGCTCCTTCGGCAGCACTCTGCGGAAAGCTCTACAACGAGACAGCCAACATGGCTCAGGGAGCAGGCGGCAAGAAGTACGGTACACTCGATGGCGTGAAAGGCGTAAAGAGCGACCTGCTGAAATCAGAGATTGCCGCACTGATGGACAATCAAGTTATCCCGATGGTCTACAGCGAGGGACGCGTAATGGCTTTCAACAATGCCACGCTCTACAACGGCGACCTCGATGCCATGAAGGAGTATCCTATCGTGCGCGTATTCGACTGGGTGAAGAAGGTGCTGATGAACTTTGTGCATGAGGTTGCACTTGAGAATTGGGATCCATACAACAGTCCAAAGAACCTCAAGGCCAAGATACAGGAGTTCCTCAACCAGTACAAGGGATACGGCAACCTGTTCCAGAACTATGAGATTGGCGAGCCTCGCATGGATCCCGTTACCAAGCGTGTCACCTGCGACATAACGCTCACTCCGTTCTATGCTGCCAAGAACTTCATAATCAAGGTGGCTGCCGACAAGAAAGACAAAGAAGCTGCTTTGGAATAAGCTATCATACTGCTTTCGGACAATAATCGGGGGTGCGCCTCCGATTTGTCCGAAATGCAGCTTCCTGTCCGATAGAACAAACAAAAAAAAGCACCAGAAAATAGGAGCGAGCATAAAACCTTCCTACATTTGCATCAGAAAACCAAGCCAATAGGCTCGGTGCTCACACAAAAAAAGAACACATTAACAATATTAAAAACATTACAACTATGGCAAAGACTCCAGTAAAAATCGAGATTGACGGTTACAAAGAGAGAGAAGTTCTTATGGTAACCTACGAGTTTGATCAGGCAACTGATGTTGAGGGACAGATGGCTGGTATTCCCCGTGGCGGAAAGATCACTGTCCGTGTAAAGGCTCTGAATGACGGTACTCCCGATCTGCTGGCATGGATGATAGAGCGCAACCTTCCGAAGAACGGCACTATCACCTTCAACGAGACCAAGACCGGCAAGGAGATGAAGACCATAAAGTTCACCAACGGCTATTGCGTAAGCTTTGACGAGAGGTGGGAGGACAAGCAAGGTCACTACGAGGAGATTGTCATCACCTGCAAGAAGATTGAGTTCGGCAATGTCGTTTACGAGAACGAATGGGCATAATGCCGGTTAGTAATTAAATTCAGTTAACTTAAAAATTAGGAAAGGAAACATATTATGGCAGAGAACGTAACACCGGTACAATTAGCCGTTAAAGATTTTGAGACTCGCGAAGTAATCTTGATTGACTACAAGTTTGATCAGGCCACCGACCGTGAAGGACAGATTTCAGGTATTCCACGCGGCGGAAAAGTAACCATCCGCGTGAAGGCTATGAACGACGGTAACAACCAGCTCCTGCAGTGGATGCTCGCTCCCAACGACCCACGCGACTTCACCGTTACCTATTTCAATACCGTTGACGGTTCGACCATGAAAGAGCTGAAAGGCACTGGCTGCTACTGCATCAACTACGTAGAGAAGTGGGAAGACGGCCAGGAACACTACGAGGAGATCGAAGTGGTTTGCCAGAAGCTGGAGAACGGCCCCGTAGCCTTCGAGAACCCCTGGAAGTAACACTAACAAGACAGACTCAGTTCCCTGCGGGGAATTGAGTTCTTTTACTTTGTAGCAAAACAGTTTAAAGGTCTATGGGCAATTTCGTATGTATGGGTGCCATGTTGCAGTGCAATTTCGGAATGGCTCCGTCGTCGCTGATGGTGACGGTGCCCCTCCGACCGAAATGCGGGAATATGCTGATGGCTAATATCATGGATAACATACCAATGACCAATATCCTGCCATTCGGTATGTGCCAGTCGATGGCCAATCCCACTGTTGCATCCGCAACGGCAGCAGCTCAGGGAGTGCTTACACCGATGCCCTGCGTGCCTGTAATTGCAGCTCCCTGGGCTCCACCAGGACAAGTAAAGGTAATGAATATGCCTGCATTGATAAACAATGCGAAATGTATGTGTCAATGGGGCGGTGTCATTTCCGTAAACAATCCCAGCGGCTGTCTTATGACACAAGGAAAATAAAGAATGGCAGATGCTTAGCAGAGTGATTCTGATAATGACAATGCTCATAACTATGCTCCCAGCGGTGGCACAGGATATGAGCATTGTCGGTTTTGCAAAACAAAAACACTCGCCGCTGAGCAGCATAAAGATAAAGAAAGACAAGAAGCAGGCCACCCTTCTGCTGACCACCGATAAGAAAGGATTTAAGTTCAAGGCTGACGGGCAGACTGACGTAGTGGCCGAGGAAGGCGACGGAATACTGACACTGAAAGTGCCGCACAAGACGCAATTCCTGACTATCACACATCCAGACTACGGGCAATACACTTGGCGCGTACCAGGCAAGAGCCTCAGAAAAAAGAAGTGCTATCATGCCTATTTGCAGACCTACAGTCCGAACGAAGAGTACAAGCTACAGAAGCAGTGGGTGGTGTTTATGGTGTCACCGGCTAAGGCCATAGTGCACGTAGACAGCACCTTGACACGCATCATGGATGGCAAGGCGCAGTTCCATCTGCCATTAGGCAAACACCCATATATGGTGGAAGCTCCTTTCTACCAGACCGTGAAAGACACTCTGGAAGTGACCGAGGAGCAGAAACTCATACTGCCCGTATACCTGCAACCCGAATACTCCTATCTTGCAGTGAAGACACCGTCGACAGCCTGGCGCATATTGATAGACAACCAGCAGATTGGTAACGGCGAGGCGGTGAGCAGCCATCTTTCTGCGGGTATCCACCGACTGTCGGTGTTCAAGGGTAACGTATGCTATTATGATGCTCCTGTGGAAGTTGGTGAGGCCGAGAAGAAAGTCGTCGTGCTGACTGCTGCCGATTTCCAGCCAAGGACATGGCGCGAGCAGAGAAAGTTACCTTCAGTAGTATCATCAGCCAATACACCTGTGTTATCCAGCTCAATTAACAGCACTCAAACAACTGCTGCCGACGATTTTGCTCCCATCAAGGCTCCTGTCACCATCAAGGCTCCCGATGACGACACAGAGATTCTGCTAAACAGGGAAGTTGTGGGAAGAGGAACATGGAACGGCATCCTTGACGAGGGCTTCTACATTATCAATACAAGAAAGGACAGCATGGAGTCGGCTGTAAAATACCTTTGGGTGAACGACGAGTTCCCAAAAGAAATAAAGATAGGAGCACCACAGGTTGACTACGGTTTCCTTAATATCCACAGCAATGTGATGGGAGCAAACGTGTTTGTCAACGACAGCCTGATGGGGTTCACTCCCTGCATCGTGGAGAACCAGCCCGCGGGCAAGACCTGCCTCATAAGACTTGAAAAAGCTGAATATAAGCCCGTAGAACAGACTGTGGTCGTTCTCGGAAACGACATGGTTGACGTTGAACTTATTATGAAAAGAAGGCATGACGATTAGCGAGTTCAGCCAAGAACGGATTTCCAGCGCCCACATCATGGTAGTAGGATGCGGAGCCTTGGGCAACGAGGTGCTCAAGAACCTTGCCCTGTCGGGTGTGCGCCATCTGGTTGTTGTCGACTTCGATGTTGTTGAACCCGACAATCTTTCCCACTCCGTGCTGTTCACCGCCGACGATGCTGTTGCTGCCAGACGCAAGGTTGATGCAGTTGCCGAGTGCCTTCCCCATTTCAACCCCGACATTGAGATAACACCTGTCTTTGGCGACATAGCCTACGATGTCGGAGTGGGGCTTATAATGGATATGGATGTCGTGATAGGCTGTGTCGACAACCGCTGGGCACGCTACTGCATCAACCGCCACTGCATGAGGGCAGGCATCCCTTGGGTCGATGGGGGTATCGACACGCTGGAGGGCACAGCACGCGTCTTTGTCCCCGGTCAGAATTGCTACGCCTGCAACCTTGGCCCAGAAGGTCTGCGCGACCTGGCTTACCGTATGCCATGCGCCGGTACAGTCAAGAGGAACATTGCAGCTGGGAAAGCTCCCACAACCAGCATCACAGCCTCTGTGATAGCAGCCGTACAAGTTCAGGAGGCTCTGAAGCTGCTTCATCCTCAGGCTTTAGCCGAAGGACGGCTCACCTCGCTTGTCGGCAAGATGTTTTGCTACGAAGGGCAGCATCTCAGCACGCGCACCGTTGCGTTCAAGGCATACGATGACGACTGTGCCGTTCACGAGCAGTGGACTCCTGTTGCCCGCACGCCACTCACCCCTGCTGACACCGTGGCAGAAACATTGTCATGGATAGACAGGCAACTGAATATGGAGCAGCCGAGCATCATGCTGTGCGATGACTGCTTCGTAGACTATGTGGCGCTGCGCTCCGACAACACTGAGACCAGCGTGATGTGTCCCGGCAGGGCTGTAGCCGATGCCGTTTCGCGCCACCAACAGCTGCGCCACGTCCCCCTGAGCGGCATCTATCAGCACGAGTATCGCGAAATAAGCCGGCTGTTCCCATATCAGCAGCTCACACTCGCCCAGCTCGGCATCCCCGGCAGGGCTGTGCTGCCGGTGAGTTCAACAGGCGGCGAACATTATATAGAACTAAGTGGAGTATGAAAATAAACAGCAACCTATCTCAGATAAGGGCAGAAGTGCTGCTCAGCCATCTCTATCCGGAAATGGAAGAGCGGTGGAAGGTCCATCACGAAGGAGCCTTCTTCCGCAATTACAACGGCGACTCCATGAGCATTGACGAGACCACAGGCGAAGTGCGGCTGTCGCGCGACGGATTTATGCGGCTGCTGCCACAAGGCGTGCTCACTGACGACGAAGAACTGAAGGGCGAAGATGCTCCAGAGAAGTTCAAGAAACTGGAGCACCGCCTCAGAGTGCTCCACGAAGCGTTCCTTCCGTTCGACACATACGCTTTCCAGAAGAAGCTCGCCATAGAACGGCAAGTGTCGCGTCTGCTCGACGACAAGCTCAGCTACGTACTGAGCCAGTACTTCGGCTTCGACCTGCCGGGCGAGAAGAATCCCCTCGTAAGGCAAGCTGCCGTATTGCTTCCGTTTGTGTGCCGCTACAAGGGCGACCTTGGCTTTATATCCAACATACTGGCAGCACTTATGAAATGTGAGGTGAGAATGTATCTCGCACGCTACAGCCACACCGACACCAACAAGAGTTGGCTGCCGTTCGTGAAATACGAACTGCTCATTCCCGGACTGACAGCTACCGAATATCGCAGGCGCAGCGAAGACCTGCAACCGCTCGCCGATTTCCTCAGAGAGTGGATGCTGCCATGCGAGGTGCATTGCGAGATATGCATCAAGGAACACGTAGCCTGCAAGTCCTTAGACGAAAGATTTACATTAGACTACAATACAGAATTAAGATAGAGACAACCCGTGAATATGGACATCAATTCAACAATCAACTGGAGTCCCGGCATGGAACTCACAGCCCGGACATTCATCGGAATGGAACAGCAGTTCGACCTCCGACAGCAGACTGCTCTCCGCCTTGCCCTCGGCAACGACCAGATGGGACTGTTGCCCGGAACTGAATATAGCTGCAAGGGTGTGTTCGCCGGAAGCACATTCGAGATCGAACGGCTCCAGTGTGCCGCCGTGCTGCCTTCGGGCCGCATAGCCAATGCCGACGAGCGCGTGGCAGTTCCCATCCCAATGCTCTTCGGCGACACCTACTATCTCACGATGACAATAGGCCAGAGCTCCACCCCCTTCGAGCGCGACGGCGTGGCATATCTGCGGCCAAACTACATCTATGCCATTCAGACACTGGAGGAGATGGAAGCATCCGATGTGATGCCGCTTGTGAGGTTCAAGGTACGCGAAGGTGTGTTCGCTGTCGATGACGATTTCATTCAGCCATGCCTCATGCTTTCTGGCGACGAGCGGTTTGCCCGCTACATCGACCGATTTGCCAAAGCGCTGGAAACACTGGCTACCCACCCCAACATGGCCGAAGGCGACGGTAAACGGACAATCTATCGTTACCTTTTCCTGATGAAGGGCTACAACAGCCAGCACCGGGTGAGCCAGCTCGTTCAGCTGACTCAGGAGATAGTGCAGGCCATAGACTATTTCATAGTGGCTCCAAACCAGCCTGAGCGTGTGCAGATTCCTTGGCCACACAGGGACGACGTGCAGCTGTGGCTGAGCTGGGTTGAAGACTACCTTTCTGCCGCTGCCACCATACTCGACAAGGTCGTGCTCGAGGACAATGCCATCGACTACGAAGCACTGCTGGCACAGGCCAAGCGCGAACTCTACGAACAGCTGCATCCCGAACTGCTGCAGAAGCTTGTCGCGCAGACAAGGCAGGAGCTGCAACAGCAGATGCAACAGCTCACTGACTCTCTTACCACCTACGTGCGCGACACGCTCAAAGACGAACTCTCAAGACAGCTGGCCGACGACATCGAGACACGCTCCACACAAATCAGCGACCGCCTTGCCCGGGACATCGAGCAGACCGCCGAGCGAATGGAGAAGTCGCTCTACGACAAGCTCTTCTCTGATGTATATATCGGAGTCTACAATGTGCTCCATGAAGAAAACGAAGACCATTTCATCCCACTGATATAAGCCACACACACACCGTATGCTGCAACTACCCCTGACCATCACCCCCGAAGGACTCTCCCGGGAGAACGACCTCAGGCAGTCGCTCAACCAATCCATGCAGCTGCTGCTCACCACACCGCGTTTCAGCACACCTGCCGACCTCCGTTTCGGTTTCGTGTTCTGCAACCTGCGCTTCGAGATATTCAACGAGCACGAAGGCGTAGTCTATGACTCCGGCATCGTCGAGGAGTCGCACGGCATCGAGGGACTCTACGACAAGAAGATTTCCGGCACATCAAAGAACCTCAACACCTTCGCAGCCGAACTGCGGGACGCGCTGGCCCGATACGAGCAGCGGCTCAGCAACCCATCAGTCACCATGACCTACATCCGGGAGGAACGGCGCATCTATGTCACGATAAAAGGCATAATCGCCGACACACGCGAAACATACACCTACACCACCACCCTGCGTGTGTGGAAATAGCAAACACAAGCAACCATGATACAAACCATATTTGAAACAAAACAAAGGGCTGCCGAATTGCTCCAGAAAGCCATCGCCATCTGGAGGGAGAGCGAACAGAGCGACTACCTTCAAGGAATAGAGAAAGACCCCGTGTTCGCGCTGCTCATTACTGCATTGGCATATCAGGCAAATGAAACTGAGACTGAGATTGAGCAGATGAAGACGGAACTGCTCGAGGAGTTCGCCAATTTGCAGATTCCCTTCGAGATGGGACACGCCATTCCTGCCACGGCTGTAGTTGAAACAGCATTGGAGGACAGTGTGTCAGAAATGGAACTCACGTCCAATCATGTCTTTACGCTGGGCTACAACGGATACGGCTTCATTCCTTTGCTACAGACGCGAGTCCTCAACGCATCAATACATTCAATCAACAGGCTTGACAGCCGCCGCTGGAAAGTCAATATAGTCTTCAAGTCACCCGTCTCAGATTTGTCAGGCTTTACATTCGCCATCCGCAACCAGAACTTCCGCGACCTACGCGTGACCATGAACGGCACACCCCTGCCGCTGATAGCCCCCTGGGACTATTCCGAGTTGCCCTTGTCGCCATGCTTTGCCATAGATACGATACTCTACAACAAAGCCCAGACCTATATGGCCTCGTCACATTGCCTTGACCTTTACGCAAGACAAGACGTGAGGATGTACTGTGTGAAACAGCACCAGCGTAGGAAGCTTCTGCCTTTCGAGACTGAGAACATCGAATTGGAATTTGAGTTCCTTGGCATCGACGAACATTTTGCTTTCGACAAGTCCTCCATCTCGCTTAACACGGTAATACTGGTCAATGCCATGCAGCAGGCCGCTACATTGTCGACCGACAATCCTGTTGTCCGTGTTGTGGGCTACCAACATCAGGAGACGGCTCAAGCCGAGCCCAGCCAACAGTTCTTGCATATGCTTCGCCCATCTGAGGATCAGCTTTATGGCAATATGCAGGTCGAAGTACGCAGAATGGCTGCCGACCGTTTCAATCAGGGCAGGCTGTTGAAGTCATTGAACTATATGCTGAGCAAGTATTACTCCGATTATTATGCCTTTATGAATATAAGCGGTGTAGCCACTGACAAAGTGCTGAATGGTCTTGCCCAGACCTTGGGACGGTTAGCAGAAGCTGTCAAGACGCAGAACACAGGAAGCCTGCCTGGGGTCTACCTAATGCTCAAGCCTTCCGGCGGACAGCGTCGCCAGCAAGGCAGCATCGAGATACATTACATGACTACATCCGGTGCCGCAGTAAATGAAGCGCTCAATGTAGAGGCGCGCTTTATTCCGCCTTCCGGGTTCGACAGCAAAGCTACAAACCAGATAGCAGCACCAGTGCCCGGATACGACGAGATTCGTGACGAACGTGCCGCTGCCAGCCTTTCCCATTATTACATGGCAACCAACGACCGTCTGGTGACACCTGCCGACATCAAGCTGTTCTGCTACCATGAGCTCTTGATGCGCTATGGCATAGTGCGAGACAGGGTGAAGAGCCTTACCGTAAATACCCGCCAACAGTCAGACGTCACGCAATGTGGCTACGAGATTTTGGTTGATATCACAGTAGCTAACAATTCGTTCATAAAGCGTGGCTTTGCCGACAGGATTGGTTCCATCGAGAAAATCATGGAGAGCATGATAAAAGTGCGTAGCACTAATATCTATCCCGTCAAGGTATCTATCGGAATAGAAACAGATGAAAAATAATTGAATCATAATATCTATATGGAAGATTTCTTTTTGAATATCGTTTATAAAAACAAGTCTGTCAAGTTCAGGGTGACTAATCCCGAGGCCCCACTGGCAACACTGATGACAAACCTGCGCCATGCCATCGGACAGGACGGACGACTTATCTTCGACTTCCCCTCCATTGACGATTCGGGCGCACCGCTCGACTACTTCTTTGGAAAAGAAGACCCCGAAGTGCATGAGATAAGGGTGATGCGCCCACGCATTGGTAAAACAGACCAGACGTTGGCCGACTACAACATCAACAATGGCAATACTGTCTACCTCATTCCAGACCCATTCCCGGGATAAAAGAAAAAGATGAATACAGTCGAGGATTTTGAGTCTGTTCGCCTAAGTGGACGCCAGAGGCGACTATTATATGAATGGAGGAAGCTTGAAGAGCGACTGAACAACCGCTCCGACATCAGTTTCCACATTACACGGCAAGACACTGCCGGCCTGCCTGTAGCCTACACCATTGACTACCATATCCGCAGCATCTGCGGCGTGGAGGGGCTGGAGCATTTAGGCGAACCGGGAATTTCAAATCCTCCCTTGTTTGCCAGCGAATACAGGATGCTGATTGACCTGCCACCGGGCTATCCCTGCATAGATTCGCCTCCGGCTCTACGCTTCCTGACCGCTGATGAGAATGGCAATCCTATCCCCCACCCCTGGCATCCCAACATACGATACTTTGGAAGCTTCGCCGGACGTGTCTGCATCAACATGGCCGACAGCTACACAGATTTAGCCTGGGGAGCGGAAAGAGTTGGACAATATCTTCGCTATGAGCGCTATCATGCCGTCAACGAACCGCCATATCCTGAAGATATGCAAGTGGCAGCCTGGGTGATAAGACAAGGCGAGCCAAACGGATGGGTATATTTCAGCCAAGCTGCAAAAAGAATAGAACTGATATGATTTTCAACGAAACAAGAACTATTTTCACATTGCTGGCCATCAGCTTCTCCACCATGCTGTCTGCACAGGTGGTCAAGGAGATTACAGTCAGCCAGAAAGAGTCCTACACCGACCATCTGTCGTTGAAGAAAGACACACGCGACATGGATCTGATGGTGAAGTTTGTGTTCAACGAAGAGGCTAACACACTGACCGTAAGCCTTATTTCCTACCGTTGCCTGTTTGTATTCTGGGAGCAGGTACGTTTCAAACCTACGTTCAGATGTCGCAAGCTCCGCCCTAAGATGCTGCCTTATGTGGCCCAGTTTGAGCCAGAAGATCGGTTCCGCATCTCCAAAGCCCTCAAGAAGTCACTCCCACGTCCCCGCAGGAAGTATGTGTTCAACCGCTGGAACACTTACGACGGCTTGCAGCCCGTGCCGCAAGACTACAAGCTCGTGAACGACTACATCAGCCAGACTTTCGGCATCATGGACAAGCGCAATCAGGTGAGCTTTACTCTCCGCGATGTCTTTGTCATGGAGCACACTGACTACAACGACTACGAGCTGATGTTCGGAAAGGATATAAACACGCAATACCAGATAACCATTCAGCGCGACCCGTGCTTCGGAAAGGACGAGCAGCTGAAAGGGGCACAGGATGCCGAGAAGAGCATTGCCACTGCCTATGCTTCGTTCAAGCAGAAATATGGTTCGGGCAAGGTGTATAGCGACGAGAGCCTTAAACTGTTCCATGAGATGCAGGACGTGCTTATGGGGCAGTTCGCGCGCCAGGACATAACCAGCCCCTGTCCCGACATTCAGCAGGCATGGGACAGCTACAACCTATATACCGACTCCATCAGACAGATGACTTGCAAGGTAGTCTATCTGCCCTCAGCTAACAAAAGCGGCACAGGGATGAGCGGCCAAGGCAATGCTGCCAACCTCATGGCCAGTGAGCCCGAAGCAGCTCCGACAGGGATTCTGCCGAGAAGCGTTCTTCAGAAAGCACGCCAGATAGACCAGATGGTGGCACGATGGCTGAACAGCACTGACAGCATGGAGCGCCGCGCAATAATCATGCAGTGCGGCGACATCATAAAGAGATGCAACGAGGAGATAGCCACTCAGGGTGTGGTCACTCACGAGCAGAAGCAGGCTGTGGACGTGTTCCGCAAGGCCGTGCGCTATTATTATAATATATGTAAATAGGCAACGACTATGACGAGCAAGCAAGCAATCATCACAACCCTGTGCGCCACCCTGCTGCTATCCGGAAGCATCAGGGCGTATGCCCAGAAAGATTCTCTGGTGAGCGACAGCGTTGAGACCAACCGCATAGAGATACAGAGCCGGATACAGTCTATGAAAGACGAGGCAAGGCAGATATACGTGTCATTCCGCACTATGCCCACCAACGAAAAGGACAACAAGGTGAAAGCTCCTATGGCAAAGGCCATGGCTGAACGGCTCAAGTCAACCGACCTCGCAATGAAATCGCTCGAGTTCAAGTGGACTACTTACTACCAGACTATTCAGCCCACCATAGCCGACGACGACGAACTGCTGAACGAAGCCAATACTTTTCAGCAGACCAATCTCGCCGTAAGGGACTCGCTCAATGCCACCATAAACAGAGTGGCGCTGCTGCAGGCTTTCTGCAAAGCCGAGGCGTTCATGCCCACTCAGGATAAAGTTTATAAAGATATGCAGAAGAAAGCGCTCGAATTGTCGCTTGTCAGCAAGCTCGCTCCACAGCTTGAGAAACTGAAAGGCGAAGAGAAACTGGTGTTTGCAAACATACAGCAGCAGTACGACAAGGCCAAGGCTGCTGCCGATGCCATGCCCGGACTGAAAAGGCGAATGGCTGCTGTAGACCAGAAGTATATAGCCCTGAAAACCTGTTCCGAGAAGATACAGGCTGCCGAATACAAGCCTCTAATCCAGCGCGCCAAGGACTACCTGCTGGGACTGGCTGCCGTGGCCATACTGCTGATGTTCATCAACATGGTTTCGAGCAAGATACAAGCCTACAAGCAAACCCGCGAAAGCATGAAGAAGATGAAGGAGATGATGAACAGCGATGGCAAGTTCTATCCCACCATAGCCATGCTGCCCTTCGTGCTCCTTGCCCTGACCGGCTGCGACAACACGCCAGAGCTGCCCGGCGACACAGAGGACCAGATGGCGGACTCGGTGCAGGTGATGCAGCTCTCGCAGCCAAGGTTCGCCAACCGATGGAAGACGATGGTTGTGGATGCCCGTATGGGCAGCAGCATCGCGACGGCTCCGCTGACGGACTCCCGGCAGGTGCGCATAGAGGTGACTGAGACCACGCACCGGCTGCTGACCGTCAGCCGGGGGCTTTCGCCCAGACTGGTGAGGGTGGACAACATGGCTTCGCGCCAAGCCCGACAGCTCGGCATAAAGATGCTTGCACTGGTGGACCTCACGCTGCCGCAGCCTGCCATAGACCGCGAGCGAATAGCGGTGATGCAGATGCGCGGCCTCTTCTCTGAGGGCAATCTCTACGTGGCTTTCATCCGCGGAACGGCTGTCACCGAGACCATGCCTGCCACCAACTATGTGCTGAGAAACCTGTTCCAGCAATGCGACTCCACCCGGAAATTCCTCTACCGCTCCATCCTCGCCAAGATGGACGAGATGGCCGACGGTGCCGACTGGACTGCCGGGTCGCGCTACAGGGCTATGGTGGTGATGTCGGACGGGGCGACCTATCGCGACGATATGCCGATGGACCCGCAACACTTCGACATGGAGCGCCGACTGGCCTACAGCGACACCACGCGTCCGCTCTACTATGCCGACTTCAGCGACGCGGGAGATGCCGACCCCTTGGCGTTCGACATGACTCAAGCCGACCTTGCGGGCTCCGACGACGGCGCGATGCTGCGGTCGCGGTGTGTTGCCTCGAAGGGACTGTATCAGCAACAGTTTGACTGGGCTGCCATCAAGGGCAACATTCAGCAGGCTTTCGGGCTCGACTCCGTAGACTACCGCTTCACGCTGGAAAACCCCGACAACAAGGTCTACAGCGGACGCAGCGGTCGCGACCTGCAGATAGCCTGCTATGATGCTGCCACCGACACGCTGATGGTGAAGGGCAACTGCCACTACAGGCTGGGCAGTGTCTACGACCCGGTGATCGTCAATCCCCGACCACTGCGCGACGTGCTGCTACAGGGCATAATCATAGCCCTGCTGCTTGCACTGGCGGTATATGTGGTGTTGCAGCTGATAGTGCCCTACATCAGGTATCGCCTGTTTCTGAGGAAGCACGTCGTGGCCTATTCGGGACCGCTGATGGGAGCTGAAGGGCTCATGCTCGGCGAGACGTGCTATCTGTGCAAGGCTCCCTTTACCGTGGGCGACAGGGTTGTGAAGAAATGCCGGCACAGCGTGCACCTCGACTGCTGGGAGGAGAACGGCGGTCAGTGTCCCGAATATGGCCGCCACTGCCACGAGGGACGCCACTACTACAACCGTCAGCAGCTGCTCGACCCGGAGAACGCCACCTTCTACCTGCGCTGGGTCATCGTCGCCATACTTGCCGGACTGGCAGCATGGCTCACATATACCGTGCAGATGCATCCGCTCCTGTCGGCGGTTTCGGAGCGCATCATACTCTTCATAGGCGACATCAGGCCCGGCACGCCGGAGGCTGAGGCAAGGATAGCCGAATACAGCTCTCTGGTGAACCTCTTTCCGTCGTTCGGCCTTTGCATAGGCTTCTTCCTCACCCTCATGCTCAGCTGCCTGTCGGTGGCTCAGCGCGAATGGTCGGTGCGCATTGCCGACATCACCCTGCGCACGCTGCTCGGCGGTCTGGGAGGAGGGCTGTTCTTCCTACTGGGCGGAGTCATGTCGGCTATAATCGGACTCAAGGAAAACACATTCCTCATAGACTGGATTCCCTGGTCGCTCACCGCCTACTGGATTGCGCTGTGCGTGACATGGAGAACGCGCATCCGCCTCCACCACTCGCTCATCATAGGCGCAGTGCTCGTAGGCGTGGCATCAACCTATCTATGGGCATGGCTCTACACGGGTGCAACAGTAGACTACCGCCTTGCGCTGCTGGCCATCTTCATTATCTTCTCAATAGCGATGGCTATCAGCATTGCCAAGAACTCACCACGCTCCGAACGCTATTTCCTCACGACAAGCGGCATAGTGAAGCAGATGGACATAGCTCTATACAAGTGGTTCAAGGCCAACCCCAACGAGCACGTCACGATAGGACATTCCGTAGACTGCCACCTGCAACTGTCGTGGGACATCCAGAGCGTGATAGCACCCGTGCAGGCCGAAATCTATATGCACCACGGCACGCCCAGACTCTATGCTCTCGAAGAGGGAGTCTTCGTCAACGGCAAGCCGCTGACTGTGGGCAAAGGCATCAGGCTCTATCACGGCAAGTCGTTCTCTATAGGCCAGACACTGTTCACGTATATTGAAAAGGACAACTGAGCTGTCTTACTTTAACGGCACCTATTATGAAGCTACTCACAAAGCTTAGCTTTAAGAAGCAACGCTCACAGTTCATCATTGTGATGCTTGTCTTGGCAGGACTGCTGACAGCTGCCACCTCTGCCGTGCAATACTGGTATGCCCATGAGGAGCTGCGCAAGAGCGCGCACGACCATGCCAAGTCCAGGCTGGAGCTGAAGAGCATGGAGATACAGGCTGCAATGACTTCAGTAGAGTCTGCCATCAACAACTCGGTGTGGATGGTTGAGAAACGTATCTACCAACCCGATTCCATTTACTCCATACTGCAACGGCTCGTAGCCCAAAACGTCCAGATAGTAGGAGCCACGGCTGCGTTCAAGGCCGACTTCTATCCTCAGTTCGGTCGTTGGTGCGAGCTGTATGTCAGCCAGCGCCGCGACGGTTCGTTCGAGCAGAAACAGATTGGCGGTCCACTCCACGACTATCTGCAGAGCGACTGGTTTCGCGAAGGCATCAAGGCCAATGCCTGCAACTGGAGCGAGCCTTACTACGACAACATTGGTGCCAAGATGCTGGTATGCACCTATACCATGCCCATACGCAATGCCAATGGGCGCATCGTCGGACTGCTTGATGCCGACGTGTCGCTTGAATGGCTGGCGCATTTTGCCAACTCGCAGACCACTTACAAAAGCAGCTACAACGTAATTCTCTCGAAAGGCGGCAAGCTTCTGGTACATCCCGACAAGCATATCCTCCTCAGGTCAACCATGCGCGACCAGGATATCAGCCAGAAAGACAGGGCCTTCGACCAGATCAGCCGCCAGATGTTCAGGGGCATGAGCGGCCACTCGGAAGTAATCACCATGAAAGGCGAGAAGAAGCACGTATTCTTCACCCCGGTAAGGGGCCACACAGGATGGTCTATCGCAATGGTTTTCAACGACGACGAGATTTACGCCACTCTCCAGCAAGCCACCTTCCGTATGTCGGCCATACTCCTTGCCGGCCTGCTTCTGCTGGGTTACATCATCTGGCGCTCCATTCGCAACATGAGACGTCTCGAGGACACGCGCCGAGAGAAAGCCGCTTTCGAGCGCGAGCTGCGCGTTGCCAGCAGAATACAGATGGCTCTGCTGCCCAAAAGCTTTCCGCCCTACCCCGAACGCAACGACGTTGACCTCCATGCCACTCTCGTACCGGCGAAGGAAGTGGGCGGCGACCTCTACGACTTCTACATCCGCGACGAAAAGATGTTCTTCTGCATCGGCGACGTCTCTGGCAAGGGGATTCCAGCCTCGTTAGTCATGGCCATCACGCGAACCCTGTTCCGCAACGTGTCGGCACGTGAGTCCAAGCCACACAGCATCGTCTCGGCAATGAACAACACCCTTGCCGAAGACAACCAGAACAACTTCTTCGTCACACTCTTCGTCGGTGTGCTCGACCTGCCAACGGGTGTGCTGAGCTATTGCAACGCCGGCCACGAGCCACCGATAATCATCAATGAAACGGCAACACCCCTGAAAGTAGACTCCAACCTGCCCATCGGCGCTATCTCGCAGTGGCACTACACCATGCAGGAAATAACCATCACACCGCAGACAACGATTTTCCTATACACCGACGGAGTGACAGAAGCCAAGGATGCCGCCCACAACCAGTTTGGAAGGCAGCGGATGCTCAGGGAGCTCACTTCCAATGCCAATCCCAAGACGATTGTCGACAACATGACTGCCGCCATCCACTCGTTTGTAGGAGGAGCCAGGCAGAGCGACGACATAACGATGATGGCTGTATGCTACAACAAGCAGGAACGGGCTGTGCGCCTCAACCGCAGCCTTACGCTGACCAACGACGTGAGCAATATTCCCGAACTAACCAAGTTTGTCAACGAGGTGTGCAGGGAAGTCGACTTCAACAACAGCAAGACCAAGCAAGTGCGTCTGGCTATGGAGGAAGCCGTAGTCAACGTCATTGACTACGCCTATCCCCATGGAACTACCGGAAAGATATACATTGAAGCCGTTGCCAACGACGAACGACTGAAGTTCACCATCACCGACAGCGGCAAGCCTTTCGACATCACTGCCTATCCGGAGGTAGACCTGAACATTCCAGCCGAAGAGCGCCCCATCGGCGGACTGGGCATACACATCGTGCGCCAGATGATGGACTCTATCAACTACAACCGAATTGACGGAAAGAACGTGCTGACCCTGCGCAAGAAGCTGTGACACACCGTCAGCCTACAAAGCAGCAAGCCGGCCAGAAAGCCTTTCCCCCCTTCCTCTCGTCAACTAAAAAGCAACCAAATATGACAACATCAATCACAAAATTAGAAGACCGGGCTATCGTCACACTCGAAGGCGAGCTCGACACCGCTGCCAGCCGTCAGGTTGAGCAGAGCCTGGCCCAAGTCTACAGCTACGAGGATTGCGACATCTTCATCGACTGCTCCAACCTCACCTACATCTCGTCGAGCGGTTTGCGGATACTGCTCTCCATCTATAAGTTCACACGCCGCACCGGCCACAAGGCAGTGCTCATGCACATCAACGACGACATACACGACACCTTTGCCATCAGCGGGTTCATTCAGCTGTTCACCATAGAGAAATAGCATCATGGCCGACAACGCTATCCAGGCACTGCAAGCCGAGAACGATGCCCTCAGACAAGAGATTGAACATCTGAAGAACGAGATGGTGAGGCTCGTGAGCCGCAATCTCGACCTCTCGGAGCGGCTCGAGGAAGACAACGAGCTGCGGCGACGAACCGAAGTGGCACGCGAGCTGCTCAACGGAAACATTGAGCGCCAGCGCAACGCCGACCTGAAAGACGACTCGCAGCTCATGGCTCTCATCGAAATCAAGGTGGAAAACGAGAAATACCACCTCGACCCCGACTTCAACGGCAAGCAGCTTGCACAGGTCATCGGAGTGAGCCACGAACGGCTGCTGCGCCTGTTCCACCGGCAGACCATCCACCGCACACCGGATGCCTATCTCGACAACCTGCGCACACTGACAGCCTTGCGGATGCTGCGCGAAAAGCCCCACTACAGCATAGCATCGGTGGCCGAAGACTCAGGCTTCAGCAACGTGCGCACCTTCCAGCGCCGCATACAGGACATCGTCGGCATGAGTCCGGCTGAATACCGGGCACTCTTCACAAGGGACATCAAATAAGCAGAAAGTATCAGGGAGAAAGTAATATGAGTCATATTACCAACCAATATGAGTCATATTACCAACCAATATGAGTCATATTACTTTATGAAAACACGCTTCCTTTGTGGTGAAAGGCGAGAGATGATGCGGTGAGAATACAGCAGAGCCGGTGCGACTACATTTGCATCGGCTCTGCTTTTTTGTCGCAATTCAGGGCTGCTGTCGCAACAATATCCCATCTAAAGGCAGCCGTCAGCTTGTCCAAAGCATCCAGCATCATTACTTTTGTGGAAAAATAAAAGCGAGTGAGATAAGGGTAAAATCCTTTTAATTGGTTAACTTTGCTGCAATATACATTCCTAAGGCTATGGCACTGACTGCAACATTAGAATTCGGCGACAACAACATAGGGCGTTATCCTAAGCGTTATCTGGTATCCGACTACCATCTGGTGTTCGACCGTTCGTTCAACACGTTCGCTCCCGAGGCCACGGCACGCTGCGAGCGGCTCGAGGTGGTAGTGGTGGCACCCGGCAGAAACGATCTCAGCCTGTTTGAGTGGTTCTCCACGCAGGGGGCTCAGGACGGGCGCATCGTCATCGGCAACGACAGCGACAGCGGCAAGACCGACGACGACACGCAGATTATTCACTTCGAGGACGGCAGATGCTTCGCATTATCCGAAAGCTATGACATCGACAACCAGCGGCGCAGGCTCCTCAAGCTTGCCATCATAGCAGAGCAGCTCGATATTGACGGCATAAACTATAATTGCAAATAATCAGATGGCTACACTATATTCCAACGAACTGAAAGCGGTGGTGGTGCAGGACAATTTCCTTGAGAATCCACTCAACGTGATGAAGGAAAACTGCCAGACGGTGCAGCACTTCGACTATCGCTGCGAGCACCGCCGCAACGAGGCCGGCGACCTCTACGGAGTGTCGGAGCCTGTGCTTCTGAACTTCTCTGTGCGCATCGGTTCGCCGCGCGACGGTCGCCCATACTACAGGGCAATGGCTGCCAACGAGCACTACCGTTTCTCGTTCATATTCAACGCCACGTTCAACAGCATGGGCAGGCTCAACGGCTATGAGGACGGAATGGTGGTCGACGGCTACGTGGTACACATCGAGGAGCAGTCGGCAGAGAAAGACAACGGTGAGGGCGAGGACAGGCAGACACTGCTCAAGGTGATGCTGCAAGTGTGCTCAGTGACCTATCTGGGCAGCGACAACAACTACAAATGCACCTTTATACAATAAGCTCTCTTTGGTTTCCCGGCTGAAGGGGGAGTCAAAGAGCTACTTTATGATTAGACAAACTATAACATAACAAATCGAAGCTCAAGAACTATGGCTACAGGAGTTAACAAGAAAGCGTTGTATATCTACAGGTTGACTTTCGGCAACACAATAAACAAGAAGGACGACAAGCTCAGCACGCTGTTGCTGGAACAGGGTGTGCGCAAAGAGTTCACCGAAGGCAACGACACCTACTACCTCATGTTCAACGGCATAAAGATAAACCGCAAGATATATCAGCCCAGCAAGATTGAGGTGGAGCTCGACATCATGCAGACAACCAAGGATTCCACCACCGGCAAGGAAACGACAAAGGCACCCAGCTTCGACAGCGTGACCGCTCTTCTGCTGCAAAGACAAGTGAAGCTCGACATTCTGGAGGTAGACCGCATTGCCGATACAACCAGAACGATTGATTACAAAGCCACCTACAATTTGGCTCAGAACTTCTATGTCCATGAGCTCAACCCTCAGCTGAAGCGCGATGTCAACGGTACTAAGATGTATGTGAAGATGGACATCTTCAGCATGGACAAGCTTATGACCCTTAACCCCTACTGCAAGGCTTACGTTGCAAGCAAGCTCGGCTCGGAAATACTCCAGCCCGAAAGTGGCAACTTCGGCAAACAGACGGGAGGCGAGCCGCTGATTGAAACCGACTTCGAGTCGCAGCGCTTCCTTAAATACAACGAGTCGGGCACAAGCCACGAGTTCATACAGCCATATCTGGTGCAGTACAACGAGTCGTTCTACGACTTCCTCGTGCGCACCGCCAACCGTTGCGGAGAGTTTCTCTATTTCGAGGACGGCAAGCTGATACTCGGTTTGCCCCAGACCAGCAATGTGGAAACCATCAGCGACTTTGAAACCGTCACCGCTCAGAAGATTTCGGGCGACCCTATCCAGGTGAAAGACTTTACCCGCGACAGCGTGAAGGCTTCACCACTCGATGACGAAGCAAGCTATGGCGACAAGGAAGAAAAGGATAAGACAGACGAGGAAAAGAAAAAGGAAAAAGAAGAAAAGGAAGAAAGAGAGAAGAAAGAATCCGAGCTCAACTATTCACGCATCGACAAGAAGTCGACAGGTTTTCCCAGGGGCATTTTCCCCTATTACCTGTCGAGCAATTCAGAGATTGCCGCCGACGACTACATCTTCCCTTTGTTCAAGGACAAGTTCTCCAACCAGAAGCGCGAGATCTATGCCGACGGCAATGGCAGCGAAATTGCCATGTCGAAGCTGATTCCTTTCTTCAAGACCGTGCTGTCAAGCGAAGAGGGCGGAGGCGATGCCTGCATTATGAGCCTGCTCCGACAGATTGTCATCGAGGAAGGCATACTCAATCTGAAGGCACTCACTCAGGTGAAGGACGTCAACGAAAAGCAAAAGGAGACCCATCTGGATCCATACGAAAAGAAAACAGAGCAGCACAACGACGAGAAGACCGTGCAGTTCTCCTCGCTCTCCGAGACAGGCTGGACCAAGCTCGACTACTACCGCGACATCCACACCTTTGAAGTGTCGCAGCAACGGCAGATAGTCTGCATCAACATGGGCACCGCTTTCATTCCCGTCAAGCTGGGACAGATGATTCACATCGACGGCGTCGACGGCACTTATGTCATCATTCAGATACAGCAAAACTCCGAAGAGACCTGGAGCCGCGACTATGACAAGTACGACACCGTGGCCGACGATACGTTCAAAGGCAAGCGCTCGCTGAAGATTTATGCCATTCCGGCATATAAGCAAGGCAACTCCGAGGCCTTCTATCCGCCTGTGCAGCCTGTGCCTATAACCCGCAAGGTTGGCCCGCAGACGGCTTTCGTCACAGCCAATGAGGACCCGAAATATCAGGGACGCGTGCGAATAGCCTTCCCCTGGCAGACAGGTAATGGCGCATTGGAAAACAAGCTGGAAAAAGCAGAGCAGAAGCTCAAGCAGGTCAATGACGATTTGAAAGCTCTCAAGAAGAACGAGGAGAAGCTGTCGAAGCTTCAGGCCGAACATGAAAAATATGTGGAGGACCTGATACGCTACGTCAATGCCACGCCCGAAAAGCGGAAGGAGATTATTGAAGAATATCAGCCGACAGCCGACAATGGCTCTAAGAAGCTCGAAGCTGAAAGGCTTACCCTGCACAATCAGGCCGAAGAACTGAAGAAGAAGAATCCGAAGGATAAGGACGATGAGGCCAAGATTAAGTATCTCGAAGCCGAAATAGAGAAAAAGAATACCGAGATACAGGAGCTGAAGCAGGAGCTGAAGGATGCTGAGGACCGGAAGAAAGCCTTTATCAACGACATGATAAAGGCCGGAAAGGAGCACGACAAGAAGAAAGGCAGTGCTGACTACCAGGATCCGGAGAAGGACAACACCGTCATCGTCACATACAAGAAAAAGTACGACGACGCAACTCGAGACTACAAGGAAGCAAAGGCTGACCTCGAAAGAGCCAGTGCCGAGCAGCAAGAGCTGGAAGGAAACAGGAACGCACTGGCTGAAGCCATCAAGAAGGAAATGGAAGATATGTCCACTCCCTGGGTGCGCATAGCCTCGCCTATGGCCACACCGGGCGGAGGAGCCTTCTTCAGACCACGTGTCGGCGACGAAGTTCTCGTGAACTTCGAGTACGACAACGTTGAACGCCCTTACGTGGTGGGCAGCCTCTACTCCAAGAACGTGCTCACACCAGACGAAGGTCTGTACCGAAAGGCTGCTCCCATGATGCAACAGAAGAGCATCTCGATGCAGCTCATGTCGCCTAACGGACACCATATCACGTTCTCCGACCCCGGCAGTGGAGGCAACTTCTTCCTCAACTGCATCTCGCCGGGTCTGGGACTCTACGGCAGTATGTTTGGTTTCAGCAACTTCGCGCCCGAAGCCAAGGATCTGGCAGGCGGCATCCACATAGGCGACCGCTATGGATTGTACGAGATAGAGATGAAAAGCCACAGCCGTGCCATCGACATACGCTCGCCTTTCGGCACGGTCAACATCAGCGCTTTCAGCGGCATAACCATCAGCGCGCCCAACGGCAATATCGCTATCAAGGGCAAGAACATAACCCTTGAGGCCGGCAACAAAATCACTATGCTCTCGGGTAAGAACCTCCAGACTCTCTCTGCCGACTCGCCAGACGGCAAAGCCAATAAAGCACAGGAAAAAGCAGTGTCGGCTTTAGGCTCGTTAGCTTCCGAATTGTCTAAGACCTATGCAGAATCCGTGTTTGACCTCTCGCTGGTACGCCAGGTTGTAGAAGTGTTCGTCCGCCCCGTAGATGGAACGATGCTGCTCAAGTCGAAGCGCTACCTGAAGTTGGAGGCCGGCAATGGCAACGCCACCATAAAGCGCGACCGCTACAAGAAAAACGTAAAAGATAAAAAGGAAACCTCTGAAGAGTTCTACAAGGCTTTGGTAACAACTATAAGAGAAATAAACACCAAAGTTGACACATTCTTCCTCGCTTACGAAATTCTCAGGTCAGCTGTCAGCCGCGCATTGGCAGCATATAAAGCCAATCAATACGTAGGAAACCTACAGAATGGAAACGATCCCGACTTGTTTAATATAGTGAAAAATCTGGATGCATTGGCGGCAGACACTTTCACCGTAGACCAATATGCGCATAAGTTTAATGCGCAGGAGGCCAGCGACCAAGATGCTTTTAATAACATCAAGCCACTTGCGAAGGCTGTCGGCAATGCTGTTATTAACTTGAAAACGCACGTTATGAGTTTCGAGCAAATACTTAATAATGTTACTGAATATGATTTCGAAGGTTCCAATTTGCGTGAGCGGGCAATTAGAGCATTGGGCGATAACGCCACGTATTTCTTTGACATTAACAATTGGAAAAGGGATATTCTGAATAATGATAACTTCCGATTAGCCGTAGTGGATGGTTGCACGGAACTGACAGGAATGTCCAAGAAGGTTCTAAAGCGCAAGCTCATGCTTATGTTCCTATACTATGTGGGGCTTTCTGGTGCCAATGCAAAGGACAAGTACATCAAGATCAGCTACAAGCTTGACGATATAAAGAATAACAATACATTCAATCAAGATTACTATTGGAAGCGTCAGGTCGTCAACATGGACCACTTCTTCCAGAAGTCCAACCTCCTCAGAACCTTTATGGAGAATACAGTCCTCAAGGTTAAGGACAAGATTCTTGAAAGCACCAAGGGAATCTATGACTACATCAAAGACCGCGAGGTGTGGGACGAAAAGAAGAGCGGCCAGATTCTCTTCTCCGACCAGCCAGACTCCACTTTGAACTTCAACGGCAACCACTTGGAAACCCAGACAAGCGCCAACATCGGCACGATGGACTACCTGAAGAAAGTACTTATATCAATCAAATAAGAGCGCAAGAGATATGGACACTATATTCAAGGAATGGGAGAAAAAGCTCTCTACATTCGAAAGCAGCGTAGAGAAAGACCTTGCCGAGATACGCAAGTGCAAGGCCGAGATGCAGCAGATACAGGTCGACATCACCGCCGAGATAAAGAGTGGGCACTACCTGCGCGACCCGCAGCGGCTTGTGCTCTCTGCACCAGAGATTGTAATAGGCAACGTAGACCGCAACGGAACTCTCCTTCAAGGCGGCTCGGTCATCATCCGAGGCTCTCACGTCGGCGTTGAGGGCGTTGGCGAAGGTGGTGATGTGGAGCTTCGTGCCGCCAGCCTGCGCCAGGTTGCCGAAGACCCGGGTCCCGACGGTAAAGAGCACGTGGTGGGCGCAGTCTCCGAAGTGGTCAGCCATGCCCGCAACATCACCCTCCACAGCGAGGACGCACAGGGAGCCTTCTCCTCGCCTACACCCATGGCAGGCATCAGCGGTGTGCGAATCCATGCCGACCAGACTGTAGACATACACGCCGCCATGACCGCAGAGAGCCGCGAGAAGCAGCTCGACAACCTCATCAAGAGCAAGGAAACGCTGAAGAACAACCTCAAGCAGCAGGCATCGGCCTACAAGAGCTCGTTTGGAGAGCTGGTCAAGGAGATGGAAAAGCTGCTCGAAGACAAGGAGAAGCTGTCGGGAGACTACAGCGACGTGCGCACTAACTTCCAAGACATAGGCGACATCAACGAACAGATAGAAACGCTGTCACAGGCCATCACCGAGCAGACCTACGCCTACTCCGAAGTGCTGTCGCTTCTGGCCGAAGCCAGCCGCCAGCTGAAGTGCTTCAAGGACGAGAAGTCGAAGATAGTGAAGGGCGACGACTTCAAGAAAAAGCCTACGGGAGCGCGCGTCAACGTCACGGGCGAGCGCATAAGCCTCACGTCAATGGACGGCGAGAGCAACCTGCGCGACAACGAAGGCTCCGGCATTTCGGTGAAAGCCAACACCGTGGACATCGCGTCGATTGAGCATGACGGCAAACTGAAAAAGGACGGAAAGGTCAGCATACAGGCCAAGAACGTTGAGGTGGCCACTGCCGGCACAGCCGACATGAAGCGCGACGACAAGGGTGTGGTGGAGAAAGCCACCTACACTGCCGAGGGCGACTTCACACTGAAGTCGAAGAACATCACCATCGAGAGCGTCGACTACGAAGTGGCCGACAAGAAGCTCAAGGAGAAGCAGCTCACTGCCGACAGCAAGATAAAGCTCCGCGCCAAGACCATCGAGGTGAGCACCGAAGGCTCTGCCAACGTGGAGGTCGACGACAAGGGCAAGCTCACTAAAGCCAACATGACAGCCCAGGGCGACATCATCGTCAAGTCCAAAACCTTCACCCTTGAGAGCACCGACAGCGACATCGAGAGCGGCAATGCCAAGGAGAAAGCCCTCACCAAGGGCGGCAGCGTGGCCATCCGCGCCGAGAAACTCGACCTCTCTGCCACCGACACCGAAGGCAAAGCCACGGGCAGTGTGAGCATCAACGCCAAGGCGGTAGCCATGAAGTCGATGGACGTGGAGAAGGAGAAGCGCACCGACGACAAGCTTGCTGCCGGCAGCACCATGACCATCGTGGCCGAAAAGATGTACTTAGGTGCCAAGTCGAACGACGTGAAGAGCAAGAAAGTGCAGGTAATGTCGGAAGAGGTTGGTGCCTTTGCCGACAAGACACTTGAGATACAGCAGGACAACGGCAAGGCTATGGTGCAGCTTACGGGTGGCAACACCTCGGTAGGCGGCAGCAAGACACAGCTCTACGGACCCACGACCATCAACGCAAAGACCGAGGTCAAGGACGAGCTGAAGGCTCCGAAAGCCACCATAGACAACCTCGAGGCAAAGACATCGTTCAAGTCGACAAACATCAGCGACGGCATAGCAGTGCCGGCACCACCCAGCACGGCCAACCTCAGTGCCAAGCTGAAGACCGAGGATGCGCCGAAGTAATCCGCTCACCCACTTACCACCACCCAAATAACCATAACAACACCACAGAAAGATATGACAAACTACATAGCAGTGGAACTCACAGAGTTCGAGAAGAAGATGAGCGGCTACATCATGCTGTTCAACTACCGCATGACAAACCTGTGCGTAAAGGCCGAACCGACGGCATTGCTCCCCGTGACCGTAGCCTTGGACAGTTCCGAATACAATTTCGAGGACGTTGCCGTAACCATGAGGCCCGACGAGTTCACCTTCGACGTTTATCCCAAGAACCAGAACAACCTTCAGGCTATAGTGCGGGGCGTAGAGGAGATGCACCCGGAGTTCAAGATGGAAGTGAAAACCGAGAAGCAAGACGACGGCAAGGAGATACACCACGTGGTCTACACCATGCCCGATGTGGACAAGACGCGCCGCGACCTGATAAACGAGACCTCAAAGATATTCCACAAGGAGTGTCTTGCCAAGCTCAACGTGTGCTTCGTGAAGCAGCAAACGCAGATGTCGGAAGCCTTCGAGCACCTCTCTGCTTCCGACGTTGACGAAGCCAAGGACTCACTGAAAAAGATATACGAAGAGTCGAAGAAGCAAGCCGACAAACTGCTCGATGCCAAGCTTCAGGAAACAGAGGAAGCCTATCAGCACTACTTGGAGGGAAAGAAAGACGACAATCAGAAAGACGGCAGTGGCTTCGACGTTACCAAAGCCATGAAACTGCCACAACAATAGCATAACAACAACCATACAAATGAAAAGAAACAACTACAAGCGACCATCAGTGAAGGCAGCCGCCCTCGACGAAATGACAATGCTGCAGGCCAGCGAGAGGGGCATCAAAGCCGTGAAAGAACAGTACGTAACCGAAGAGGAACAGGTATGGGAATAGTCAGACCACTTATGCAGGCATCACTGCTGCTCGCAGTGATGCTCTTTTCTGCATGTACGGGAGGTAAGGACCCCGAGCCGCCCGTGCCCACGAAGACCTACACTCTCACCGTGAGGGCTGATAAGGGCAGCGATGCCGAGACGCGTGCGCTGTCTATCGACGACGGCGGAAAGATGATTGGCGAGTGGGCAACCACCGACCACATCTACGTAAAGAAGGGCAACACCTGGTGCACAGGCTACATACAGCCGCAGTATGCCGGCACTTCGACCACGCTCTCGGGCACTATCTCCGGCGTGGAGATTGCCGTCAAAGACCAGCTGCTGCTACAGTTCCCACGTCAGACCATCGACTACACCGGGCAAGACGGCACCTTGCAGACCATTGCCGAGAGCTACGACTACTCCTCTGCCACAGCCACTGTCACCAGCGTTGACGGCGGACAGGTCAGCGCCGATGCCGTGACGTTCAGCAACCAGCAGGCCATCGTGAAGTTCAACCTCCGCACCACCTCGGGCACCGCCATCCAGGCGAGCAGCCTGAAGATAGCGGCTGCCGGACTGAAGACCTCCGACGGCGCAACCGGCGAGCTCACCATCACCCCCGCCTCGCCCACAGCGGAAATCTACGCAGCCCTCAGCGGCATCAGCAACGCCACCCTCACCCTCACGGCAACCGTCGGTTCTGAGACCTATCGCTACGAGCGGGCCGGCGTAACCTTTGCCAACGGCATATACTACCCCCTCACCGTGAAGATGAAGTCGCACGAGGAGGAGCAGCTCGGGC
Source organism: uncultured Prevotella sp. (assembly GCA_900318625.1). Lineage (GTDB taxonomy): Bacteria > Bacteroidota > Bacteroidia > Bacteroidales > Bacteroidaceae > Prevotella. Next base: position 62,103 of record ONLG01000001.1, read on the forward strand.
AGCCGCTGACGCTGGAACCGACCGAAGACGACACGCAGATAACCTTCATCAACAAAGCCGAAGGTCCCGTGGAGTTCAGCCGCAACCTCACCAACTGGGTGCAGATAGGCTCCGGCGAGTCGCGCAACATCACTGTCGACGCAGGCCAGCAGGTCTATTTCCGAGGCAACAACGCCACCTACTACCCCGACAGCGAGCCCTCGCTGATTTCGTGTACGGCTCCGTGCTACGTCTACGGCAACGTAATGAGCCTCGTCAGTGCTACCGGCTACGAGACCCTCGCCACCCTGACAGAGCCCAACACCTTCCGCCGCCTGTTCGAGGACAACGCAAACATCATCAGCCATCCGCAGAAGAGTCTGCTGCTGCCGGCAACGACACTGCAGCCCAGCTGCTACCGCAATATGTTCTCGGGCTGCACGTCACTCACCGTGGCTCCCACGCTGCCGGCGACGGCCCTCAGAGCCAACTGCTATCAGGCCATGTTCGAGGGCTGCAGCGCACTGGCACGCGTGAAATGCCTTGCCACAAACCTCTCGCCTACTGACTGCACCACCAACTGGCTCAGCAACGTGAGCGCGACAGGCGTGTTCATAAAGAACGCCGCCATGACTTCGTGGCCCAAAGGCGACAGCGGCATCCCCTACGACTGGCAGGTGGAATAGGGCATCGTGGCTGAAAACAGATAATCGGGAGCCGTTACCGGCTACCCGATTTTTTTGTGTACGACTGCGCCGAAGCCTCCGCTGAATTTACGGAGCCCTCCGTAAACTTTCTCCAGCAGCCCCGTAACAATGCTACAGCTATCCTGTAACATTGCTCCAGAGCCTCTGTAAGCTTACTCCGGGGCTGTTGGAGAAACATTACGGCCATTTTCCGATTCAGCAGACGCGCCAGACTGTGGATTATTATAGGCTCGGAAGTAGTTGTTTTAAGGAAAAATATGTACCTTTGCTCCGTTAAACGCAGCGAAGGTACTCACGTTCGGCAAAAAAAAGAAATTCTTTTCTTTGTTTTGCTCTTACTTAACCGTACCTTTGCACCCTGATAATCTGCCTGTTCGGCAGAAAACACAAATCAACAACCATGCAAGACATAAGGAACATAGCCATCATAGCCCACGTGGATCATGGCAAGACTACACTTGTAGACAAGATGATGCTCGCCGGAAAGCTCTTCCGCGAGGGACAGGATAACAGCTCGCAGGTGCTCGACTCGAACGACCTGGAACGCGAGCGAGGAATAACAATCCTATCGAAGAACGTATCAATAAACTGGAAAGGCACAAAAATCAACATCATCGACACTCCGGGACACTCCGACTTCGGCGGTGAGGTGGAGCGCGTGCTCAACATGGCCGACGGCTGCCTGCTGCTCGTGGATGCCTTCGAGGGTCCAATGCCCCAGACGCGCTTCGTGTTGCAGAAGGCACTGCAAATCGGACTCAAGCCGATGGTGGTGGTAAACAAGGTCGACAAGCCCAACTGCCGCCCCGAGGAGGTCTACGAGATGGTGTTCGACCTTATGTGCGACCTCAATGCCACCGAGGAGCAGCTCGACTTCACGGTGGTCTACGGCTCTGCAAAGCAGGGCTGGATGGGGCCCGACTACCAGCACCCTACCGACAACATAGACTATCTGCTCGACAAGATAGTTGAGATTATTCCTGCTCCGCAGCAGCTTGAGGGCACTCCGCAGATGCTTATCACGTCGCTCGACTACAGCAACTACACCGGGCGCATAGCCGTGGGACGCGTCCACCGGGGCACCCTCGCCGACGGAATGAACGTGACCATCTGCCACCGCGACGGCTCACAGGAGAAGACGCGCATCAAGGAGCTCCACACCTTCGAGGGCATGGGACACCAGAAGACTGCTTCGGTAAGCTCGGGCGACATCTGCGCCGTCATCGGTCTGGAGCACTTCGAGATAGGCGACACCATCTGCGACAGCGAGCAGCCCGAACCGCTGCCCACGATAGCCATCGACGAGCCCACCATGTCGATGCTTTTCACCATCAACGACTCGCCGTTCTTCGGAAAAGAAGGCAAATACTGCACCTCGCGACACATCGGCGAACGACTGCAGAAGGAGCTGGAGAAGAACCTCGCCCTGCGCGTGGCAGACTATGAAGGCTCGGGCGACAAGTGGATAGTGAGCGGACGAGGCGTTCTACACCTCTCGGTGCTCATCGAGACCATGCGCCGCGAGGGCTACGAGCTGCAGGTGGGACAGCCACAGGTGATATTCAAGGAAATCGACGGCGAGCGATGCGAACCCATCGAGGAACTCACCATCAACGTTCCCGAGGAGTTTGCCTCGAAGATGATAGACATGGTGACGCGCCGCAAGGGCGACATCATTGGCATGGAGAGCCAGGGCGAGCGCACAAACATTGAGTTCGAGATACCCTCGCGCGGCATCATCGGCCTGCGCACCAACGTGCTCACCGCCAGCCAGGGCGAAGCCATCATGGCCCACCGCTTCAAGGACTATCAGCCCTACCGCGGCGAGATTGAGCGAAGGGTCAACGGCTCGATGGTGGCTCTGGAAACAGGCACTGCCTACGCCTATTCGATAGACAAGCTGCAGGACCGCGGCAAGTTCTTCATCGACCCGGGAGAGGAGGTCTACTACGGTGAGGTGGTGGGCGAACACGTCCACGACAACGACCTCGTAGTCAACGTGACCAAGGCCAAGCAGCTCACCAACGTGCGCGCCAGCGGCAGCGACGACAAGGCACGCATCATTCCGAAGACCGTGATGAGCCTCGAGGAGTGTCTGGAGTATATCAAGGGCGACGAGTATGTTGAGGTAACACCGAAAGCCATACGTATGCGCAAGATAATACTCGACCATCAGGAGCGTAAGAAAGCAAGCAAGTAACTAAATATTCACTACTCAAAAAAAACAGAAACCATGAAGACTAAGTTTATGACTGCTATCGCCGTTGCTCTTGCAATGAGTGCAACAGCCGTGGCTCAGGAGGCCAACAGCGCGTGGCCCTGGGACTTTCCGCAAAGCGTTCCCCTCACAGCCGAGACCGGGCAGAATGTGCTGAGCTGCTACGGCCACTACTTCGATGCCGTGGAAGAGGGCAAGAGCCTCATCAACAACGTGCAGATATTCTACAACACCACCATGGAACAGGTGGGCAAAGACAAGTCGCTGCTGGCAAGCTGGCAGAAGGAAGTAGAGGTGCCCAACGCTCTCATCATTCCGCTCGACCGCAAAGGCAAGGCCAAGAAGGGCGATGTGGTGCTCACGTGGTGGCAGTCGGGCAGCGGTATGCAGCGCGCCAAGGTCATCGACGACAGCGACCCCACCCAGCCGTGGGTGTGTTATCTCGACACCAGCTGGCCCAACGACCCCGACAGCCCCAAGGCTGCCGAGAAGCGCAAGGGCGAACAGCTGAAGCCCGGCACCTTCACCGTGCTCAAAGGCGGCAAATGGCAGAGCGGCGAGCAGGTGGCTTATCGCGCTAACGGCAAGTGGAACCAGGGACGCATCATACATACCGATGGCGACAAGGTGCTTCTGTCGGTCTTTGCAAACTACATCGAAGCCACTACAAAGAGCCGGTGCAAGCTCATTCCCTTCAAGGAGAAGTTCAAACCGGGCGACAAGGTGTCGGTGGTTTGGATACGCGAATACCGTCCGGGCTACACGGTGGTGAAAGCTGACGAGCAGTCGGGCCGTGTCTACGTTAAGCAAGACGGCAATGACAAGATAGAGTGCAAGAGCATAGTTGAGGTTACGAAAATGCTCAACGACGAGTAAGCCCCATTGCAGAGCAAAAGAGGTTCTCCGCTGACGTGCAGCAGAGAACCTCTTTTCGTATGTAACGGCGTGTCGCCCCAGCGCGGAGGTGAGCCTACAGTTGCTCTATCAGGTGCTGCGTCACCCGGAACGATTTCTCGGCAATGGTTTTCCAGAAGTCGAAGTACTGCGACGCATCGGTGTCCTTGAGCGGAATGTCGCTGATGACGCGGAACGAGAGGAACGGAACGTGGTAGAGATAGCACGTGTGGGCTATCGCCGCCGACTCCATATCCACCGCCTTGGCCTCGGGGAAGAGGTCGGCAATGTGGCGCATCTTGTCCTTTGAATCAACAAACCAGTCGCCCGTGACGATTAGTCCGGCGTGTATTGTGGGGAGGGGGGCACCGTCGTGTGGGGCATTGGCTATCGAAAGAGCGGCACTGACGAGGCGCTCGTCGGCCTTGAAACGAGGCGGCAAGCCCTGCATCTGCCCATAGACAAGCTCTCCCTTGCCGTCGAGGTTGCCGCAATAGACATCGTGGTAGCTAAGCTCCGTGCTCACCACGACATCCTGAACCTGCATAGTAGTGTCGGCACCGCCGGCACATCCCGTCGAGATAATGCAGTCGGGGTGGAACGTCTCTATGAGCAGCGTGGTGCCTATTGCTGCATTAACCTTGCCTATACCGCTCTTGAAGAGCACTATCTCCTTGTCGCCGATGCGTCCGTTGGTGAACGACCAGCCGTTCATCTCGGTCACATGGACATCAGCCAGCAGAGCGGCAATCTGCTCAAACTCGCTCGGCATGGCTACTATAATTCCTATTCTCATATCATAAACTGTTATTTCCTGACGGCAAATTTACGTTTTTTGTGAGTTCATTCAAAAAAAAGAAACCTGAAAGTGCTCTTTTTTTGCTATTGTCTTTGCTTAATCGTATCTTTGTAGCCGTATAATGCAGTCACAACAAGGGGACACCAGACCTGAAAACACGCCCTTGTCCCATGATAACAGGTACTTTGGACTATACGAGGAAACTGTCCCTTACACCTTATTATATTATTAAGAGATGGATATAATGAAGAAAGTGCTGCCCGATGTGGCAGCGATAGTGTTGTTCGCAGCGATTAGTATCGCTTATTTTTTTGTTCCCGTAACCCAAGGAAAGATACTCTACCGCCACGACTCGTCGGCAGGACGTGGTGCAGGACAGGAACAGCTGGAGTACAAGAAGCGCACCGGCGAGACACCCCGGTGGACTAACGCCCTCTTCAGCGGTATGCCGACCTACCAGACTGCGCCCTCGTATAAGTCGACCGACGGCCTCTCGCACATCGTAGAAGCCTATCACCTGTGGCTGCCGGAGAACGTATGGTTTGTCTTTGCCTACCTGCTGGGCTTCTACATACTGCTCCGCGCCTTCGACTTCAGGCAGCTGCTGGCATCGCTGGGAGCTGTGGTATGGGCCTTCTCAAGCTACTTCCTGATCATCATAGCAGCCGGACACATCTGGAAAGTGTATGCCCTGGCATTCCTTCCGCCGATGATTGCCGGACTGGTTTTGTGCTACCGGGGTAAGTATCTATGGGGTTTCGTCGTCACCGCACTGTTCACTGCGTTCGAGATATGGGCCAACCACGTGCAGATGACCTACTATTATATGTTCATCATCGTGCTCATGGTGGCTGCGTTTCTTGCCGATGCCATCCGCAAAAAGCAGCTGCCGCGCTTCCTGAAAGCTACGGGTGTGGCCGCAGCAGCAGCATTGATAGGAGTGGCTATCAATGCTTCCAATCTGTATCACACATGGCAGTACTCGCAGGAATCGATGCGCGGAAAGAGCGAACTGGTGAAGAAGAACTCGGCAAACCAGACCGACAGCGGCCTCGAACGCGACTACATAACCCAGTGGAGCTACGGCATAGGAGAGACGTGGACACTGCTTATCCCCAACACAAAGGGCGGAGCATCGGTGCCCATGAGCCAAAACAGCATAGTGCAGAAGAACGGCGACCCGATGTATGGCTCCATCTATCAGCAGATAGGACAGTACTGGGGCGAGCAACCGGGCACGAGCGGCCCCGTATATGCAGGTGCCTTCGTCATGCTGCTGTTCGTTCTGGGACTGTTCATCGTCAAAGGACCGATGAAGTGGGCGCTCCTTGCAGCGACCATTCTGTCGATTATGCTCTCGTGGGGACACAACTTCATGCCCCTTACCGACTTTTTCATCGACCATATACCCATGTATGCCAAGTTCAGAACAGTGGCATCGATACTCGTTATAGCCGAGTTCACCATCCCTCTGCTTGCCATGCTCGCCCTGAAACGCATCGTTGAGGAGCCTCAGATACTCAAGACCAAGGCACGCTACCTATACGTCAGCCTCGCACTGACAGCTGGAGTGGCTGCGCTGTTTGCGCTGATGCCGGGTGCTTTCTTCGATTTCATCTCCTCTTCCGAGCGCCAGGCTCTCAGCCAATTCCCACCGCAGGACCTCAATCCGCTGCTTGCCAACCTCACAGACCTGCGCCAGCAGATATTCGCCGCAGACTGTTGGCGCACCGTGGGCATAATCCTCATAGGCACGGTGCTGCTGCTTTGCTACCGCGCAGGCAAGCTGAAGGCAAGCTATATGGTAGGAGCTGTACTGGCGTTGTGCCTCGTAGATATGTGGATGGTTGACAAACGCTACCTCAACGACGATATGTTTGTTCCCAAGAGCGAGCGCGACACACCGCAGCAGCTCACTCAGACCGACGAACAGATACTCAAGGACAAGACTCTCGACTACCGAGTGCTCAACTTTGCCAGCAATACGTTCAACGAAAACGAGACCTCCTATTACCACAAGAGCATCGGAGGCTACCACGCCGCCAAGCTCCGCCGCTATCAGGAGATGATAGAACGCTACATCTCGCCTGAGATGCAGCAAGCCATGAAGGGCATTGTGGAGGCAGAAGGAGATATGGCGAAGGTGAAGGGCGACAGCATTTTCCCTGTCTTGAATATGCTCAACGCACGCTACTTCATCCTTCCGCTGCAAGACGGCTCTACCGCACCGCTCCTTAATCCCTACGCTATGGGCAACGCCTGGTTTGCCGACAAGCTCACGTTTGCCGACAATGCCAACCAGGAAATAGATGCTGTCGGCAAGCTGAACCTGCGCCACGAGGCTGTGGCAGACAAGCGCTTCGCCTCTGTGCTGCACACCGTGGCACCCACACAGGCTGCCGATTCCACACGGAAGGTGGTGCTCAGGAGCTACGAACCTAACGAACTGAAATACGACGTGACCACTGGCAGCGATGCTCTGCTGGTGTTCTCGGAGATATACTACCCCGGCTGGACTGCCACCATCGACGGAAAGCCAGCCGAACTGGGTCGCGTGAACTACATCCTGCGAGCACTCAATGTGCCCAAGGGCAGCCACAAGGTGGTGCTCAGCTTCTTCCCCAAGAGCGTTGACACCACGGAGACCATAGCCTACGTGGCTTTCGCTCTGCTCATAGTGGCCTTGATTGCCGCCTGCGCGATACAGTTCAGACGAAAAAAAGCCGCTCCCAATGCCTGACAACCAGCAGAACAGCAAAGTCGCAACAGACCTCCGGCTGTTTGTTTCAGCACTGCGCTCACAACAGCCGACCGTTCCCAGGGTGATAGATGCCGAGGTATGGGCCACCCTGCCAAGCCCCTGCACGCTGCTATGGATAGAAAACAGCAGCGTGACAGACGGATGGCAACTAAGCGACGAGCATATAATCACGGGCGTGCCGCACAACGAATGGCAGCTGACCCTGCAACGAGGCCAATGCGTTGAGGTGCTGCCCGTGGGCGAAGAGCAGTGGGTGGTGAAACCATACCACATCGGCGACCCTGTCACCATAGACCGATACGATGCCGACACGCCCTTCATCGGACAGCCGCTGGCAGAATGGACCATCCTGCGAGGGCTCGACTACGAGGACAAGGGCATCGTCAGCGGAAGGCTCTACCCCCTTGTCGACTCGCTGAGCGACGTGCAGCTGGTGCTCAGATGGATGCTCAACGAACCCGACCAGCAAGGCGGACGCATGGTGTGGGACTACTCCGAACGGCTCACCGCAGCACAGGCAGCCGACAGGACCAACCACAAAAGACTCTTCGACCAACGCAAAGACTTCATAACTGACAACTGGCCATTCCTGAAGAACAGATAACAACCAGATTATTAACTAATAAAAACATCAACATGAAACGCAAAGAACTAATCAAGCGCACACTTGCCGTGTTCCTGGCAGTGTTCAGCAGTTGCGCCGCCATGGGGCAACAAGAGCAGAAAACCACTCCCAAATGGCTTTCAGAACTGAAAAACCGCATCACTCTCAACGGCTATGCACAAGCCGGCTGGTCACACCAGAACTCCAACAACAAAACAACCAACGCCTATAACCTGAAGCGAACGTTGCTATGGGCTAAGGCAAGGATAACCGACAGGTGGTCGTTCCTTTTCATGCACGACTTTTCGAGCGTCGTACAAGAGTTCTACACCGACTACCGTTTCACACGCGACAACTCACTGAGCGTCCGCTTCGGACAGTTCAAACATTCCTACACGATGGAGAACCCCTTGTCGCCCACACAGCTCGAACTTATCGACGTTTACTCGCAAGCAGTGCTCTACCTTGCCGGAGAGGGGCCTGACCCACTCAACGGAGTCAACTACGGTCGCGACATGGGACTGATGGTATATGGCGACTTGGCGCGTGGCCTGCTCCACTACGAGCTTGCACTGATGAGCGGACAGGGCATCAACCGCCGCGACCGCAACAACCAGAAAGACTTTATCGGCAAAATCGAGGTGCGCCCGACAAAGGGGCTGCGCTTCGTTGCATCAACATATCTCGGCACGGGCAATGCTGTGGGCACCGCGGCATGGAACCCCGACATCAAGGAAGGCGACAACTACCGACGCAACCGCTACAGCATCGGAGCAGAAGTGAAGACCAATCCCTACTCGCCAGCCAAGTTCAAGGAAGCCCGTTCGGCTACTGTCAGGGCAGAATGGCTTGGCGGACAAGACGGCAACGTAGGCAGCCGGGGAGGATATATCACCACCACAGTGCCCGTCGTCGATGCGCTCGACATCGTGGCAAGCGGAGAAACGTTCGACCGCAACACCAAGCAAGACGGATGGAAACAGACAAACCTCACACTGGGAGTACAGTACTGGTTCTACAAGAAGTGCCGTATGCAGCTGCAATACACCCGCTGCTTCTGTGGCGAAGAAATCAGCAAGAACGACTACAACTGGCTTCAGGCACAGGTGCAGGTGGCTTTCTGAACCACCGGCAAGCGGTAAACAACATAACAGATAACCCTTAAAACATCATAACAACCATGTTCATAAAAATTATTCTGACGGTAATCTTCCTTGCCGTGATGATATATGTGGGCATATACTCACGCAAACAGGCAAGCAGTGTTGACGGTTTCGTACTCGGCGGGCGCTCCGTAGGCCCTTGGCTAACGGCCTTCGCCTATGGCACGTCGTACTTCTCGGCAGTGGTTTTCGTTGGCTATGCCGGACAGTTCGGCTGGAAATACGGAATGTCGGCAACGTGGATAGGCATCGGCAACGCCCTGATAGGCTCGCTGCTGGCATGGATGCTGCTCGGAAAGCGCACCAAGCTGATGACGCAGCACATTGAGTCGCGCACCATGCCCGACTTCTTCGGCACACGCTTCGGCGACCAAGGGCTGCGCGTGGTGGCCTCGGTGATAGCCTTCGTGTTCCTCATCCCCTATACGGCAGGTGTCTACAAGGGCATATCGACACTCTTCGAGATGGGCTTCGGCATACCCTACGAGTACTGCGTGATAATAATGGCAGTGCTCACAGCCGTATATGTCATCCTCGGAGGCTACAAGGCCACTGCCATGAACGACTTTGTGCAGGGCATCATAATGCTTTTCGGAATAGTGACAATCATCTTTGCCGTGCTCAACACGCAGGGTGGACTTTCCGAAGCGGTAGCCAAGATGGCGGCACTGCCCTCCGACAGCGACCCCGCAGCCAACGGAGGATTTGCCGACTGGTTTGGTCCCGACCCGTGGAACCTGCTCGGAGTGGTCATCTTGACGTCGCTCGGAACGTGGGGGCTGCCCCAGATGGTGGGCAAGTTCTACTCCATCAGCGATGAAGATGCTATCCGAAGAGGCACCATCATATCGACAATCTTTGCCCTCGTAGTGGCCGGAGGATGCTACTTCCTCGGCGGTTTCGGACGACTGTTCGGCACTCCCCCCACCCTGCCCAACGGCAAGCTGGCGTTCGACAGCATCGTTCCGTCGATGCTCGTCACCCTGCCCGACGTGCTCATAGCGCTCGTGGTGCTGCTCGTGCTCTCCGCTTCAATGTCCACACTGGCATCTCTCGTGCTCACATCAAGCTCCACCATGACCCTCGACCTCATCTATCGCGACAAGAAATCGCTGCCGGGAGAGGTTGAAGAGGGCACCATCGACGATGTGGTTGCCGAGAAAATAGAGCGCCGCAAGGTAGTGGTGATGCGCGTGCTGATAGTGTTCTTCATCGTCATCTCGCTGATGATAGCCCTCAATCCCCCCACGTTCATCGCCCAGCTCATGGGTATCTCGTGGGGCGCACTGGCCGGAGCCTTCCTCGCACCGTTCATGCTGGGACTCTACTGGCGCGGAGTAACTAAGGCTTCGGTATGGGCGTGCTTCGCGTGGGGTGTCGGACTGACTGTCGTCAATATGCTTCTGGGCAACCCCATCAACCCCATCAACTGCGGAGCCATAGCCATGCTGGGTGGCTTCCCGGTAGTAGTTATCGTCAGCCTGCTCACTCCCAAGATGCCTGAAGCTACTGTTGAAAAAATCTTCGAGTGCTATTCAAAGCAGTGACAAGCTGCTGGCCGAAGAGCATGACAATACAAAAAGTCCACCCTGACGGCCTGTTCAGGGTGGACTTTCTTATTTCTTGGCCGACATTATTTCTCCGGCGTGCGCTCCAAGGCAGTCTTCAGCAGTGCCCAGAAGGGTGCAATGCTCGGAATGAAGCAACGCTCCGACGTGGTGTGAGGCGAACGCATGGTGGGGCCGAGCGACACTACGTCGAGGTGAGGATACTTGCCCAGTATCACCGAACACTCCAGACCGGCATGGTCTACCTGTATTATGCCCTCCTCGCCGTTGAGCTCCTTGTAGATGCCCAGCAGCTTATGGAGTATCTCGCTGTCTGGATTGGGGTCCCAACCGCCATAGCTTCCCGCCGTCTCAACTTTCATTCCAGCCATGCTGAAGCAGCTTGCAAGCTGGGTAACTATCTGCGACTTCATGTCCTCGCGGCTCGAACGGGCCAGTATCTTGATAGCTGCCTTTCCGTCCTCGATGTCGATGATAGCGAGATTGCTCGAGGTTTCAACCACATCCGGGTAGACGGGAATCATCCTAAGCACTCCGTTGTGGCAGGCAAGGATGGCATCCAGCACATTGTCCTGTATCTCCTCGGGCATCTCTGTGGCTGGAGTGGCAACATCTTCGACCGTCATCTCGATGCCGCTTTCTATCGTCTTGTACTCGTCAACGAACTCTTCCTCCCACTCTTTGGCAGCCTGCTTCAGGCTCTCCACGTTCTCCTTGGGCAGCGTGAGCACCACTTCGGCCTTGAAGGGAATGGCATTGCGCATATTGCCACCGTGCCAGCTGGCAAGCCGGGCCTCCTCGGTCTCAATGACATCGCGCACGAAATGCGCCATCAGCTTGTTGGCATTGGCTCGTCCCTCATGGATTTCCAGACCCGAGTGGCCGCCGCGCAGACCCTTCAGCGTAACCTTCACGGCTGCATCCTCGCTGTCGGTGGCTGCCTCTTTATATCCTAACGTGGCTGTTACATCAATGCCGCCGGCACTGCCAATGACAAACTTGCCCCATGTTTCGGAGTCGAGATTGAGCAGGATGTCGCCTTGCAGCTCACCTTCGGGCAGGTCGTTGGCTCCGTACATACCCGTTTCCTCGTCGGCTGTGATGAGAGCTTCAATCGGGCCGTGCTTCATGTCGGTGCTTTCCATAACCGCCATGATGGCAGCCACACCCATTCCGTTGTCGGCACCGAGCGTAGTGTTGCGGGCTTTCACCCAGTCGCCGTCAATCCAGGTCTGTATCGGGTCGGTCTCGAAGTTGTGGTTGCTCTCAGGTGTCTTCTGCGGCACCATGTCCATGTGGGCTTGCAGTATGATGCCCTTGCGGTTCTCCATGCCCGGAGTGGCCGGTTTGCGCATCACGATATTGCCTGCCGGGTCCTTGAACGCTTCCACGCCAGCCTGCTTTCCGAAGTCGAGCAGAAACTGCTGTATGCGTTCCAGATGTCCGCTCGGGCGCGGCACTTGAGTCAGCAGGTCGAAATTCTTCCAGATTACCTTTGGTTCCAAATTCTTGATTTCACTCATAGTAATTATTGTTTAGGGTTAGTAAATGCAAGCGAAAAGGCTGCCCAGATGCCAAGGAGCACCACGAGCAGGGTCTGCAGCGTATGGACGATGAGCACAAAGTAGAGTGCCTGCGTGTCGGCAACGCCATAGAGTATCAGCATTGTCTTCACTGCGAAATGCCACGGGCCTGCTCCGTTGGGTGTGGGAACTATCACAGCTATCGTGCCCACTACGAAGCTGACAAGCGCGCAGGTGATGCCGAGATTGGCGGTGAAGTCGAAGCAGAAGAACGTGAGATAGTAATGAAGGAAATAACTGGCCCAGATACCGAGCGAATAGAGCAGGTAGCGCGGCTGACTCTTCACTCTTCGCACCGACGCAATGCCCTTTCCAACGCTCAGCAGCGAATCTCTCACCTTGTCGTAGAAGCTCAGCCGTCTGAGCAGCAGAAGCAGCAGCACGGCAGCAGCTACACCGCACACAGCCGTCACCAGCCATCCAGCAGTGGTGAAGCGCCCGGCAATATCGCCAAGACGGGTGCCCGTGCGCGAGAAGAAGGTGCCGAAGACACTCAGCTGCACCGCAAAGCCCAAGGCCGTGATGAGCAACATCAGCACCATATCGACCATACGCTCGGTGACTACCGTACCTATTGCCTTGGCAAACGACACTCCGTCGTAGCGGCGGAGCACTCCGCAGCGGGCCACTTCGCCCACGCGAGGCACCACAAGGCTCAGTGCATAGCTCAGGAAGATGCTGTCGGCAGTGGTCCTCATGCGCGGCTGCTCGCCAAGGGGTTCCAAAGCCAGCCGCCACCGCCATGCCCTGAACAGCTGGGCAAGCACGCCGAAGGGCATGGAAAGGAGCATCCACGTCCAGCTCATCTCGTTGAACAGCACGTCGCGGATGCTGTCGAAGTCGAAACCACGATACATCCAATAGAGTATGCCGCCGCTGAGCATCAGCGGCAACACAACCTTCAGGGTGTTGCTGGCTATCTTCTTTGCATCCATCTGCTTCGTTCAGAGTTGCGAATAACGAAGCAAAGATAACGCTTTTTACCAATACACACAAGCAGAACGCAAAAATCATACAGCTTTCTGCCCTCACACTAAAAGCTACTCAGGCCTTACAGCAAAGTAATATGGGCCATATTACTGACCAATATGGGCCATATTACCGACCAATATGGGCCATATTGGTTAATGAATAATGAACAATGGATAATGAACAATTACCTCCTTACCCCTTGGGGAGACTGATGGGGGCTACCAATATGAGTCATATTATCGACCAATATGAGTCATATTGGTTTTCTTTTACTACCTTTGCATTGTTCTAAACTGATTGCATCAGTACACTTGAACAAGCAGAACACATTATTATATATATGCGACAAGTAAGACCAAAGAAACATCTGGGGCAACACTTCCTCACCGACCTCGATGTGGCACGGCGCATAGCCGACACCGTGGATGCCTGCGAGGGATTGCCTATACTGGAGATAGGGCCGGGCATGGGGGTGCTGACGCAGTTCCTAATGACCAAAAAGCGCGAGATGAAAGTGGTGGAAATAGACCGCGAAAGCGTTGCTTACCTCAACAACGCGTTTCCGCAGCTTCGTGAGAATATACTGGGCGAAGACTTCCTGCGCATGGACTTGCAGGCCGTATTCGCAGGACGAAAGTTCGTTCTCACAGGAAACTACCCCTACGACATATCTTCGCAGATATTTTTCAAGATGCTGGACAACCGCGACTTGATACCCTGCTGCACGGGAATGATACAGCGCGAGGTGGCTTGGCGCATGGCAGCGCAGCCCGGCAACAAGCAATACGGCATACTCTCGGTGCTGATGCAGGCGTGGTACGACGTGGAATATCTCTTCACGGTAGACGAAGACGTGTTCAACCCGCCGCCAAAGGTGAAGTCGGCAGTTATCCGCATGACGCGCAACGGGGTTGAAGAGCTTGGCTGCGACGAGCAACTGTTTCGCCGGGTTGTGAAAACCGTGTTCAACCAACGGCGCAAGATGCTGCGCGTGAGCCTGCGGCAGCTGTTCCAACAGGTGCAGCCGCGCGAGGGATTCTATACAAATGATATTATGACCAAGCGTCCTGAACAACTCACGATTGCCCAGTTTGTCGACCTTACAAACATGATAGCCGAGGAGCTTTCGCCTGCACAGTAAGCCTCTGAGACTGTCAGGGGCAGGCTATCGCTTGGTTACTTTGACTACATTGTGCCCATCCTTTACCACATAGATGCCTTTCGGCAGTTGCCGAAGGGCATCGGCTTTGTTGCCCGAAGCCACTTTCTGCCCAGACAACGTGAACACTTCGCACTGCTCGCTGGCCGTGGCTACGGGCAGGCTGACCGTCGTGGGCAGCTGGAAAATCAGCTTGTGGATGTCGACAAGCGCAATGTCCTTGACCGACGAGTTGCTCATGGTAACGTGCATCTTGCCGCCGGAGAAAGTGAGACTCGAAATATCGGCAAGCGTTATCTCCTCTACCGGCTGACTGACCTCGGCTGGAAGCACATAGAGAGTGGAATAGTCATCGGCAGAAACACAGTGGCTAATCCCTGCCAGCATGGCAGCGAGAAGCAAAATCCTTGTTTTCATAGTATAGGTATTATTCTGCCGCAAAGATAATACAAATAAGGTGAACCGCAAATTTATGCCGCGAATTTTGCACATTAGCCACTACAGTAAAGCGACTTGGATGGAAAAAGCGTAAAAAAATTGCACGACATAAATATAATTACTACATTTGCGAGAAGAATAACCAAAACTCATACAGATATGATAGACGTCAAAGCGACTTTGCAGGATGCCGAGGAGCGCATGGAGATGGCAACCATGTTCCTCGAAGAGAGCCTGAACCGCATCCGCGCAGGCCGTGCCAACGTGGCACTGCTCGACGGAGTGAGAGTTAGTTCCTATGGTTCGATGGTTCCGCTGAACCAAGTGGCCAACGTGTCGGTGCCCGATCCGCGCACGATAGCCATCAAGCCGTGGGACCGCAAAGCCATACGCGACATCGAAAAGGCCATCATGGACAGCGACGTGGGCATAACGCCTGAGAACAACGGCGAGATTATCCGCCTGAACATCCCCCAGCCCACCGAGGAACGCCGACGCGAGCTCACCAAGCAGTGCAACAAGATTGGCGAGAAGGCCAAGGTGGAGGTGCGCAACGTGCGCGGTGACATCAAGGACAAGCTGAAGAAAGCCATCAAGGACGGCCTTTCAGAGGACAACGAGAAGGATGCCGAGGCCGACTTGCAGAAACTCCATGACAAGTTCATCAAGAAACTGGACGCTCTGCTCGAAGCTAAGAGCAAGGAGATAATGACTGTTTAGGTGAAGGGAGTAGTTATTAAGAACACCGGGAGCTGGTATACGGTGCTCACCGAGGACGGCGGGCAGGTGCAGTGCAAGGTGAAAGGCAACTTCCGGCTGCGCGGCATACGCAGCACCAACCCCGTTGCCGTGGGCGACGAGGTGGAGATAGCCGTCAACAAAGAGGGCACGGCCTTTATCACGGCTATCGGCGAACGACGCAACTACATCATCCGCAAGTCGCCTAACCTGTCGAAACAGAGCCACATCATAGCCGCCAACGTGGACCAGGCGTTGCTCGTGGTGACAGTGAACCACCCTCAGACCTCCACTACTTTCATCGACCGCTTCCTTGCTTCGGCTGAGGCATACAGCGTGCCGGTGGTGCTGGCCTTCAACAAAACAGACCTGCTGAACGACGAAGAGCGGCATCTTCAGGAACTGATGATGTCGCTCTACGACACGGTGGGCTATCAGTGTGTGGCTATATCGGCCACCACGGGCGAGGGAACCGGTGCTCTGAGGCAGATGCTCGAGGGCAAAGTGACGGTGCTGAGCGGCAATAGCGGTGTGGGGAAATCGACTCTCATCAACACTCTCGTGCCGGGACTGCAACTCAGGACGAGCCAAATCTCCGATGCACACAATACGGGTATGCACACAACAACATTCTCCGAGATGATTGCACTGCCGCCAATGACCACCCAGGAACTCCCCTCACCAATCACCAATCACCAATCACCAACCACCAATCACCCCTCACCACTCACCTCCTACATCATTGACACCCCGGGAATAAAGGGTTTCGGCACGTTCGACATAGAGCCAACCGAGCTGACAAGCTACTTCAAGGAGATATTCCACTACTCCCGCGACTGCCGCTTCAGCAACTGCACACACACACATGAGCCGGGATGTGCCGTGCTGAAAGCCCTCGACGACCACCTGATAGCCCCCTCGCGCTACCAGTCCTACCTATCTATGCTCGAAGACAAGGACCAAGGCAAGTACAGGGAAGGCTATTCCTGACTTAAGCCCTTCATTCACAAAACCACCATCAGAACGTGACAGCAGACGAAATCAACAACAAACGCGTGGCGGTGCTGCTCTCGGGAGGAGTAGACAGCAGCGTTGTGCTCTACGAACTCTTCCGACAAGGGTTGCACCCCGACTGTTTCTACATAAAGATAGGGCCGGAGGAGGAAACCGAATGGGACTGTTCGTCTGAAGAAGACCTCGAGATGGCGACTGCTGTGGCACGCAAATACGGTTGTCGGCTGGACGTTATTGACTGCCATAGGGAGTATTGGGAGAACGTGACACGCTACACCATGGATAAGGTTAGGGCCGGACTGACTCCCAATCCCGACGTGATGTGCAACCAGCTGATAAAGTTCGGAGCGTTTGAAGAGAAGATGGGGCACGACTATGACATTACGGCTACGGGCCACTATGCCCAGACCGAGTGGCACGACGGGCGCAAATGGCTCGTAGCGGCTCCCGACCCGGTGAAAGACCAGACCGATTTCCTCGCACAGCTGCACCCTTGGCAGCTGCGCAAAGCAGTGTTTCCCATCGGCCACATGATGAAAGACGAGGTGCGCCGCATAGCTCTTGAGGAGCATCTGGTCAATGCCAACCGCAAGGATTCGCAGGGAATATGCTTCCTCGGCAAGATAAACTACAACGAATACCTGCGCCGCTATCTGGGCGAACAGCCCGGCGACGTGGTGGAACAGGACACGGGGCGCATCATCGGGCACCATCGCGGACTGTGGTTCCACACCATCGGCCAACGCAAGGGACTGGGGTTCGGCGGAGGTCCGTGGTTTGTAGTCGACAAGGACGTAGCAGGCAACATACTGTATGTGGCTCACGGCTACGACCCCAAGACCGCCTATTGCAGCGAGTTCCGCGTCATCGACTTCCATGAAGTAACGTGGAGCGAGCTGACAGCTCCCGACGGACTCAAGGAATACGGCGCAGAAGTGACGTTCAAGATACGTCATACGCCGGGCTACCTTCCCGGACGCATAGAGTGGACCGCGCCCGGCGAGTTCATAATGCACGCATCGGCTCCCATCCACGGCGTGGCACCGGGTCAGTTCTGCGTGGTCTACGACCGCCAGCACCACCGCTGCTTCGGAAGCGGCGAGATAAGAATAATCTGATTGATAATTTCTATAATATTAAAGCTATGTTACTAAGTACCACTCCAACATTCGAGAACAACCCTATCAAAGAGTATAAGGGTGTCGTTACAGGTGAAACGATCATCGGAGCCAATGCTCTGAAAGACCTGAAAGCCAGCATCACCGACTTCTTCGGTGGCCGCAGCGGCAGCTATGAGCGCGTGCTCGCAGAGGGAAAAGAAACTTCTCTGCGCGAGATGACTGAGCGTGCAGCTCAGCTCGGAGCCAATGCCATCGTGGGAATTGACTTCGACTATGAGACCATTGGTGCCAATGGCTCGATGCTCATGGTGGCTTGCAGTGGCACGGCAGTGCTTATCTGACAAACGAAAATGCCTTCAAGTGACTTGGTAAACGTCCAAGCTCTTGAAGGCAATTATTCTTTCAGAACATGACGGGACTCTGGTCGTGGGCGTAAGCGTTCTGATTGATTTTCCGATATTGCTCTACCAACGTTAGCAGATGGTCAAAGAGTTCGAGTCTTCTGCCTTGGAGCTTACCCGAGGCACGTTGTTTCTTGTTGTATTTTATCCAGTTCACCATCGCAATTTCATCTGCGCGATACTTTGACGGGCGCTTTTTGTGAGCGCAGATAAAGTCAAACACCTGTCTGTAATGGTTGAACCAGATATCCTCCTGATTGATTCTTACCCCGACAAGACTATGCCACTGCTTAGCGAAAGTGACCATATCGGGCATCACCAAGTCGGCTCCCTCTTGCCACAATGCCTCATCTGGCAGCGGGCCAGTGTTCACGGCGACTGTGAATATCTGCGCCGCCACACCTGCTCTGACACCGAGCGGTGCGTTCTCAACGACGATAGCTTCCCACGGTTGCAGCCCCCCGGCCTTGCTCAGTCCCATCAGATAGGGGTCTGGAGCAGGCTTTCCGTGCTCCACATCGTAGGCTGTGATAATCTTGTCGGTCTCCACAAAGCCCTTGAACTCACCCTTGAGCCTTTCAATCAGGGGCCTCTGTCCGCTTCCTGTCACCACGACAATCTTAATTCCGCTGCGCTTGATCTTGTTCATCAGTGTCATAATGCCCGGCATGACCGGCGCTTCGGGCAACAGCGAGAAGTAGTGGGCCTTGATGTCATACATCTTTTGCGCCTCCTCCTGACTCAGTTCGCGGCCCAGTTGCTGTCGTGCCATCTGTCGGATAGTGTCAGTTCCCTTCTGCCCTTCGGTGATATAGGCATCGTCGCTCGTCATTTTCAGACCACATTCAGCCATCGCCTTCACCCAGGCAACGGCATGATTGGGCATCGAATTGATAAGAACGCCGTCCATATCGAAAAGCACGGCCTTCGGCATGAAGTGCTCGAAGCCGTGCTTTTCAAGGTATTGTTTAATATGTTCTGCTATCTGTGTCATCAGCACTATTCGTTCTTCAGACGCTCCTGGATAGCCTTGCTCTCGGCCTCATAGCCCGGCTTGTTCAGCAGAGCAAACATATTCTTCTTGTAAGCCTCAACGCCTGGCTGGTTGAAGGGGTTCACCTCAAGCACCAGACCGCTCATTCCGCAGCCCACCTCGAAGAAATAGATAAGCTGTCCGAGGTAGTAGGCATTGAGTTCGGGCATCGAGATGCGGATGTTGGGCACCCCACCGTCAACGTGAGCCAGCCTTGTGCCGAGCTCTGCCATCTTGTTCACCTCGTCAACACGCTTTCCAGCAAGGAAGTTCAGGCCGTCGAGGTTCTCCTCGTCGCTCGGGAAGAGCATCTCGCGTGCCGGTTTCTCAACGCTGATAACAGTCTCGAAGATGGAGCGTTCGCCTTCTTGTATCCACTGTCCCATAGAGTGCAGGTCGGTGGTGAAGTCGCAAGATGCCGGGAAAATGCCCTTCAGCTCCTTGCCTTCGCTTTCTCCGTAGAGCTGCTTCCACCACTCGCTCATGAAGTGAAGCTTAGGTTGATAGTTCACCATAATCTCAATCTTCTTGCCCTTCTGGTAGAGAGCGTTGCGCACTGCGGCGTACTGAGCAGCGAGGTTGTCGGCAAAAGGCACGTCGACAGCAGTGAGTTGCTCCATGTCCTGGGCACCTTTCACCAGCTCGCGGATGTCAAATCCCGCACAGGCGATGGGCAGAAGACCAACCGGAGTGAGCACAGAGAAGCGACCGCCAACGTTGTCGGGGATTACGAAACTCTTGTAACCCTCTTTGTCGGCGCAAGTTCTTGCAGCACCGCGCTTGGCATCTGTGATAGCTACGATTACCTCCTTAGCCTGCTCTTTGCCCCACTGCTCCTCGCACTGCTTCTTCAGCAGACGGAAGGCAAGTGCCGTTTCGGTTGTCGTTCCCGACTTAGAGATATTGATAACGCCGAACTTCTTGCCGCGCAGATAGTCGGTAAGCTCCGACAGATAGTCCTCGCCTATGTTGTTTCCAGCGAAGAGGATGGTCGGGTTCTTGCCGTCTTTGATGAGCCAAGCGAACGAATTGCCGAGTGCCTCAATCACTGCACGTGCACCGAGATAGCTTCCGCCGATACCTGCAACCACAACTACCTCGCACTTCTCTCTGAGAGTCTGTGCCACAGCCTCAATCTCGTCGAGGAAAGCCGGTGTGATTGACGATGGCAGATGGAGCCATCCCAGGAAGTCGTTACCCTTGCAGGTGCCGTCTTCGAGAGCCTTGCGGGCTGCTACTACCTGCGGTTCAAATGATTCTACTGCGCCCTTGTCAAGAAACTGGGCAGCCTTGCTGATGTCGAGTGTGATACTTTTCATAATTATGTTTGTTTTGTTTCAGGAATCTTTTCTACAGTTGCAAGTTTGTCACCGCCTTCGCAGCAACTCTGCAAAGTTACAAAAACGAGTGCAATGTAAGGCAAAAGAGCTTGCTTTTTTGCGTTCATTGCCGAGTGAAAACTACTTCGGCGAAGCCAGAGTTGCCTAAAAACGAGTGCAATGTAAGGCAAAAGAACTTGCTTTCGTGCGTTCATTGCCGAGTGGCAGCAGCTCTATCTGAAGCTGTCGGTCAGTAGTTTTATTTCTATCTGCGGCGAAATGCGCTCGTAAAGGATGTTATACACGGCATCAAGGATGGGCATATTGACGTGCATGTGGCGGTTGATTTCCTTCATGCACTTCGTTCCGAAGTATCCTTCGGCTATCATCTCCATCTCCATCTGCGCCGCCTTGACGTTATAGCCCTTGCCTATCATCGTTCCGAAGGTGCGGTTTCGCGAGAAGTTGCTGTAGCCCGTGACGAGCTGGTCGCCCAGATATACGCTGTCGATGATGCTTCGCTGCTCCATGGGACGCACGCTTGTGAGGAAGCGTTGCATCTCCTGCATGGCGTTGGACATAAGCACCGCCTGGAAGTTATCGCCGTACTTGAGTCCGCTGCAAATACCCGCAGCGATGGCATAGACGTTTTTAAGCACCGAGGAATACTCAATTCCGAGAACGTCGGTCGACACTTTCGTCTTGATGAAGTTCGACGATATGATGTCGGCAAAGGCCTGGGCCTTGTCGCGGTCCTCGCATCCTATGGTGAGATACGACAGCCGCTCCATTGCCACCTCTTCGGCATGAGACGGTCCGCCGATGCAGGCAATGTTGCTGTAAGGCACGGAGAACACTTTGTGGAAATACTCCGAGCAGCACAGGTTGTCGTCGGGCACGATGCCCTTGATGGCAGTTATGATGAACTTGTCGCGTATGCGGGTCTTCAGGCGCTTGAGATGTGTCTTCAGATATGGCGACGGAGTCACGAATATCAGTGTGTCGTAGAGCTGAGCTATCTTGTTGATGTCGCTCGAGAAGAATATCTCAGAGGTGTCGAAACGCACGCTCGTGAGGTAGGCGGGGTTGTGGCTGAGCCGCTGAAAGTCGGCAATGCGGTCGTCGCGACGCATATACCATCCGATGTGGTGGGTGTGGCTGACAACGATCTTGGCTATTGCCGTTGCCCATGAGCCGCCTCCCATGATAGCTATCTTTGACATAAGCACGTGTTTTTGTTATTTAGACAGAAGACCTTAAAGCATTTGACAGAAGCACAGATGGACAGGGTTTCTTGCTGATTTCTTCTTGACAGAAGCACAGAAGAACATATTTTACCTGCCGGTTTCTTCTTGACAGGAGCAAGGAAAATATGTTCTTTGTCCTTCTGTAAGACATTCTTTATCCTTCTGTCGGCTCCTGTCCTTCTGTTGCAGCCGCTATCCAGGCCTGCACCTCGTCCATCTGCGGCTTCTCGTAGCCCAGCTTGTACTTCTTGTTAATCTCCAGAAGTTTCTGCTGCAGGGCTTGCGCCTTCTGTCCGGCAATGTCGCTGACGAGGTTGAAGCCTGCCTTGCGCAGCACGTGAACCCACTGCTCGGGCACGCCCAGCTGCTGCCATTCGGCTATGGTGCTCTGCGGAATCTTCTTCTCGGGCTTCATCTGTGGGAAGAAGAGCACCTCCTGGATATAGGTCTTGCCCGTCATGAGCATCACAAGGCGGTCGATGCCGATGCCAATACCGCTCGTCGGCGGCATACCATACTGCAAAGCGCGCAGGAAGTCGTGGTCGATTATCATAGCCTCGTCGTCGCCCTTGTCGGCAAGACGCATCTGTTCCTTGAAGCGTTCCTCCTGGTCAATGGGGTCGTTGAGCTCCGAGTAGGCATTGGCCAGCTCCTTTCCGTTGACCATCAGCTCGAAACGCTCGGTCAGCCCGGGCTTTGAGCGGTGCATCTTGGTAAGCGGCGACATCTCTACGGGATAGTCGGTGATGAACGTTGGCTGAATGAACGTACCCTCGCAGAACTCTCCGAAGAGTTCGTCGATGAGCTTTCCCTTGCCCATTGTCTCGTCTACCTCCATGCCCTTCTGCTGGCAGAACTGGCGTATCTCGTCTTCCGACTTGCCGTTGCAGTCGAATCCCGTCTTCTCCTTTATGGCATCGAGGATAGGCAGACGGCGATAGGGAGCCTTGAACGATATTACCTGCCCGTCGATCTCGCGCTCGGGCTTGCCGTTCACAGCCGTACAGATGGTCTCGAGCAGCTTCTCGGTGAACGACATCATCCAGTTGTAGTCCTTATACTGCACATAAAGCTCCATGCAGGTGAACTCCGGGTTGTGGTTGCGGTCCATACCCTCGTTGCGGAAGTTCTTGCCAATCTCGTAGACACCCTCGAAACCGCCCACGATAAGCCGCTTCAGATAGAGCTCAGTAGCTATACGCATATACATCTGCGTGTTGAGCGCGTTGAAATGGGTTATGAACGGACGAGCCGAAGCACCTCCGGCTATCGACTGCAAGGTTGGAGTTTCCACCTCGGTGTAGCCAGCTTCGTCGAGCACGCGGCGCATGGTGCGTATCACGGTAGCGCGTTTGAGGAACGTGTCCTTCACTCCCTCGTTCACCACCAGGTCCACATAGCGGCGGCGGTAGCGCAGCTCGGGGTCGTCGAACTTGTCGTAGGCCACTCCGTCCTTGTATTTCACGATGGGCAGGGGCTTGAGCGACTTCGACAGCAGGGTCAGCTGCTGAGCGTGAACGCTTATTTCGCCGGTCTGCGTGCGGAACACAAAGCCCTTCACGCCTATGAAATCGCCTATGTCAAGCAGGCGTTTGAACACCTTGTTATACAAGTCTTTGTCCTCGCCGGGACACAGGTCGTCGCGCGACACATACACCTGTATGCGCCCTTTGGAGTCCTGTAGCTCGGCAAACGATGCCTTTCCCATCACGCGGCGGCTCATGAGGCGGCCTGCTATCACTACTTCGCGCTGCGGCGCATCGTCGGTGAAGCTCTCGCGGATGTCCGTAGAGAAAGCGTTGGTGGGATACTCGGCTGCGGGATACGGGTCGATGCCCATCTCGCGCAGCTCTTGAAGTGCTTGACGGCGAACAATCTCCTGTTCGCTCAGTTCTAAAATATTCATATATGATGTGTTCTTGAAATCGCTTTACGGTGCTAAGCAAATGCAAAAGTAAGCAGATTTTTGCTAACTACCTATTTTTAAGACCTATTTTTCAGCCAAACAAGAAAGTAATATGGGCCATATTACCGACCAATATGGGCCATATTACTCACCAATATGGGCCATATTACTCACCCACCCCCGGCCCCTCCCCAAAGGAGGGGAGCCGAAAGGCCTTCGCAGAAGGCTTATATGCCCTATAAATCTCATAAGACCTATAAGCCGTCCCCCCTTTGGGGGAATTGCGGGGGGCTTCTCCTCCCCCCTCGGGGGACTGAGAAAGGCTTCTTCGGGGCACTGAGTGGGGCTTTTCCACATTAGTTAAATATAGTTTAAAAAGTGCGGCGAGTGCTCATTATTGGGATTGATTTAGTAATTTTGCGCAAAATTTGGGGTTCTATGCCCTTATTCTTACAAGTAACAAGCCTGCCAAAGATAATGGGAAAACGCAGAAACAAAGCTGGAAAGCGCCGTAACTTCCACGGAACGACCCTGTTGATAAGCACTTCGATGGTGCTCATACTGCTCGGCATGGTAGTGCTGACGGTGTTCACAGCACGCAACCTGTCGGCATACGCCAAGGAGAACCTTACGCTCACGATGATACTCCTGCCCGAAACCTCCTCACAGGAGGCGCAGCAGCTGTGTGCGCAAGTGAAAAGACTGCCCTACATAACCAACATCAACTACATCAGCAAGGACAAGTCGCTTGCCGAGGGAACGAAGGAGCTGGGTGCCGACCCCACCGAATTTATCGGCGGCGAAAACCCCTTCACTGCTTCCATCGACCTGCAGCTGCGCGCGGAGTATGCCAACAACGACTCCATACGCTGGATA
Organism: uncultured Prevotella sp.; assembly: GCA_900318625.1. Lineage (GTDB taxonomy): Bacteria > Bacteroidota > Bacteroidia > Bacteroidales > Bacteroidaceae > Prevotella. The sequence goes on from ONLG01000001.1 coordinate 86,603, forward strand.
TCGAAGCGACTGAAGCAGTACAAGAACGTTGCCGACGTGGACTACCGCAAGGAACTGGTCGAGAGCGTGAACAAAACGCTCCAGCAGATAAGCCTCGTGCTGCTCGTGCTGGCAGCCCTGCTCACGGTGGTTTCGTTCTCGCTAATCAACAACACCATACGTCTGAGCATCTACTCGCGCCGCTTCTCCATCCACACCATGAAACTCGTGGGAGCCTCGTGGGGCTTCATACGCCGCCCCTTCATCCGCAAGGCCGTGGCTCAGGGGCTGCTGTCGGCAATGGTGGCAATGATAGTGCTCGGCTGCGGCATCTATGCGCTCTACTACTGGGAGCCCGACATGATAAAGTTCATCGACCGCAAGGTGCTGGCGTTCACCGCCGGAGCCGTGCTCGTGGCCGGAGTGCTCATCACTACGCTGTGTGCCGAGTTCTCGGTAAACAAGTTCCTGAGAATGAAAGCCGGCGACCTGTATAAGATCTGACAAGCAACAACATAACAAACACACAAATAATGGATAAGAGAAATCTTGCTTTCGGCAAAACAAACTTCATTATGATGGCTGTGGGAATGGCCGTCGTGGTGATTGGTTTCATCCTTATGAGCGGCGGCACATCGACTGAAGAGGCATTCAACCCCGACATCTTCAGCGCGATGCACATCAAGGTGGCTCCCGTTGTCACCTTCCTGGGCTTCGTTTCGATAATAGCCGCCATCATCTACAAGCCTAAGAACGGAACCGAGGAGGGCGAAGACAAATGAATTGGATTGAAACGATTATCATCGCCATAGTAGAAGGTTTGACGGAGTTCCTCCCCGTGTCGTCAACGGGACACATGATTATCACTCAGAACCTCTTAGGCATACCTCAGGGCGACCCATTCGTACACGCTTTCACCTTTATTATACAGTTCGGAGCCATCCTGTCGGTGGTGTGCCTGTACTGGAAGCGCTTCTTCAAGTTCGACAACACGCCTGCGCCGGAAGGCAGCTCGTGGTTTCAGCGCATGAAGCACCGCTACTATTTCTACTGGCTGCTGATTGTCGGCGTGCTGCCAGCCGTCATCATAGGCTTGCTCGCCAAGAAGTCGGGTGTGCTCGACTGGCTGCTCGACAGCGTTGAGGTGGTGGCAGTGATGCTTGTGGTGGGCGGTATCTTCATGCTGTTCTGCGACAAGCTGTTCAACAAAGGCAGCGAAAGCACACCGCTGAACGAGAAGCGCGCCTTCAACATAGGTCTTTATCAGTGTATTTCGGTCATCCCAGGCGTGTCGCGCTCGATGGCTACCATCGTTGGCGGCATGACACAGGGGCTCACCCGCAAGCGCGCAGCCGAGTTCTCGTTCTTCCTTGCCGTACCCACGATGGCCGGTGCCACGCTGCTCGACCTGCTCGACCTGCTGAAGGGTGACACTACATGGGCCACTTCCCACAACATAACGATGCTGGTACTGGGCTGTGCCGTGGCCTTTGTGGTTGCGCTGCTTGCCATGAAGTGGTTTGTATCCTTCCTTACGAAGTATGGTTTCAAGGCTTTCGGCATCTACCGCATCATTGTCGGCAGCATCATTATCATCTTGCTGCTCACCGGTCACTCACTTGCAATGGTAGACTAAATATGGACTTCAAGGAAGGCGAGATAATAGCCATCGACAAGCCCTACGGCATGAGCAGCTTCGGAGCCTTGGCCCACATCAGGTTTCTCTGTTCCAAGAAGCAAGGCAGCAAGGTGAAGATGGGCCACGCAGGCACTCTTGACCCGCTTGCCACGGGCGTGCTCGTACTGTGTACTGGCAAGAAGACCAAGCAGATAGAGCAGCTGCAGGCCCATACCAAGGAGTACGTGGCCGGAGTGCAGCTCGGAGCCACCACTGCAAGCTTCGACAAGGAGCACGAAGTGGATGCCACCTACCCCACCGAGCATATCACGCGCGAGCTCGTAGAGCAGATGCTGACCCGCTTCGTGGGCGAACAGCAGCAGGTTCCGCCATCGTTCTCGGCCTGCATGGTGAACGGCAAGCGCGCCTATCAGCTCAGCCGTAAAGGCAAGGAGGTGGAGCTGCAACCCAAGACTATACAGATCGACGAGATAGAGCTGCTCGACTTCGATGCGCAGACCAAGCAGGCACATATCAGAGTGGTGTGCGGCAAAGGCACATACATACGCGCCCTGGCCCGCGACATAGGCTCGGCACTCGGCAGCGGAGCCTATCTGACATCGCTGCGACGCACACGCGTGGGCGACATAAGAGTGGAAGAGTGCCACGACTTCGACAGTTTCGCCGAATGGCTCGACCAACAACAGTTAGCAAACAGTCATCAATAACAGATATGAAGCTATCACAATTCAGATTTAAACTACCCGAAGAGCTTATTGCTCCCTACCCCCACACCTCTAAGCACGAGATAAAACGTGCCGACGGAACGGTGGCTACGTTCAACGTCACACGCCGCGACGAATGTAGGCTGATGGTGCTTCACCGACAGTCGGAAACCATAGAGCTATACAAGAAGGACGAAAAGGGACAGCCCATAGAGGGCCAGTACCTCGACTTCCGCAACATCATCGACTACTTCGACGAAGGCGACACGTTCGTGTTCAACGACACCAAGGTGTTCCCGGCACGCCTCTACGGCACGAAAGAGAAGACCGATGCCAAGATTGAGGTGTTCCTGCTGCGCGAGCTCAACGAGGATATGCGTCTGTGGGACGTGCTCGTGGAGCCTGCAAGGAAGATACGCATCGGCAACAAGCTCTTCTTCGACGAGTCGGGAACGATGGTGGCCGAGGTGATTGACAACACCACAAGCCGCGGACGCACCCTGCGCTTCCTCTACGACTGCCCCCACGATGAGTTCAAGAACGAGCTGTTCCAGCTCGGAGAAACTCCGCTGCCTCACTATATCCTCGAAGCGCGAGAGAAAGCAGAGGTGCCCAAGGGCGTGCAACCCGAGGATGCAGAGAACTTCCAGACCGTGTTCGCCCGCAACGAGGGTGCCGTGACTGCTCCGGCAGCCGGACTGCACTTCAGCCGGGAGCTGATGAAGCTCATGGAACTGCACGGACTGGAGTCGGCTTTCATCACCTTGCATTGCAGCCTGAGCAATTTCCACGACATTGAAGTGGAAGATCTCACCAAGCACAAGATGGATTCGGAACGCATGAAGATAGACAGCGAAGCCTGCCGCATAGTGAACAAGGCGCGACAAGAGGGCAAGCACATCTGCTCGGTGGGCACAAGCGTGCTGAAAGCTACCGAGACAGCCGTTGGCACCGACGGAATGTTGAAGGAATACGACGGATGGACCAACAAGTTCATATTCCCGAAATACGACTTCGGCCTTTCCGACTCCATGATTGCCAACTTCTACCACCCGATGTCGACCCTGCTCATGGCTACAGCTGCCTTCGGAGGCTACGAACTGGTTATGAAGGCTTACGACATGGCTATAGAACACGGCTTCAAGTTCGGTTGCTACGGCGACGCAATGCTTATCGTCAACGACTAAACACACCAAAGCGATGCACACCACCTACCTTGCCCTGGGCTCCAACCTTGGCAACCGTCGGCAGCTGATGGCAAGAGCCATTGAGCTGATAGGCCGGGAGGTGGGCACCGTAGAGCGTAAGTCGGAGCTCTACGAGTCGGAGCCGTGGGGCTTTGACTCGGAAAACAGATTTCTCAATGCCGTGGTAAAGGTGCAGACCGAGCTTGAGCCGATGGAGCTGCTGCGCACAACGCAGCATATCGAGCGGCTGCTGGGACGCAAGCACAAGACTGCTGCGCCCACAGGACAAGCCGGCAACAGCAACAAACCAGTCTACCACGACCGCACGATGGACATAGACATTCTGCTCTACGACGACCTCAGCATCGACGAACCTACCCTGAAGATACCCCATCCGCTGATGACGGAGCGCGATTTCGTGATGGTTCCGCTCAGAGAAGTGATGGACAGCAAGGCGTAACACACACTGCAACAAAACAATATGGCGAGTTGGAACCTGCAAAGGCTATCCAACTCGCCAATTCTTTTCTAACGAAAAAGAGCCGACAAGTTGTCGGCTCGCTTTATTTTCCCGTCGGCCTTTCAGCCAGACCTATGTTTGCTCCGTTTGTCGGGAGGCTGTTCAGCCTGCTGTTTACTTACGCAGGCCGAGCTTCTTCACGATAGCACGGTAGCGCTCGATGTCGCGCTCCTTGAGATACTTGAGCAATGCGCGGCGCTTACCTACAAGCATGGTAAGCGAACGAGTAGTAACGAAGTCCTTGTGGTGCTTCTTCACGTGCTCTGTAAGGTGCTTGATGCGATAGGTAAAAAGAGCAATCTGGCTCTCAGCAGAGCCTGTGTCGGTAGCAGACTGGCCATACTGACCGAAAATCTCTGCCTTGGTTGTCTTGTCTAAGTACATGACTGAAATTGTTTTGATGAATTTTGATTAAATATTACATCCTTCTGAAGCACACCGTCTTCATCATACGGCGACATCATCGAATGCATCGGAGTTTCCGAAAGTGCTCCTCTGGCTCCCTGCGGGTTCCCGAAAAAGCGGTGCAAAGGTATCTATAATTTCCCAATAATCAAAAAAAATGCAAGAAAACTTAAACCAACTTACAGCGTAAACATCAATAATTATGTACATTTGCAGACGGAGAGCCTTGCTTCAAACCACAGCATGGGCCGTCTCCCCCTCCGTAATCAATAACCACTGGCCCCACTCAGGGAGACAGCGAGGCCATAAAAAAACTCAAAAAACCATGAAACAACTACTAAAAAACCGCTGGAGCCGTGCCTTGACACTGTCTTTCGCCATGATGTTCGCCTTTGGCATGGAAGCCTACTCACAGTATGTTCCCTCCATTCCGCGCAACCAGCAGCGCACCACACGCACCACAGCACGCCGCAACGTGGCCTGGGGCTCGCAATACGACTGGCTGTCGACGCGCTATGCCAACTATAGCGACATCCAATACATGGACCGCGGTCAGGTGAGAGTGATGCTCAACTCCATCTATGCACGCCACGGACGCTACTTCAAGGATGCCAACCTGCGCCGCTACTTCAATGCGCAGTCGTGGTATCGCCCCTGGCGCAACGAGGTTCCTTCCAGTGCTTTCAACAAATACGAGCGTGCCAATATCTCATTCCTGTCTAAGTACGACTGATGATGAAGATAACGACAACCATCTCGGCTGTGGCAGCATCGCTGCTGCTGGCCTGCAACATTGCAGGCGGCAACAGCGACAAGCCAGGACAGGCAACGCAGCAAAGTACGAACGTGCCCAAGGGGGCTGAAATACTGATGAAGTGCTACCCCAACTACGTGAAAGGCTACCGCGACGGCAAGCTGCTGATGAGCGACGGCTCGACGATAGTCTACGACGATGGCCGCCAAAAGTCGTTCGTAGAGAAGCTCGATGATGCCGATCCGGAAGATATGTTCGCCTTCAAGTACGACCGCTTGGCCGCAGCACCAGCCTACCTCGACGATGCCGGGCGCAGTCGCTGCGAACAACTGTTCAAGAAGATGTACGGCTCAACGCAGGCAGAGGTGCGCCGCCACTTGGTCAAGGTGCCCTGGTTCGGCCAGACCGTGCTCTTCAGCAGCGTCAATGGTGCTGCCGACAGCCTAAAAGCCGTGGCACGCGAGCTGGCAAAGATGCCGCAGTACAAGCAGTACTTCCGCTCAGAAGGCACATTCTACTGGCGCCCTGTGCGCGGTGCTAAGCGGCTGAGTGCCCACTCCTACGGCATGACCATCGACATAGGAGGCAACTTCAAGACCTATTGGCTCTGGAAAAAGCCCGGTGCCAAGGAGACCGACCGTGTGGGATATGAGAACAAAATGCCCCACGACATCGTGAAGGTGTTTGAGAAACACGGCTTCATCTGGGGTGGACGGTGGTATCATTACGACACTATGCACTTCGAGTTCCGCCCTGAGATACTCATGGCCAACAAGTAACAGCACTACAGTGAGTGGCAGGACATACAGCTCCTGCCACTTTCCTATAGCCACAAAAACACAAAAAAGCCTTGCAGACTGCGGTCTACAAGGCTTTTTCTGTAGCGAGGGTGGGTCACGATCCCACGACCTCCGGATTATGAATCCGACGCTCTAACCAGCTGAGCTACCTCGCCAAAACCAGCTTCGCGGCATCGGAGCCGCCGAGCTATTAGCTGTTAAGCGGGTGCAAAGGTAAGCCAAAATTCCGAACTCTGCAAATTATTTTCGCAAATTATTTGCCATACGGGACTTTTTCAACCTTTTTTGTGTACTTTTGCAAAGCAATTGCCAAGCCGCCGGAAGCACTCTGGAGGGCGCAGCACACCACAGCCTGCAATGTTTAGAATAAAGAAGCTCGACATATTCATAGCCAAACAATTCGGTTTGTTGTTTGCCGGAACATTCTTCATAAGCCTATTCGTGCTGATGATGCAGTTCCTCTGGCAATATGTCGAAGACCTCGTGGGCAAGGGTTTGTCCATGACGGTGATGGCGCAGTTCTTCGGTTATATGGGCCTGATGCTCGTTCCGCAAGCCCTGCCGCTTGCGGTGTTGCTGTCGTCGCTTATCACCTACGGCAACCTTGGCGAGCAATCGGAGCTCACGGCCATAAAAGCATCGGGCATCTCGCTGCTCCAGTCCTTCCGCTCACTTATCTTCATAACATTCCTCGTGACCCTCGGCTCGCTCTATTTCCAGAACAACGTGGGTCCCTCAGCACGTATGCACCTCTCCCAACTGCTTGTTTCGATGCGCCAGAAAAGCCCTGAGGTGGAGATTCCCGAGGGCATCTTCTACGACGGAATACCCCAGACCAACCTCTACGTGCAGCACAAAGAGCCCAAGACCGGCAAGCTCTACGGCCTCATGGTCTACCGAATGACCGACAGCTACGAGGATGCGGCCATCATACTTGCCGACTCGGGAATGTTGCAGTCCACTGCAGAGAAGAAGCACCTGCTGCTCAACCTGTGGAGCGGAGAGTGGTTCGAGAATATGCGCTCGCAGCAGATGGCCGGCAGCGCCAACGTTCCATACCGTCGCGAGAGCTTCATCCACAAGCGGATAGTGATACCCTTCGACGGCGACTTCAACCTTGCCGACGGCGCAGGGTTCATGGCAAGTGCCAGGACAAAGAGCCTATCGCGCATCAACAAGGACATTGACTCGCTGAACTTATACTACGACAGCATCGGACGAGCATACATGGAGGAGTCGCGCCTCTACTACTACCCCAGTCCGAAGCTGCGCCGCAACCAGCTTGCCACAGCCACGAAGATAGCGCAGGCAAAGGATTTCGACATCGACTCGCTCTACGAACACCTGCAGCCCGAGCAGCGACGGCAAGCCGTCAACCGCGCCCTGAGCAAGACACAGGGGGCTATCAGCGACTTCGACTTCAAGAAGATGGTGACTGACGACGGCGACCAGGAAATAAGACAGCACAAGATAGAACGCATCAACAAGTTCACACTGGCCTTGTCGTGCCTCATCTTCTTCTTCATAGGCGCGCCGTTGGGAGCCATCATACGCAAAGGCGGACTGGGCGTGCCCATAATCGTGGCAGTGATAGTCTACATCGTGTTCTACATTCTCGACAACATGGGCTATCGCATGGCCCGCGGCGGAATGTGGGAGATATGGTTCGGCAAGGGACTCTCTACCGCCGTGCTCACCCCAATAGCCATTTTCTTCACCTACAAAGCCAACAACGACTCTGCCGTTTTCAACATCGACGCATGGCGAAACACCATCTTCAGGATGCTGGGACTGCGTCTGAAACGGAGCATACAACACAAAGAGGTGATAATCAACCACCCCGACTATGCCAAGGATGCCGAAACACTGCAGGCCATAACGCGCGAAGTGGAAGCATACGCACAGCACCACAAGCTGAAATATCCGCCAAATGTGATTAAGGTGTTCTTCCGTTACCGCCCCGACAACAAGATAGCACGCATCAGCGACGCACTCGAGCCGGTGATAGAAGACCTCGCCAACACTCGCGACCGCAAGATTCTGTCGGAGCTGAACCACTATCCCATCCTGGCAGTGAAGGCTCACACGCGCCCATTCGAACGCAAATGGATGAACATAACGGCTGCTGTCATCTTGCCGGCAGGCATCTTCTTCTACTTCAGGATGTGGCGCTTCCGCCTGCGTCTGCTCCGCGACCTCATCACCATACGCAACACAAACAACGAGATTGTAGGGCGGATAAGTCAGCTTTAGCCCGCACCTGCACTCCACCGAGGGAGAACACACCTTATTATATATATACAGACAGTTGCCGTTTCCACACCAATCTGATTAGATGATGCAGGAAACGGCAACTGCTTTATGGCCGTCCGCCTTGCTTTACGGGCTTTGCCTATCGCTATCTGGCAGCCTCTTCGCTCTTGATAAGCTGCACGTTGGTCTGCTCGATGATGCTAAGGCTGATGGCGGCATTGTTGTTGCCGGGCCTATACCAAGGCTGCTGGCCGAACCACTCCTGCAAGTCGCGCGACTGGAAGCGGTAGCCGTGGCGCGCCAGTATCTCGTTTCGCAGCAGGCGCAGCTCCTTCTTGCTTGCTATCTTCGACAGATAGTAGCGGTTGAGCAGCGCGTTCGACGTCACATCGCTTGGCCGCTCTGCCTCGAGAGCAGCCTCCTGCCCCATGCAGTCATTGAGGTTGTCGGGCGTAAGCACCATCGTCCACATCGCATCGCCGTCGGGCTTGCGCACTGCAAGGAAGTTCATGCCGTCCTTGCGTATGTACTGCACACGCCAGCCGAACTCTGCTCCGAGTATCGACGGCTCGTCGGCCTGACTCGAAGGCACGAGCCTGTATTCGCCACGGGCGGCATCAACCACTTCGAGCGACATATAGATCTCGCCCGTGCCCACGAAGAACACGGTCTTGTTGCCCCAGATGGCCTGCACTTCCCACAGCGTGGCACCGTCGAAGAACTTGTCGCCCTTGCATACAGACTGTGCCTGCACTGCGCAGAAGGCCCACAGACACAGCATCATTATCGTCAAAACAGTTCTCTTCATATAACAGACATTAAAATTAGTCAAGTTCCTTACTTTGCAAATGTACATAAAAGCTTCCAACAGCCTCTCCCCGTTAACTCAGATTAACACTGTTGCCTGTAAAAGTAACTACTCAGCGAAAGGTTCGCAAAGCGCAACACTCGGTCTGAAAGGCCAAAAATCAGTCAGCCCCGAGCAGCCCCCAGGGTATAACACACTATCATCGTTTGCCCTGAAAGGGCAAAAGCATTTCGTGCGCCAGAATGATTTTGCCCCGATGGATAGGTTGCTATAGAACCATAAAACCCAGAGCGTTGCCCTGGGCTATGGGGTTGCTGCCCCCTTTGGGGCACTCTTTTTTTATTTATAATAACTACCGAAACTTGAGTTATATAAATGAAGGTGTAGCCTTTATATCTTGGGGATACCCAGCTCCTTCATCATGTCGGCCAGCCACTGGTCGGTGATCACCTTGCCGCCCTTTGTCTTCTTGGCCTGCTCAGCCATCTCGTTGAGCATATCAGGATAGTTGACATACTTCTTCTCTATTTCCTTCAGCTTGTCGAGGTCGCTGAAACCGGCCTTATCCACTTCCACGGCGAAAGGCTTGTAGGCCAGCATGGCCTGCTTGAACTGCTCCTTCCACTCGTCCTCGCTCCACTTGTCGCCCTCGGCCTTGGCCTTGGCAACGATGTCGGCCAGCGAAGCTGTCTGCTCGGCGGCAGCAGCGGCGGCAGGTGCAGCTGCGGCAGCGGTATCTACGGCTGCTACGGAGTCTTTCTGGTCAGTGTTCTTGGGAGTGTTGTTACCACACGATACCATTGCGACAGCTGCTACAGCCACTGCGGCAATGCTCAGAAATGCTTTTTTCATTGTTGCTTGTCTTAGATTTAGTAAATATTGTAATAAAAACCGACTGCAATATTAAGCATTATTTCCGTAAAAAGCAAATTACTCCGACTTTTTCATTGTCCGCCGCTCGCTTTCCCCATGACTTCAGACTGCCCAAGACGCATCGGAGCAGCAATCGCCGTGGTGCGAAATATGTTTACAACTACGCTCTGAATACTCGTCCGCAGGCCAGCAAGTAGGCAAGAGGCGGCAAACAGGCGAGTTTCGGGTATCGCTATAACTCCCGGAAGCCACAAAAAGGAGCCTCTTGCGCAGCAGAAACAGCCCCTGGCCCCTTGCTCTTCGGGCTTCGGGGTGAGCCGCGAGTGGGCTTGCGAGCCTTTCCTACAGAGGCCGTAATGTTTCTCCGGCAGCCTTGGAGCAACGCTCCAGAGCCTCCGGAGAAGTGCTCCAGCTATCCCGTAGCAATGTTACGGAGCCTCTGGAGAACCATTACAGCCCCCTCCGTAAAATCCAGCAGCGCGCCATCCACCTCATTACAAGGGCTTTACAAAGGAAGCCTCTGCCACCTCACACCCCGCAAGGCAGCAGTCCATCAATGCCTGCGAGCCACCTGCGAGGAATAGGGAGCAGACAGACACGGAGCAGAAACATAAATGACGAAACAAGCAGAAAGCTGCAAAACCAGAAGCCTCAGAGCCAGAAAAGCAGTAAGAAAGCCACCAGAAACTGTCCGAAAAAGGAACCGTCTCGGTTCTCTGCCACTCCTTCCAACCACCCGAAAGGCATTTTCCGCCTCCGAAACAGCAGTTCCCTGCTCTGAAACAGCACCTTCCGGCGGCGCGTTTTTCGCCATTTTTATTTTACAAATCAATGGAGCTGTGAGGGGAGGGACGGTTAGGGGTCAGTTTTGCAGCTTCGGTCACTATCCTCCCTCTCCCGACCGACTTGCCTCAGAAATCAAAAGAGAATGTAGAACATTCTAAACTTGAGTGAAATCTTATCGCCAATTGAGAAAATTGTCGTAACTTTGCGGCGTAAACGCCGCCAAGACGACAAACAATGGGGCTTGACACACAAGTTTCATTACCTTGTGCTGTTTCGGCGCGCGCCCTTTAATATCGACATTAAAACGAACACATAACTTATGGCAACTGCAATAAAGGCAATACCTACGCTTTACGGCAAAGAAGCTCGCCGTTTCCGTGACATGGCAGACGAAGCGGAGCGCAGATACGCCCTGCGTCCCAAGCGCGACATCACGAAAAAACCTGAATACATCGCCATGCGCGAGATGTTGAAACGTTCAGGCTTCTAACATCTATGGATGGTTCCTGGCTTCTTAACAACTGCAACCTCTCGCTGCTCACGCAAGAGGTCATTGATTCATGCCATCCATTTACATGCGGAACAGACGCGGACATGGACGAGTTCTTCCATAATGACGCACTCGATTACACTCATTTTCTCATGGGCAAGTCCTACTGCTTCCGTCTTAAGGATGATGCGCAGACCATTGTTGCCTGTTTCACCGTCTCCAACGACAGCATACGCATATACGACCTGCCCAGCAGCAGGCGTAACGCAATGTGGAAGATTACAAACCGCGAGAAAATGCTCACCCGCTACCCAGGCGTACTCATAGGCCGCTTGGCCGTGGCAGAAGGATTTAGCGGAAAAGGCATCGGGTCAGCAGTGCTCCGCTTCATCAGAATGTGGTTTCTCGATGAAGACAACAAGACCGGCTGTCGCTTCGCCATAGTTGATGCCAAGAACGAACCGGAAGTGCTCCGCTTCTATGAAAAGAACAACTTTGTTCCTCTTTTCCCACGTGAAGCAGACGAAGACCTTTACACCAAGCCCCCGAAGAATGATGATGAGCGCACCGAACGGCTCGAGCATCCACGAAAACTCAGGACCCGATTGATGTTCTGCGACTTACTTGAAGAATAACCCTTAACTTTGCAGGGCCTTAGCCGCCCACTCGGGAAACGGCAAGCCCACTCCGACAGACAAAAACACATACACGATATGGAAGATTTCAAACTGAGCAGCATTGAAGATGCTGTAAAAGACTTCAAAGAAGGAAAGTTCGTCATCGTTGTCGACGACGAAGACCGCGAGAACGAGGGCGACCTCATCATCGCAGCAGAGAAGATTACGCCCGAGAAGGTGAACTTCATGCTCAAGAACGCACGCGGCGTGCTCTGCGCCCCCATCACCCTGAGCCGCTGCGAGGAGCTCGACCTGCCGCATCAGGTGAGCGACAACACCTCGGTGCTGGGCACTCCATTCACCGTCACCGTGGACAAGCTCGAAGGTTGCTCCACCGGCGTGTCGACCCACGACCGTGCTGCCACCATACTCGCCCTGGCCGACCCGGCCTCAACGCCGCAGACCTTCGGCAGGCCCGGCCACATCAACCCCCTCTACGCCCAGGACAACGGCGTGCTGCGCCGCTCGGGACACACCGAGGCAGCCATCGACCTGTGCCGTCTGGCTGGCCTCTACCCCGCCGGAGCACTCATGGAGATAATGAACGACGACGGCACCATGGCGCGTATGCCCCAGCTGCAACAGATGGCGCGCCAGTGGGACATGAAGATAATAACCATCAAGGATCTCATAGCCTACCGCCTGCGCACCGAGTCGCTCATCGAGGTGGGCTCGGAAGTGGATATGCCAACCGAGTACGGCCACTTCAAGCTCATCCCCTTCCGCCAGAAGAGCAACGGACTGGAGCACATGGCACTCATCAAAGGCGAGTGGCAGGCAGACGAACCCATCCTGGTGAGAGTCCACTCCTCGTGTGCTACGGGCGACATTCTGGGCAGCAAGCGCTGTGATTGCGGCGAACAGCTCCACAAGGCGATGCAGATGATAGAGAGCCAGGGCAAGGGCGTGCTCATATACATGAAGCAGGAAGGACGAGGCATAGGGCTGATGAACAAGATAGAAGCCTACAAGCTGCAGGAGCAGGGCATGGACACGGTGGAAGCCAACGTGCATCTGGGCTTCAAGCCCGACGAGCGCGACTATGGCTGCGGCGCTCAGATGCTGCGCCATCTGGGCGTTCACAAGATGCGCCTGATGACCAACAACCCCACCAAACGCGTGGGACTGGAAGCCTACGGACTGGAAATAGTGGAGAACGTGCCCATCGAGGTAAGGCCCAACAAGTACGACTACCGCTACCTGAAGACCAAAAAGGAGCGCATGGGACACAATTTGCACTTGGATTGATTTTTCTTTCATTTTGTTTCGCAGAACAAACGAAAATCTGTAATTTTGCAACCAGAATAATAAAAACACCAACAATATGGCACAATTATCCGACAGACTCAACCGTCTGGCCCCCTCTGCGACCCTCGCCATGTCGCAGAAGAGCAGCGAAATGAAAGCACAAGGCATCGACGTGATAAACATGAGCGTGGGCGAACCCGACTTCAACACCCCCGACCACATCAAGCTGGCAGCCAAGAAGGCTATCGACGACAACTACTCGAGGTATTCGCCCGTGCCCGGATATGCCGACCTGAGAAAGGCTATCACCGAGAAGCTCAAGAGGGAGAACGCCCTGGACTACTCGGCATCGGAGATTCTGGTGAGCAACGGTGCCAAGCAGAGTGTCTGCAATGCAATCATGGCACTCGTGAACCCGGGCGACGAGGTTATCATCCCGGCTCCGTACTGGGTGAGCTATCCGCAGATGGTGCTGCTGGCGGGCGGCACGCCGGTGTTCGTAAACGCCGGCTTCGAGCAGGATTTCAAGATGACCGCCCAGCAGCTTGAGGCTGCCATCACGCCCAAGACGCGGATGCTGATACTCTGCTCGCCCAGCAACCCAACGGGAAGTGTCTACGGCAAGGAGGAGCTGAAGGCCCTGGCCGACGTAATCCTCAGCCACGACGACCTCTTCGTGCTGGCCGACGAGATATACGAACACATCAACTACATAGGTCATCACGAGAGCATCGCCCAGTTCCCGGGCATGAAGGAGCGCGCCATTATTATAAATGGTGTGTCGAAAGCATACGCCATGACCGGCTGGCGCATAGGCTACATGGCCGCGCCGGAGTGGATAGTGAAGGGCTGCAACAAGCTGCAGGGACAGTACACGAGCGGTCCCTGCTCGGTGAGCCAGAAGACTGCCGAGGCTGCCTACACCGAAAGTCAGGAGTGCGTGGAACAGATGCGACAAGCCTTTGAGCGCCGCCGCGACCTGATAGTAGAACTGGCAAAGGACATCCCCGGCCTCGAGGTGAACACTCCGCAGGGTGCGTTCTACCTGTTCCCCAAGTGCAGCAGCTTCTTCGGCAAGAGCTGCTACGGCAGAACCATCAACACCTCGTCGGACCTCGCCATGTATCTGCTCGAAGAAGCCCACGTGGCAACAGTGGGAGGCGACGCCTTCGGCGACCCCGACTGCTTCCGCATGAGCTATGCCACGAGCGACGACAACATTCGCGAGGCCATGAGGCGCATAAAGGAAGCCCTGGCACAGCTGAAATGACAGCCGCAAGGACAGCAGAAAGCATTACACATTATATAATATGGTGCATAGCATAGACCGCAGAACGTCTATCGGCTATGCACCATAGCGTAACAGGCAGTTTAAAGGTAAAGAAAGACGCAGTTAAAAAGTGTTAACAGCCGTTCAGTTTCCCACATAATTGCTATCTTTGCGCTTGTGAGACTGCCCTGTTCGGCAATAAATCTAATACCTAAACGTTAGGAATAACATCACACAAACATCAAGTCAGACATTTACAACAACTTAATTCATCAATAACTAAAATTTAAATTTCAAAACAATTATGGCAACTACACAAAAAGCAGCCCCCAAGAAACAGTCTGAGGGCTTTCAGGGAGTAAGAGGCGCATTCTGGATTATCGTCGTTTGCGCAATCATTGCAGTTCTTCTGTTCAACTTCTGGATGGGACGTGAGGCTAACTTCGCCGACGCTACCAAGGAAACACCTATCAACGTATGGGGTACAATCTTCAAGGGTGGTGTCATCGTGCCTGTTATCCACACATTGCTGCTCACCGTATTGGCTCTCTCTATCGAGCGCTGGCTGGCTCTGAAGACCGCTTTCGGCAAGGGTGCCCTGCCCAAGTTCGTAGCCAACATCAAGGAGGCTCTCAACAAGAACGACTTTGCCAAGGCTCAGCAGCTTTGCAACAACCAGAAGGGTTCTGTAGCCAACGTGGTTTCGGCTTCGCTCAACGCTTACAAGGAGATGGAAGCAACCAGCGGCATCAAGAAGGCTCAGAAGGTTGCTAAGATCCAGCAGGCTCACGAGGAGGCTTCGCAGCTCGAAATGCCTACGCTGACCATGAACCTCCCGATGATTGCTACCATCGTTACTCTGGGTACACTTACCGGTCTTCTCGGTACGGTTGTCGGAATGATCCGTTCGTTCTCGGCTCTGTCTGCTGGTGGTGGTGCTGACTCTGCAGCTCTTTCTGCCGGTATTTCTGAGGCCCTTATCAACACCGCTTTCGGTATCGGTACTTCTTGGTGCGCCGTTGTAGCCTACAACTACTACACCAACAAGGTTGACAAGTTGACATTCGCACTCGACGAAGTTGGTTACTCAATCGCTCAGACATACGAAGCAAACCACGCAGAAGAGGCTTAATTTTTGCTATCGTTTTCGCTAAGCCGTCCACAGACAAAGCAACAAGCGTCAAGGCGCGGATGGCAAGAAAACGAAGGATGTTATCCAACCCTTTAAACAAATTATCACTATGGGTAAAGTAAAAGTTAAGAAGAGTGACATCTGGATTGACATGACGCCTATGTCGGACGTGATGACCCTGCTTCTGACTTTCTTCATGCTAACGTCTACGTTCGTAAAGAACGAGCCGGTGAAGGTAGTCACGCCAGGTTCAATCTCGGAGATCAAGGTGCCGGAGAATGGTGTGCTCACCATCCTGGTCAGTCCGGAAAAGAACGCCGCCGGAAAGCCTACGGGCGAAGGACAGGTGTTTATGAGTATAGACAACACCGACCAGCTGGGTGCCACGCTTGACGACATGGCAGGCCGGTTCGGAGTTAAATTGAATGGAAATCAAATCAAGACCTTCCGTCTGGAATCAACCTTCGGTGTTCCGATGAAGGAACTTGCCGGATACCTCTCTATGTCGAGCCAGAACCGTGGCAAGGTGCTGCCTACAAAGGGTATACCCCTCGACAGCATCGACGGAGGAATGTCGGAGTTCCAGCAGTGGGTTGACGCAGCACGTACAGCCAACGAGGAAATAAAGATTGCCCTCAAGGCCGATGCCGCCACACCTTACAAGACTGTGAAGAAGGTCATGAATGAGCTCCAGGATATGGACGAGAGTCATTACTACATGATAACCAATCTCAAAACAGCGGAGGACAAATAATGGCTAAGAAAGAAAGCAAACAGAAAAAAATCAATGTTCGCGTCGACTTCACGCCGATGGTGGATATGCTGATGCTTCTCATTACGTTCTTCATGCTTTGTACGACACTGAGCAAGCCCCAGACCATGGAGCTGACCATGCCAAGTAATGACAAGAACACACAAGAGGAGCAGAAGAACGAAGCCAAGGCTTCTGAGGCTGTCACGCTGTATGTGGCTGCCAACAACAAGCTCTACTATGGTGAGGGTATTCCGCAGTATGACAATCCCCAGTGGCTCAAGGAAACGACTTGGGGCGACCAGGGACTCCGCAAGGTGCTGCGCGAACATGCCACTGAAGATGGAACCAAGCCCGTGAAGCGCATTGAGCTGGCCGTGAAGGCTCTCCACCAGAAGAAAGCACAGAACCCGAAGCTGTATCCAGACAGCATCTTCCAGAAGGAACTGACTAAAATCAAGGGTGGTGAGCTCGAAGATGGAAAGATTCCTACTCTGACCATCGTCATCAAGGCTACAGACAACGCCTCATACAAGAACTTGGTTGACGCTCTCGACGAAATGCAGATCTTGAGTATTGGTACTTACGTCATCGACAAGATTTCTGACGACGACAAGAAGTTGCTGTCTTCGCGAAATGTCGTTGAATAGCCGATGATTTAACTAACAATTAAAACAAGAAAACAATGGCAAAAATCGATTTGATAGATCCTAAATGGGTCGATATGGTGTTCGCCAACAAGAACAAAGCCTACGGAGCATACCAGCTGCGCAAAGGCACTTCTGGCCGAAACATCAAGTCTATTATCATCTTAGTCGTTGCTGCAAGTATCGTGGGCGGTTTCCTCGCTTGGAAGGTTCATGCTGACAAGGTTGAGCAGGAGCGCATTGCACGCATGGAAGCCATGGAGCTGTCAAAACTTCAGGAGCAGGCTAAGAAAGAGAAGAA
Organism: uncultured Prevotella sp.; assembly: GCA_900318625.1. Classification (GTDB taxonomy): domain Bacteria; phylum Bacteroidota; class Bacteroidia; order Bacteroidales; family Bacteroidaceae; genus Prevotella. The sequence goes on from ONLG01000001.1 coordinate 103,827, forward strand.
AGAAGACAAACCTAAAGTTCAGCCGAAGATTGAGCCGAAGAAGGAAATTCCTGAGGTACGCGAGTCCCAGAAGTTTACCGCTCCGGTCATCAAGAAGGACGAACTGGTGAAGGAAGAAAACCAGGTGAAGCAGATGGACCAGCTGAAGAAAGACGTTGCTGTGTCTAACGTAGACCAGGAGGGTACGAAAGACCGTACCGTAGAGGCCGTGCGTAACGACATCGCCGTCAATGTTCCGCCACCACCAGTAGAGGCTCCAAAGCAGGAGGTGAAGCAGGAAGTGGAGAACAAGGTGTTCACCGTTGCTGAGCAGATGCCTTCCTTCAAGGGTAACGTAAACCAGTGGCTGTCGCAAAACCTTACATATCCAGCCGTGGCTGCCGAGAACGGCATCGAAGGACGCGTTATCGTGAAATTCGTTGTTGAGAAAGATGGCCGCGTAACCGATGTGCAGGTAGTGCGTTCGGTTGACCCAGCACTCGACCGCGAGGCTGTGAACACCGTAAAGCGTATGCCTAAATGGAACCCGGGTATGAACAACGGTCAGCCGGCACGCGTTTGGTTTACACTCCCCGTGAACTTCAAACTTCAGTAATCAGAAATGAAAAGAACAACATTCTACAATTTAGTAGGATTTATACTGTTGACCAGCTTCTGTTCTTGCTCCGGCGAGAAGAAGCCGGTCAACGGTAGAACAGACACACCGACGTCAGGGACGATTGAGTTCGTCTCTGACGAAAGTTTTAGTCCTATCATAGAAGAATTGCGCAAGCAGTTCGAGTTCAAATTTCCCAAGGCACATCTGCAGCCGCGCTACACCAACGAGATTGAAGGCTTGCAGATGATTAAAGACCTCAAGACTTGTCTTTTCATTACCTCGCGCGGTCTGTTGCCAAGCGAGATTGCATATCTCAAGACGAAAAGACAACTCCCCCAGGTGTTTCCAATAGGCTACGACGGACTGGCACTGATTGTCAACCGAGCCAACCAGGACACCTGCATCACCGTTGCCGACGTGAAGCGAGTACTCAGCGGACAGGCCAAGGACTGGGCCGACGTGGTGCCTGGCTCGAAACGAGGAAACATAGAGGTGGTGTTCGACAACCAAAGTTCGGCCACACTCCATTATGTCGTTGACTCTATACTTGGAGGAAAGCCCATCAACAGCACAAACATCGTTGCCGCAAAGACCAGCAAGGAGGTAATTAACTATGTAGACCGCACTCCGAACGCCATCGGTGTGATAGGCTCTAACTGGCTCAACGACCACCGCGACTCCACCAACACCACATTCAAGAAGAACATCAACGTCATGTCGGTATCGGTGAAGGACAAGGCTACGCCCATGAACAGCTGGAAACCTTATCAGGCATATATGCTCGACGGACGCTATCCGTTCGTGCGGACACTCTACGCAATAGTTGTTGACCCGCAGAAGGGACTGCCCAACAGCTTTGCCAACTACATCGCCGGCCCCACGGGGCAGCTCATCATCTTCAAGTCGGGACTGCTACCCTACCGCGGCGACATCATGGTTAAGACAGTAAGCACAAGGCGGAAATGAAAACGAATGTTAAAGCATTAAACTTTCCGCATCTGTGAAAATCATATACATCGAGAACACAAACCAATAACAACCAATACTGAAAACAGTAAGCATTATGAAAGCATTAAAATACTTTATGGTAGGCGCGCTGATTAGTATCGCTGCACCTACAATGGCACAGGAAGCTGAGTACACCCAGCAGTTGAACGCCGTTTCACAGGCTCTCAAGGACAAGGCTCCGGGAGCCGAGAAAATGGCAAAGTCATTCATCTCAGACTACAAGAAGAACGCTCCGGCTATTCTGGCTCTCGGAAGCTCGTTCCTGACGGTAAGGAATTTCGCGAAGGCCGACGAGATGGCTGAGCTCGTGCTGTCGAGAAACAAGAAGAATGAGAAGGTTCAGGCCGAAGCCTATATCCTCAAGGGCGACATCGAAGCCGTGAAAGATCAGGCCGGCAACGGCGGAAAGGCCGCCGAGCACTATGCCACAGCCATGAGCCTCGACCCGAAGAATCCCGTCAGCTATATGCGCTACGCCTCGGTTTACCGCAACATCAACCCGGCCATCACCGAACAGACCTACGCCCGCCTGCGTCAGGAGCTGCCCGACTTCCCCATTGAGGCCGAGGCTGCCCACACCTTCTTCTCAGGCAACAAGTTCGACAAGGCTTTCGAGAACTTTGCAAAGTGCGACCGCAACAACCTCGACGAGACTCAGCTCGTAGAGTACGTTATCTCTGCCGTACAGCTCAATAAATATAAGGAGGCTCTCAGCATAGCAGAGTTCGGTATGGACAAATTCCCCAAGAACGCCACTTTCGCCCAGCTCGGTCTTTGGTCAGCTGTAGAAGTTGAAAACTTTGCAGGTGCCGAGGCTATCGCCATCCGCTATGCCGGCATGGAGGGCGACAAGAACGCCACCGACCACACCTACTACGGCAAGGCTCTCACCGGTCTGGGCAAGCACGAGCAGGCTATCGAGCAGTTCCACAAGGCCCTCACCAAGAGTCCTGAAGCAACAGAGCCGCTTGCAAAGATTTCGGAAACCTACACCAAGATGGGACAGGAGGACAAGGCTCTCGAGTACAGCGAGAAATATCTGGCTAAGAACAAGAAAGCAAGCATCATCGACTATGCCAACATAGCTCAGATCTACGTCAACAAAGCAGAGAAGGGCGACAAGGATGCTAACTACACCAAGGCTCTTGGCATCTACGACCAGATGATACAGAAGTTCCCAGAGTATGCCAGCTGGACCAACGGCATAGCAGCCGGCATCGCAGACAAGGCTGGCAAGGCTGAGCTCGGAGCACAGTACAACCAGAAGATTGTTGACGAACTGGGTAACAAGACCGACCTCAACGACAACCAGAAAGGCTATCTCAAGCAGGCTCTCAAGAAGCTGGGCTACTACTACTGGGGTGAGAAGAACAACCTCGAAGCTGCCAAGCCCTACTATGAGATGCTCATCAAGCTCGAACCAGAGGACAAGAACGCCAAGGCTGCCCTCGGCATCGAATAATCAACCCAACCGCACAGGACACCAGTCCATAGCGAAAGCAAACAAGCGAGGATGCGCTCCGGCACATCCTCGCTTTGCTGTTTACACAGTTGTTGCAGTTCAAGCAGTTTGCGTAATGTCATAACAATGTAACACCAGTTTTCCGACTTTTCGGAAAAAAGCAGTACCTTTGCGCCCAAAACTATTATCGACTCAATTCACTACTTGTACGAACATTTATGAAAATACTTGTTGTTGATGACGAATTGGATATCTGCGAGATATTGCAATACAACCTTGAAACCGAAGGTTATGAAGTAGTCACCGCCAATTCTGCCGAAGAGGCATTGGCACTAAACCTGACAGAATACAAGCTAATACTTCTGGATGTGATGATGGATAACATTTCAGGGTTCCAGATGGCACACAAGTTGAAGGAGAACCCTGCCACGGCGCAGATTCCCATCATCTTCATCACGGCACTCGACGGTGAGAACCACATGGTAAAGGGGCTCAACATCGGTGCTGACGACTATATCGTAAAGCCCCTGAGCATGAAAACTGTGAAAGCAAGAGTCAATGCAGTGCTCAGAAGAGCTTATCAGTATGGTCCGTGGGACGAGAAGTCACCGTCTGACTCTATCTATTATGAAGGTATTGAGCTTGATTTAAGGGCAAAGACCGTCAGCATCGACCATCAGGAGTTGCAGTGTACGAAGCTGGAATTTGAGTTGCTCTCCTTCCTACTTCAACATCCGGGCACTGTTTACTCGCGCGAAGACTTGCTGAGATATTGCTGGCCGTTAGACACGTTTGTACTCGACCGCACGGTGGATGTCAACATTACCCGACTGCGCAAGAAACTGGGATCTCACGGCAAACAGATAAAAACACGTGTAGGCTATGGCTACTACTTCGAGAAGTAGCTCTTTTCAGCGAAACCTGCTGCTGAGCATCGGTGGCATTTTCCTTCTTTTCGCCATTTGCTTCTGCTTCTATCAGCAGAAGCGTGAAAAGGAATACAAGATAGACATTCTCCACTCGCGTCTGCAGATGTATAACTACGACATCATGCAGGTGCTGGGAGAGGACGGCATCACCAGCAGGCGGCGTTTCCTTAGTTATGTAAGGCAGCATCCACTGAAAGGGCTGCGCGTTTCGGTCATCGACAAATCAGGACGGGTTCTGCTCGACAGCAATGAGCCCCATCCAGACTCATTAGACAATCATCTTGGGCGAACCGAAATCCAGAAGGCACTGCGCGACGGCCATGGCTTCGCCCTCAAACGAACGTCGCAGTCCACCCACGAGACCTACTTCTATTCCGCCACGCGTTTCAAGAACGTCATCGTGCGCACCGCCGTACCCTATTCTACCGAGCTGACGCAATCGCTACGGGCAGACAACACCTATATTTACTTCTCCATAGCTTTGACCCTGCTTCTGGGAAGCGTGCTCTATATCAGCACACGCCGCATCAGCCGGCATATCGGCTATCTGCGCGAGTTTGCAATCAAGGCCGAGAAGGGCGAACCGCTCGACAATGAGATGGAACGCAACCGTCCCGACGACGAATTGGGCGACATCAGCCACACCATAATCATGCTCTACTGGAAGCTGCGACACGTCGAGGAAGACAAGGCGCGGCTGAAGCGCCAGCTCACACAGAACGCAGCCCACGAGCTGAAGACCCCTGCAATGAGCATCCACGGCTATCTGGAGAGCATTCTCGACAATCCCGATATGCCCGAAGACAAGAAGACGCATTTCCTTGAACGCTGCTATGCCCAGAGCGAGCGCATGAACAAGCTGCTGCTCGACATGAGCGCGCTCACACGGTTAGACGAAATGGATGCCAACCACTTCCACTTTCGCGAAAAACACCAGAAAATAGACATTGCGCAGATTGCTCGCAGCATCCTCGACGACACAGCTCTCGCACTCCAACAGAAAGGCATAACACCACGCCTGACGATGCCCCAGCACGTCATTGTCGCCGGTGATTACAGCCTCATCTACAGTATCTTCCGCAACCTCATTGACAACGTCATCGCCTACGCCACAGGGGCTACTCTCGTTGAAATCACCACTAAGCCGGCGGACCACCAAAACTACGAGTTCTCCGTGAGCGACAATGGTCCTGGGGTAGAGCCACAGCATCTGGAACATCTTTTCGAGCGCTTCTATCGGGTCGACAAGGGACGCAGTCGCAAGCTCGGTGGCACCGGTCTTGGCCTTGCAATCGTCAAGAACGCCGTAGTTGCCCACGGAGGCACCGTAACAGCTCTTCCTACTCCCGGCGGCGGACTTACCGTTAAGTTCACGCTTCAGGCATATCAAGTTTCGGATGTACCACATCCTCACTTTTAGGGGGTGGTGGTGAGAGGATAGATTTTCCTCTTGAGCAGAGAGATTATCTACGAGGAAAACTATTCTTTCACCCATAAGGAAGCAGAGCTTCCGAAAGTTGAGCCACAAAAACTAACCAAAATTCCAGATTGTCAAACCAAATGCCTAACTTTGCAGGCTGTTATGATACAGTTGCTGACGAGAATACTGGCATTTGTGGGTGTCCTTCTGCTGACGACCTCAACGTGTTGGGCACAAGACGAGTGCGTGCCTGAGCACAAAGGACACGCCCAGACCGAAGCATCAGTATCATCTTCCGAGCGGCACCACCACCATGAAGCCATGCTGACCGATGCCACGCATCTCAGCCGCGTGTGCAGCTCGGGACCTCAACGGCTCATACCCTCACATGGTCCAAAGCCCCAACGCACCATAACGCCAGGGGCAGGGGCAGTGCGCCATCAGTTCGACAACCATTCTATCCCCCTCTACGACAGCAGGTGCAGGCTCGAGACAGCCCCCTTCTGCGTGTCGGCCTTACGCTATTACTATGTAGTGGCGCTAAGGCACATCATTTGTTAGCGCATAGCTTGTTCGCCAACAGCCCGTCCCTATCTGCCGCCCCTGGCAACAGGACGAGCACCGCCCCACTCTTTTCATTTTTATTATCAATCAAAGCACAACAACTATGCCAAGCGTAAAAAACTTGGAGATGGCTGCTGCCATTTCCGCATACAATAATATAGAGATCAAGAAATCACTGTTTTCAACCAAGGCCATCTACACTCCCACGCAGAGTGCCGTCAAGGTCAACGTACTGGAATATGTGCCTGCCGAGGGCGAGCGCATAGAGCGACTGCTCAATATGCCGGTAAGCAAGATGGGTGACGAACTCGACCAGAAAGGCAAGCCCAAGACCGTAGGCATGGGCCACTATCGGCTGGAGCTCTGCCTGAGCGCCGACCAGCAGTTCTGCGCCCTGCAGCTTTTCCGTTTCACCGATTTCCAGAACCAGCCAGTCACGGAGCCTCGTTTCTACGAAGGCAGCGAGGCTGCAACATTTGCCAAACTGCTCTAAGCCATGACCACACTTACAATAGCTATCGTTACAGTGTTCTGCGTCGGCTACCTGTTCATAGCCGTCGAGAGCCTGACAAAGGTGAACAAGGCCGCCATAGCCTTGCTGATGTTCGTAGCCACGTGGACTCTGCTCATGCTGAGTCCCGAAAGCTACCTGCCCACAGCCGTGGGCGACCAGATGGCCGCCGTGGTGAGCGAGACAATAGAGCGCCACCTCGGCTCTACTTCCACAACGCTCTTCTTCCTCATGGGAGCTATGACCATCGTGGAACTTGTCGACCAGAACGGAGGTTTCAACTTCGTGCGCAACGTGATGCAGACCCACAGCAAGCGAGCACTGCTGTGGCGCATCGCCTTCATGACGTTTTTCCTCTCAGCCATACTCGACAACCTCACCACATCAATAGTGATGATTATGATACTGCGCAAGCTCGTCGCCAACCAGCGCGACCGCATCGTCTACGCCTCGTTAGTGATTATCGCAGCAAACTCGGGCGGTGCCTTCTCGCCGATAGGCGACGTCACCACCATCATGCTCTGGAACAAGGGCGTGATAACCGCCCAAGGCGTGCTGAGCGAGCTGCTCGTGCCGTCGGTGGTGTCGATGGTCGTGCCGGCCTACGTGCTGTCGCTGTCGCTGAAGGGCAACCTGCCACCAGCAACGCCGCAGGCACAAGCCACAAACAGCCAAGACCTGACCGACACTCAGCGCAAGACCATCTTCTTCCTCGGAGTTGGCGGCCTCATCTTCGTGCCTGTCTTCAAGAGCATCACCCACCTGCCGCCCTTCGTGGGCATACTGCTCGTACTGGGGCTGCTCTGGACGGTCACTGAGCTGTTCTATGCCAACCTGAAAGAAGCCGAGGCCAGAGGCTCCATGCAGAAGCGCGTCAGCCAGATGCTCTCGCGCATCGATATGTCCACCATACTCTTCTTCCTCGGCATACTCATGGCGGTGGCCTGCTTAGAAACTATCGGCGTGCTCACCATGCTCGGCCAGGGGCTCAACGCCACCTTCGACGGCAACCACTATCTGATAACAGGCATCATAGGCGTGCTGTCGTCGATAATAGACAACGTGCCGCTGGTAGCTGGGTGCATGGGTATGTATCCCGTGGCCCCCACGGGCGACATGGCGGTCGACGGCATCTTCTGGCAACTGCTGGCCTACTGTGCCGGAGTGGGCGGCTCGATGCTCATCATTGGCTCCGCAGCAGGCGTAGTGGTTATGGGACTGGAGAAGATAACCTTCGGCTGGTACATGAAGCACATCTCATGGATAGCTTTCGTGGGTTACGTGGCCGGCATCATGGTCTATTGGGCTGAGAAGATGTTTGTTCTTTAGTTGGCTCTGCAATTTTTACATCGTATAAATTGAGCAAAAAGTTATAATCATTTGTAGGTAGTATCAAATTATTATCTACCTTTGCATCATAACAATGAGGTACAAACAATAATCTCAAACCTTGTTTCTATGCCGAAATAACATTATTAACAAATAAAAAACACACAAGATTATGGCTTACGTAATTGGCGAAGACTGCATTGCATGCGGTACCTGTATCGACGAGTGCCCCGTAGAGGCAATCTCTGAGGGCGACAAGTATTCAATCAACCCCGACCTGTGCACCGAGTGCGGCACATGTGCTGATGTTTGCCCGAGCGAGGCTATCAGCCTTCCATAAGGTCTTCATACAGCAGTTACTCATCTCACGGCGACATTCTCCCACCTTGGAGAGTGTCGCCGTTGCGTTTACAGTACCCCGCCAACGGCCTTACCGCCCCACCCACCCCCAACCCTCCCCAAGGGAGGGGGGTAATCAGAAACTAAAATGGCCATATTACAAAGCCACCCCCAACCCCTCCCCAAGGGAGGGGGGCTTAAAGCAAAGTAATATGGGTCATATTACTGACCAATATGGGTCATATTACCGACCAATATGGGTCATATTACTTTCCAATTATTGCTGTCCGCTAAAAATCAAATGAACATTAAAAATCTTCCGCAATGCCGATAAACAGGCATTGCGGATACTTTTTTCAAAAAGTAAGCCCCTC
>ONLG01000004.1 GCA_900318625.1 uncultured Prevotella sp.
CTCTTTATCTTCGGCTTCCTTATTTCCATTCAAGTGCTCCTTTCCGCCAGGCATAGGCCAGACCAAAAACCAAAACTAACATGAAGAATCCGATTGTGGCGAGAGCCATCGGGCCAAACGTCTTCACCACCACTGCCCAGGGATATAGAAACACCGTTTCCACATCGAACATCAGGAAGAGAATGGCAAAGAGGTAGTAGCCGATATGCATCGGCAACCATGAGCTGCCATGAGTGGGAATACCACACTCGAAGGGTTCGCCTTTTACCGCATTATATGAGCGCGGACCAATCAGCTTGGCTATCACATAAGCAGCGACTACCAAGAATATGGCCGTAACCAAAACGGTAACAAACAAAGTGAAATACATAATATAGCTATAATAAATTATTGAATATCATTTGAATTCGAGTGATGTGTTTCACTAGTATTTTGCAAACTACAGTTCGCAATCTGAGCGCAAAGGTACATAAAAAATAGCCAACATACTTGAATAGACAACATATTTTTATGCACTCAGGTTGTTAATATCTGTTAATTACCGCCATATCGTTTCGCTGCCTACAAAGCGGAATAAAACGCTGGGGCCACTCCGCGTTTTCCAACAGGCTCCGTAACTTTCTTCCAACTATCCCGGAGCTTTGTTACAGCATAGCTGGAGCAATGCTCCAAGATAGCTGTAGCAACCTTACAGAGCAGCTGGAACAAAATTACGGCTTTCCGGCGTGATACTCTACAAGCCCGTCCATCGGTGCGCGAACCACTGTTCCGATGCTTAATCCCTCATTTTCAAGGGCTTCAGCGAGTTCGTCACTGAAGTAATAGGCTATGCTTCCGACAGCATTTACGGGCAGGTCTGGGCGGTCATACTTAGCTACGTTCTTCCTGATAAAGTCGGTGAAATTGTCAACAACGAGCTTTCGCACAGCATCCACGTGCCTATGCGCAGCCACAAAGGGAGCCAGCGAAGCAAGGAAACGATTGGCGAGCGGTTGGCGATACACCTTATTTATTATATATAAATAATCGGTTTTAGTCTCTTCGTAGAACTCTTTGAGCATCTCCTGCGGCAGGTCGCCTTTCAACAGGGCGTTTACAAGAAGCTTTCCGAGCACAGCCCCACTGCCTTCGTCGCCCAGGATGTAGCCCAGTGGCGGCACATTCATGGCTATGTCGCAGCCGTCGTAGTAGCAGCTGTTGGCTCCGGTGCCGAGTATTGCCGCCACACCCTCATGCCTTCCGCACAGCGCACGTGCGGCAGCAAGCAGGTCGCTGGCAACCTCTACCCTACCTTTGGCTCCGGGTAGGCACTGCCGCAAGACTGCCGTCATCAGCTCGCCGCCCATTTCGCCGCAACCGGCACCATAGAAAAACACGTCAGTCGGGCACTCTGCATCCCGTCCCAAACTCGGCAGCAGCTCCTGTTCTATTATCTCAGCCACCTGCCGTTCGTCCTGATGAACGGGATTTATGCCTTGCGTATGTACCGTGACGCGTTTCGCCACGCGTCCTTCACAGTCTTGTTCTATCATGCACCACTCGGTCTTGGTGCTTCCGCTATCGGCTAAAAGTATCTTCATAACTTTGCAAAATTAGCATTTTTCCGGCACTATAGTGCAAATCTTTTTTACAAAACGCACCTTGAGTGAGCATTTTTTTCTAAATGATAATCTAAAAGAAAATAATTTACTATATTTGCGGCAAACTATGCGGTTTTGCCGCGTGCGGTTCATGCAATGGAATCCTGGTTCCGGGGCATTAAATACTGTGACAGAGTGTGTTGCAGGCAGCACATCAAAACCTTAAAACAGCTATCTTGCCTTGTCATACAAAGAAGCGACAATCATAAATATCACAAAATAATATCTAAACCAACAATCATTACCCATGAAAAAAACAATTATCTCGCTAAGCCTTGCCATAATGCTGTTGGCAGCTTGCACCCCACAGAAGGATGCCAGGCAGACAAGCTTCAAGCTTCCCGCCACCGACGACATCGCAATGTACCAGGTCAACCCTCGCGTCTTCGCCCCAAGCAAGTCGCTCAATGCCGTCACCGCACGCATCGACTCTATCCAGGCACTGGGCGTTAATATGCTATGGGTGATGCCGATATACCCTATCGGCGAAGAGAAAACCAAGAACTCGCCCTACTGCATACGCGACTATAAGGCCATAGCACCCGAGTTTGGCACTCTCGACGACTTCAAGAAGCTGACCCAAACCTGCCATGAGCACGGCATGGGCATCATCATGGACTGGGTTGCCAACCACACAGCATGGGACAATCCCTGGCTCAAGGAGCACAAAGACTGGTACACACACGACCAGAAAGGCGAAATCATACACCCTGCAGGCACCGACTGGACCGACGTTGCCGACCTAAACTACGACAACCGCGATATGCGCAATGCCATGATTGATGCCATGCTGTTCTGGATTCGCGACATGGGTGTCGACGGATTCCGCTGCGACTTCGTGTCAAGCTATTTCAATGCCGACGGTGTGCCCGCCGACTTCTGGAAAGAGGCTATCGACACCCTGCGCAAGGCTGCCGGCGACCGCCAGATCATCATGCTGGCCGAAGGCAAACGCGTCGACAACTTCACCGTGGGCGGCTTCCAGATGAACTACGGATGGGATTACAAGGACTCGCTTGTAAGCGTTTTCTGCAAGGGACGCAGCGTGGAGCACCTCTTTGCGGCTGACAAGGCTGAATACGACAGCCTGCCTCAGGGACGCGTGAAGATGCGCTTCACCACCAACCACGACCATGCAAGCGAGATTTCTCCCGTCAAGCAGTTCACCAACGAGCGCGGTTCGATGGCTGCCTACGTGGCTACCATATTCCCTCACGGCGGAGCACTGATCTATGGTTCGCAGGAAGTGGGCTACGAAGACAACATCAACTTCTTCAAGTATGTGCCCGTCAACTGGATGGCTCACGGCAATCTGTATAAGGAATACCAGCATCTCATAAAGCTCTACAACGACAACACCGCACTGCGCAAGGGCAAGATGACTCCCTATCCCGACAAGGACATCATGCTTTTCGAGAAGAAAGACGATACAGGAGCGTTCCTCGTAGCCGTCAATGTGCGCAATGAGGCCCACTCTATGGCCCTCCCCGATGCATGGAAAGACATGACTGCCGTAGACATCTACAGCGGAAAGGACTACACTCTGAAAGACAAAATCGACCTGAAACCTTTTGAATACATCATTTTAAAGGCCAAATAATGGAACAACACAATCACTACACAGCCAACCCCAGCCGCTACGACCAGCCTAATATATATAATAGGTGTGGCCGCAGCGGCGTGCTGCTGCCTAAGGTGAGCTTAGGAATGTGGCACAACTTCAGCAGCGGCGACCCCTTCGAGCGTAGCCGCGCCATAACCCGCTATGCCTTCGACCACGGCATAACCCACTTCGACCTTGCAAACAACTACGGTCCCCCTCCCGGAACGGCAGAAGAGACCCTGGGCAAGCTCATGGACGACGACTTCCGCCCCTATCGCGACGAGCTGTTCATCAGCACCAAGGCCGGCTACGGTATGTGGGCAGGCCCCTACGGCGACCTTGGCTCGCGCAAATATCTTATTTCCAGTCTCGACCAGAGCCTGAAACGTATGCGCCTCGACTACGTAGACCTGTTCTACTCTCACCGCTTCGACCCCAACACCCCTATCGAAGAGACCCTTCAGACACTGGTCGACGTGGTGCGCCAGGGCAAAGCCCTCTACATCGGAATATCCAACTGGCCGCTCGAACCGCTCCGCAAAGCCACACAATACCTCAAGGAGCGCGACGTGCCACTGCTCATATATCAGGGCCGTCTGAACAAAATCGACCGCGAACCGATAGACGAAGGCATCCTGAACTACTGTCATTCGGAGGGCATCGGCTTCATTGCCTACTCACCATTGGCTCAGGGACTGCTCACCGAACGCTACATCAACACCCTCGCCCAGACCGAGGAGCAGCGCTTCCAGATACCCGGCGACTCGCGAATGGCAAAGGCTGTGTTCCTCACTCCCGACCGTCTCACGCCGGAAATGCGCCAGTATCTGCTTGAGCAGAAGGCCGAAGCCGACCGCAACGGGCGCCCCATGGCCGAGATGTCGCTGCGCTGGGTGCTCGAGCAACAGGGCGTTACCTCGGTGCTCGTGGGTGCAAGCTCGGTTGAACAGCTCAAGACAAACCTTGCCTGCATTGATTAAGACGAAGAATAAAAGAACGAAACGAAAATACCGATGACTAAACTTAAACCAGTAATAATGTTGCTGCTTTGCGCCATGCCCCTGACGGGCATGGCCCAGAGCGACGACGACAATCTCAAAGCCCTCTACAACACGCTCGACAGCCTGATAGAGCTTCAGCCTACTATCGTCGCTGAGAAGCAGAAACGCATCAATACGCTGCGCGACCAGCTGGCAGAGCGACTGCTGTCAGACGAGGAACGCTACAACATTCAGCAGCGGCTCTACAACGAGTACCTTGCTTTCAGGTACGATTCGGCCCACCTCTATGTTACGCGCAACATCGAACTGGCCAATAAGATGGGCGACGAGCACAAGCTGTCGCAGAGCAAGCTGCAACTGACCCACATCCTTTCGGTGACGGGACTCTTCGGAAAGGCTCACGAGCTGCTTGCTTCCATCGACCCTAACAAGCTCAGCAAGGACGAACTGGTGAGATACTACCGCGAGCAGAACGACGCACTGCTCTTCGAGTCGGAGTTTGCCGCAGGCTCAACGTACTTCAACGAGTACAACGACTCGTCCATTTCGTACCGCAAGAAGATCTTTGAGCTTGCCGACAACGGCAAACTGGAAAAGACATTCTCCAACGCAACCTACATCATCGAGCAGGGACGAGCCAGCGAAGCAGCCCACATGATGGAAGAATTGCTGAAGAAACTGAAGTCGGGCGACCGCAACTACAGCATCATAACCAGCACTCTTGCCTTCTGCTACGACAAGCTCAAGCAGCCCAAACAGCGCGAGCGATACCTTCTGCTCAGTGCCATCAGCGACCTGCAGGGTGCTATCCGCGAAAACAACTCCATGCGCGAGCTTGCCAAGGTGCAGTTCGACAGGGGCGATTTTGCCCGTGCGTTCAACTACATGAACGTCAGCCTGAACGATGCCGCCTTCTACGGCACACGCCTGCGAAGCCTCCAGGTGGGTCAGCTCATACCCGAAGTGCTCGAAGCCTACAGGCAGATGACCACACAGCAAGACCGCCAGAACAAGGTGCTCATTGCTGTGTTTGCCATTATCTCGCTGCTGCTGGCAGCTGGCCTTGCCTACATCATCAAGATACGTCGCCGCCAACAGGAGAATGCCGAGCGCATCAAAGCCATCAATGCCGAGCTGAGCGAGAGCATGGAGCGCACCAAGCGTGCCAGCGCGATGATGACCGAGAGCAACAAAATCAAGGACGAGTACCTCGGTCGCTTCCTTGAGCTGAGCAGCTCGCTCATTGAGCGTGCCGAGAACCAGCGCAAGTTAGAGAACCGTCTGGCTCGCGACAAGAAGCTTGCAGAGCTATATACCGAGCTGAAGAGTGCCAAGTACATCACCGAATGTGTCAACGACTTCTACAACAGCTTCGACACAGCCTTCCTGAACATCTATCCCTCGTTCATCACCGAGGTGAACAAGCTCCTCTCCAAGGAGAATGTAATAGATCCTAAGGATGAAAAGCTGACAACCGAACTGCGCATCCTGGCTCTCATCCGCCTCGGTATCACCGACAACCAGAAGATTGCAAGCATCCTACGCTCGTCGATAACGACTATCTACACCTATCGTTCAAAGCTGAAAGCAAAGGCTATCGACAAAACAACCTTCGAGTAGAAGATAAAGCTTATCGAAGCCTACGACAACGATTAGATACCATCTTGATAAAACGGGCCTATAAAACGACTAACAAACTGAAAGTCAGCGCGTTGAATTTTGAGCCATCTTGATTATCTCAACACGCGCTTGCATGAAGCCGAAAAGCAGTGTACTTTTGCATCAGAAAAAACAAACGGCACCTCAGTCAACGCAAAAGAAAGTCTACAATAGGTTTCATCATACACATTCAGAAAGTTAAAGTTTTTAGTTAGGTTAGTTTAAGTTAATAGTTTATTGAATAAAAAAGGTTTAAGTAGTTTGAGTTAATTAGGTTTTTAATACTCCGATTTCTTAAATCGAGTATTAGCAAAGCACCTCGATGTCGTGAGACATTGAGGTTTTTTGTTGCCTGATGCTCGGGCTAATAGTCTGAACCATCTGCCAGTAAAGCCTTGACAGCGCAGGCTGCGCATAGCTACCTTTGCACTGTCGGCCCGCTGCCACCTCGCGTCCACTTCCCTCCAAACACCATATATCCCCCCAACAACAAACCACCATCACTCCAACGCCAACACAACGAGGCGTTGGAGAGCCATAGAAAAGCACCATACACATCAACACAAAGACCCAACCGAGCATGACGGGAGCCAGAAATGGCATCCCTTTTTTTGTTTCCACGCACTCAGCAAGCAGCCAAAACCTCTCTCACCACCCCCAAATAAGACTTTACAGGCACCTCCGTAAACTTTCTCCAACAGCCCCGGAGCATTGCTACAGCATAGTTGGAGAAGTTCTCCGGGGCTGTTGGAGCAACGCTCCGGAGCCGCCGGAGAAACCTTACCAACGGCTTCGGAAACTTACATAACGCAGCCTTCAGAGTTTGACACGGCTTGAAAGGGCTTTGATTTTTCGGCGCGTTAACAAAACCTAAACACCTAATAATCAAGCAAAAACACAGCCAAGGATTTAGATTTAGGTTTATAGCGCATTTTTTAGTGATGCTAATGATGTTACATTTGCAAAAAATAACTAAACAAGTTAACAAGTCTAAACCGCTGACTACATGAAGTTACATTTCAGAAAAGCAATCGTTCTATGCACCCTTCTCACATCGTGCGCCACGGCAGTACTGTCGCAGAGCATCAGTTCGCCCAATGGCAACATCAGGCTTACAGCCGGATGCGAAGGTGGTAAGCCATATTATACATTATTATATAACAACAAGCAGGTGGTGAAAAAGTCGTTCCTCGGCCTTGAGTTCACCGACAAGGCTCAGCTTTCAGACCTCAAGATCGTCGGCAAGCAGCAGTCAGCCCACGACGAAACATGGGAGCAGCCCTGGGGCGAGGACCGCGAGGTGCGCAACTCATATAATGAGCTGACCGTGAAACTGCAAGAAAAGGGCAAGGCAAAGCGCAAGATGGACATAGTGTTCCGCGTTTTCGATGACGGCTTTGGCTTCCGCTACATCATTCCCCGGCAGAAAGGCATCGACAGCCTCAACGTTGTCGACGAGCTGACAGAGTTCACTCTCGCCCACGACGCACAGGCATGGTCAATCCCTTCAAACCATACCGAATACTTCGAGGGCATCTTCAAGCGCGCGCTTCTTTCGCAGAAAGACACCGTCTGCACTCCCCTCACCATCGAATATGAGCCCGACCTCTACCTCGCCATCCACGAGGCAGCCCTCACCGACTATGCTTCGCAGAACCTCACGCCGCGCTCTCAGGCCGACGGAAGCATCACCCTGCGCGAAGCTCTCACCCCGTGGCGCAGCGGAATGAAGGTCTATGCCAAGGGAAGCCTCACCTCTCCCTGGCGCACAATGATACTTGCAAAGCGCCCCGGCGACCTTATCACGTCGCGGCTGATGCTCAACCTCAACGAGCCTTCAACCATCGAAGACACCAGCTGGATAGAGCCAGGCCGATACATCGGTGTGTGGTGGAGCATCCACAAGAAGCAAAACACGTGGGAGATGGGGCCAAACCACGGAGCAACTACCGCTAACGTGAAGCGATATATCGACTTCGCAGCCCGCCACGGGTTCAGCGGCGTGCTGGCCGAAGGCTGGAATCCCGGCTGGGGACAGGGCGAAAAGGTGACTTATCTGAAAGCTTATCCCGACTTCGACATCAACGACGTGTGCCAGTATGCAGCCCAGAAGGGTGTCCGCTTCATAGGTCATATGGAGTCGTGGGGCAACGCGCGGCTGATAGAAAACGAGATGGATAGTGCCTTTGCGTGGTTCAACCGTCTGGGCATACGCGCCGTGAAGACCGGCTACGTGGGCCATCTGCTCGACGGCAAGGAGCTTGCCAAGTCGCAGTATGGCATCCGCCACTACCGCAAGGTTGTGGAATGTGCAGCCCGCCACCAGATAATGATTGACAACCACGAGCCTGCCATGCCCACAGGACTCCAGCGCACGCTGCCCAACTTTATGACTCAGGAGGGCGTTCGCGGTCAGGAGTACAATGCATGGTCGCGCGACGGAGGCAATCCGCCTGCCCACACCGTCACAATTCCGTTCACCCGGGGACTTGCCGGACCCACCGATTTCACCCCTGCGATATTCAACTTCGATGAGGTTGTCGAGGGTACGCACCCCCACTCCACCCTTGCCAAGCAGCTGGCAGAGTTCGTAGTAATCTACAGTCCGCTGCAAATGGCCGCCGATGCCATAGAGAACTATGAGGGCCAGCCGGCACTCAGTTTCATAGAAACGTGCCCCACGACATGGGAAAAGACCATCGTGCCGAGCGGAGAGATAGGCCGCTACATCACCATGGCACGCAAGGAGCGCAACGGCGACAGCTGGTTTGTGGCTGCAATGACCAACGAAGAGTCGCGCCAGCTAAGCCTCAGCCTCGACTTCCTCGACGACGGAGCCACCTACGAGGCCACCATCTACGAGGATGCTGCCGATGCCGACTACGAAAACAACCCCTACGCCATGACCATACGCCGCATCACGGCAGACAAGAACACCGTGCTCAGCCTGAAGCTGGCACGCAGCGGTGGCATGGTGGCACGCATAACAAAGAAATAAATATCATTTTTTATCTTATTCATTAACTTTAAACAAAAACAAAATGGAAAAAAACAAGAATCTGATTTGTCGCATACTCATGCTATGCGCAACGGTGTTTTTTGCCTACGATGTTTCCGCACAGACCATCAAAGGTCACGTTGAGGAAGCCAGTGGCGTAGAGATTATCGGCGCCAGCATCATGGAGAAAGGCACCACTAACGGCACTGTTACCGACATTGACGGTAATTTCCAGCTCAACTGCAAGCCGGGAGCCAAGCTCGTAATATCCTACGTGGGCTTCACCACACAGGAACTGGCTGCTCAGGACGGCATGAAGGTAGTGCTGCAGGAAGACAACACCACCCTGAACGAGGTCGTTGTAATCGGCTACGGCTCGCTGGCCAAGAAGGAAATATCGAGCTCAGTGGTTCAGATCAACAAGGATCAGTTCAACCAGGGAGCCGTTCAGGACCCCATGGGATTGGTTGCCGGTAAAGTGGCTGGTCTTAATGTCAGCACAACCAACGATGCCAACCCGAACGCTATGAGTGACATCCAGGTTCGTGGAGCCGGTTCGCTCAAGGCAAGCAACGGTCCTCTGATTGTTATCGACGGTATTGCCGGCGGCGACCTGCGCAACGTGGCCTCTCAGGACGTTGAGAGCATCACCGTGCTGAAGGATGCCAGCTCGGCAGCCATCTACGGTACCCGTGGTGCAAACGGCGTTATCCTCGTTACCACCAAGAAGGGTGCAAGCGGTGAAGGCGTTACCAACGTTACCTACGACAGCTACATTGCCCTGAACTTTGCCAAGCCTCACTTCAAGATGCTCAGCGCAGAAGAGTATGCTCGTTCTCGTCGTGGTGTAGACTACGGTGGACGTGACGACTGGTACGATGCTGTCTCTCGCCCCGTTAGCTACAGCCTCAACCAGTATGTAAGCTTAGACGGCAGCCACAAGAACGGTTACTACAGCGCATCTCTCAACTACAAGAAGGGCAACGGTCTCGACATTACCAGCGGTCGCGAGGAATACGGCGGTCGCTTCGTGGTAGAGCAGCGCGCACTTAACAAGCTCCTCACCTTCAACACCTCGCTCAGCGCACGCCGAGTACACGAAGACTGGGGCAACGACGGTATGTTCAACCGTGCTCTTACCCTCAACCCAACGTTCCCCATCTACAACCCAGATGGCTCGTACTACAAAACTCAGGACGGAACGTCATGGAGCAACCCTGTGTCTATTCTCAAGGACATTAACAACAAGGGCGACCGCACTTACATTCTCGGCAATGCCGACGTGAAATTGCAGATTCTCCGTAACGAGCATCACAATCTCAACACCTCAATCAGCTACGCATTGCAGTACAACGACCTCAAGAGCCACTACTACAAACCCAGCAGAACCGAAGACTCTGACAAGGGTACATTCGCTGGTGCAGCTAACGTCAAGTACGAAAAGTGGTGGACAAACCGTCTGGAGTGGCTTGGCAACTACATTCTCTCCCTGAAAGACCATGAGCTGAAAGCTATGATTGGCTATTCGTGGGAGCGTTCGAAGTATGAGGGCCACTATGTTGAGGACAAAGACTTCATCTATGACAACCTCGATTACTTCAACATCGGTAAAGGTACGTATCAAGCAGAGGGAGGCAAAAACAACATTTGGGCCAGCAAGACCGAGTCTACTCTGATTGGTTTCTTCGGACGTTTGAACTACAACTGGCGTGATATGCTCTTCGCATCTGCCTCTCTACGCCACGAGGGTAACACCCGTTTCGGTAGGGATCGCAAGTGGGGTAACTTCCCCGCAGCATCTATCGCTTGGGAAATCACCCGTACTCCGGGTCTGGAAAAGCTTGGTGAGACATTCCAGAGCTTGAAACCACGTATCTCTTACGGTGTAACCGGTCGTAGCGAATTTGAACTCTATAAGTCGCTGAACAGCTATTCTGCAAACCCGAGCCTCGCTTACTACATGGACGACGCATGGATTACAGGCTATGTTCCCTCAATAAATGCCAACCCTAAAATTGGTTGGGAGAAGGCCAGCTCGTTTAACATCGGTGTTGACGTTGTAGCTTTCAACGGTCGCCTGCGCGGTAGCATCGAGTACTACGACCGCCGCTCGCCAGACCTGATCTGGGACTACACAGCTCCACAGCCTCCATTTATCTACGACGTAATAACCGTTAACGTAGGTACAAGCAAGAACACTGGTTTCGAGCTTTCAGCAGACTTCGATGTATTCAACAAGAAGCCTTTCACTTGGACGACGGGTATCAACTACTCTTACGGCACCACCAAGATGACCAAGCTTTCGAGCGACATCTATCGAGCTTCTTACATTGAACTCTATAGCACTGGTGCTATTGGTGGTAGCGAAAACTACTTCCGTATTGAAGAAGGTGGCAAGGTAGGTCAGTTCTACGGCTATGAATATGCAGGCATTGACGAGACTGGTAGCTTGCTTGTCTACAATCAGAACAATGAGGTAGTGCCTATCAACCTCGCCAAAAACGAAGACAAGAGATACATCGGCAACGGTGCTCCCAAGCACTTCCTGTCTTGGACCAACTCTTTCACCTATAAGAACTTCGACCTGAGCTTCCTCTTCCGTGGTGCTTTCGGCTTCGACATCTTCAACAAGAGTAAGTACGACATCGGTCTGAGGGGATCTAACGGTCTTGGAAACGTAATGCGCGTTGCATATCTTGACAACAAGGAGGTAAAGGACAACGGTGGTAAGGTTTGCTCTTACTATCTGGAGAAGGGCGACTACTTCAAGCTCGACAACGTAACCCTCGGCTACACCTTCACTCCGAAGAATCGTCACTTGCTTGAGAGCCTTCGCGTCTACCTCACTGCTAAGAACCTCTTCACCATCACAGGCTACAAAGGCCACGACCCATCGATTGTTCCACAAAACGGTATCACTCCGGGTGTAGACGAAACAGGGGCTTATCCTCAGGCCACACAGGTTAGCCTTGGTCTGACTGTGAAGTTCCATTGATATTAGATAAGCTGGAAAAACTATAACAAATAGAACATCTGGAACATCTATAAACAAACCATAAACAACAATAAAAGAATAGTAAATATGAAAAATTTAAAATATAACATTCTGATAGCAGTGGCCGCAACGATGGGATTTGCATCCTGCACAGACCTCGACGAGAAAGCCTACGACCGCATTGGTGCCGATGTCTACTATCAGAATGAAAACAGCGTTAAAGCAGCTGTAGCAAGTATCTATGGTCAGGTGCAGAGTTCACTGCCAGAAGCTTTCTACATGCTTCAGGAGTTCAGTGCCGACCAAGTAACATGGCGCTGCTGGATGGGAGGAACCTACGGTTACGACGAAGGCGAGAAGTATGTGCTCTCTACCCACACATGGAGTCCCCAGTCAGTAATCATCAACAACGCTTGGAAGGGTGCTTGGACCGCTATCGGCCTTAGCAACCAGACCATCGAAGACCTTGAAGGCATCGATGCCGCCACTATAAAGATTAGCGAGGCTCAGAAAGCCAACTACATTGCCGAAGCCCGTATGCTCCGCGCATGGAACTACTACAGCCTCTTTGAGATTTGGGGTGGTGCTCTGCCTCTCTGTACCACGGTATCGTCTGACGTTCCCGGTTCTGCCGGTGCAAATGCCATCTATAACTTCATATCAACGGAGCTTGACGAGTGTCTGGCAGCCCTGCCCAAGGAAGACGGAAGCCGCAAAACCGTTAACCGCATGAACCAAGGCGTGAACCGTATATTGAAGGCTCGCCTTCTGCTCAACTCTGAAGTATTCATCGGTGAGGACCACTATGCTGAGTGCGAAGCTCTGTGCAAGGAGATTATGAACGGTGCCTACGGTACTTACTCTATAGCAAACGACTACCGCGACATCTACAGCATCAACAACGTGAACTGTCCCGAAGTGGTATTTGCTTTCGCTTGTGAAGACGGTCAGGGTGCTACCAATGCCACTACCAACGTGCGCAACATGACCTTCCTGCCCTACATGGAGCAGATTGAGCAGTACTTCCTGCAGAAGTATGACGGTATCGGCGGATGGGACTGCACCTGTCTGACACCTTCTTACGACAACGGAACACACGCCAACATCCAGACTTCAGCATTCCAAGTTGACAATACCAAGAGCAACAGCAGCTACGTCTATACAACCGACGCTGAGTGCTATCTTGACAAACCTGAATTTGAAGGTCTGGGTGCCGTATACGCTCGCTTCGACGACCGCGACATCCGCAAGCAGAACTATGTTTACGACCTGGCCAAGGGTACTTGGAAGGGAATGTTCCTCAGTGGTCCTATCTATGCCAACTTTGGTCAGGACAAGAGCACTCCGCTGAAGTACTACCACGACCGCGACGGCCAGGACATGGTATTCGTTGACCAGTTAGGTACGTTCCAGGATCAGGGTCGCGAGCTTGAACGCTATATGTCATCACGCTGGGGCGAGATTAACTCTGGCATCCGCCTTGTCAAGTATCCTATGTATCCCGCCGGTGCAGGTGAAGGCTTCAAAGACATCGACGAAGTAGAGTTCCGTCTTGCTGAGGTTGTCTACATGATAGCCGAATGCGAAATCCGCAAGGGCAATTTCGACGAAGGCAAAAAGTGGGTAGACCTTGTTCGCAAACGTTACTTCACCAGCTCTGCTCCACTTGCTGAGCCCGGACCCGGCTTCACAGCTTTCGACAAGGACTGGATGCTGAGCCAGTGGGGTCTTGAGTACCTCAACGAGGGACGCCGTCGCCGCACCGACCTGCGCCGTTTCGACAAGTTCACCCAGGGACAGTGGTTCTTCTTCGGACACACCTCTGACGACAACGTAGAGCTGCCTGCAAAGCGCGACCGCAAGTACGAGTGGTATCCTCTGCCCTCTGACGCTCTGCTCGTTAACCCCGGACTCGTTCAGAACCCCGGTTACTAATCCCAAACACATTATTATATAATAACAATTAAACCATAAGAAACCATGAAAAACAAGATATTATGGCTGGCGTTGCTGCTCTTCCCCGTCGTATTGGGCAGTTGTAGCAAAGACGAGGACATTGTCTTCGACCACGAGCGCCAAATGTTTGAAATCCAGGACGGCAAGATTCTTCTCGAAGTAATCCTGCCCGGTGGCACCACCGACGGTGAGGAGATTTATATCTCCGGTGCCTTCAACGGTGGCGACGAAGTTGCCGTAGGCAAGGACGAGTTCAAGCTCATCCGCACCGACCTGAGCACCATCAAGCGTGCAGTCTATCTCGACCCCTCTACATTCGTTGACGGCAAGACCCTTGCCGACGGCTTCCACTTCGTAAGCAGCAAGCAGCGTCAGGAAGTAGACCTGACCGGCGCCGACAAGTGGCACTACGACAATCCGGGCGTTGGCACATCTACCAACATCACCGTTGACCGCTGGGCTGCCTTCTATGACAGTGGCGAAGGAGGCGGAGAAGGTGGAAGCGACACCGATCCCGACGTAGAGCACGACGGTTATGTAGTCTACGTAGACGACCAGACTGGCTGGGATGCACTTGCTCTCTATGCATGGGGCGATGCTGAGGCCTTCGGAGGCTGGCCCGGTATGCAAGTAACCGGAACGCGCAAGATAAACGGCGTTGTCTACAAGTACTTCGACATGGGCGAGGCTAACACCGGACTGGCAGAGAACCTGATATTCAACAACAACGGCGGCGGCTCTCAGCTTGCAGACTTCGCATACACTATCGACCACAACGTCTATCTGCGGATTACGGCTGATGGCGTAGAGGAACTTGAGGAGCCCACACCTGCCGAGCCAGAGATAGTTCACACCGACGGCTACATCCTTTTTGTAAAGAACGAGTCGAGCCAAGCCGACCTTGCTCTCTATGCATGGGGCGATGCTGAGGCGTTCGGAGGTTGGCCAGGCAAGTTGCCGGACGGTACGATGACTATTGGCGGTGTAGAGTATGTTTACTTCAACATCGGCGAAGCCAACACTGGACTTACCTTGAACTTCATACCGAACAACAATGGCGGCGGTGTGCAGTGGGAAGGTGGAAGCCTCGGAATTACTGTTGACCACGACATCTTTGTAAGGATATGGGATGGCGATGCCTCATCGTTTGAAATATTAGAACAATAGCATATCAACAGCATAACTAACAATCAACTATTCACTCCGTATCGCCTGCGGAACGAGAAAACCGCAGGCGGTACACCTTTACAAGAACAAAGAAAAACAGCAAAAAAACGTCAATGCGACGCTGCTGTTTGTTAAAGTTAATGTAACTGAGGGCTGCTTTGTGAAAAGCAGCCCTTTTTAATTTCTGTTTGATTTATTTCAGGGTTTATTTCGACAAGCTGCTAACAATCAAGCATTTCCAAAATAAAACACTTTGATTTTCTCTAAGCGTGCTTTCCGCATATACACTTTAATTTATATCTTTGCATCAAGAACGTTAGCACATAGCTAAAAACCGCAGACAACACATTAATAAAATAAAACAAACAGCAATGAAAACACCTAATCTCAAAACAATCATTACTTTGTCACTGCTCTTCTGCCTGTCAGCGCAGACCATGTTGGCCGAAGACTACACCGACAAGATCAACAACGAAGCCGTCAGCACCAAGGGGCAGCGAGTGGTCTACGAACTCAACGTCGGCTCGTTCACCACAGAAGGCACCTTCGCCGCAGCCCAAGAGCGCCTCGCTGAGCTCAAAGCTCTCGGCATCGACGTGGTGTGGCTCATGCCAATCTATCCGCGCGGCGGCGGAATAAACAGTCCCTACGCAGCCACGAACTTCCAGAAGGTGAACTCCTCCTACGGAACCATCGCCGACCTGAAAGCTTTCGTAGCCCGCGCACACGAGCTGAAGATGGAAGTATGGCTCGACTGGGTGCCCAACCACACTGCTACAAATGCCGAATGGGTGACAAAGCATCCCGAATACTACAAGAGGAACGGCTCGTCGTTCGTTAATCCCAGCAACTACTCGGACGTTTACCAGCTCAACTACGGCAACGCAGCACTGAAAACAGCCATGAACGACTGCCTGAAGTTCTGGATAGACCAGGCCGACATCGACGGATACCGCTGCGACTACATATCAAGTCCCGACATACCACTAAGCTACTGGGCCGCTGCCATTCCCGAAATCAAGAGCTATAAAGCCGGCAAGACCATCACTTTCCTTGGCGAAGCAGACATCGTTCAGGACAAGACCACTCTGCTATATGCCGGTTTCGACTATGACTACGCCTGGGGATTCCAGGAAAGAAAGCTAAAGAGCTTCGGTCCAAACGGCACTTCAGCCGCCACGGTATGGGGCTACTGCAACGACCTTATCACCAACTCTACCGGCAAGCTTGCCCGCATGGTCTACCTTACAAACCACGACCAGAACTTGAGCAAAGGCACCCTCACCACGATGTATGGCAACAACCGCTATCCGCTGACCGTGCTCTCGTTCACCATCTTCGGTATGCCGCTGCTCTACAACGGCCAGGAGATTGGCGACAACCAGAAGCTTGACTACTTCCAAGACACCAAGATAAACTGGGCCAACACCGACAAGAAGATGCTCAACACCGTTCGCACGCTGACCGCGCTGAAGCACGCCGTGCCTGCGTTTAACGACGGAAAGACATCAGCCGAGTTTGGCTCTGTCACCAAGCTGACCAGCAGCAACAGCTCGGTGCTGGCCTTCAAGCGCGTCAAGGGCGACAGCGAGGCTATCGTGGTGCTCAACTTCTCGACCTCTGCCGTTACGACGACTATCAGCGGCATCACCGCAGGCGACTACGGCCTGTGGCTCGACAGCAAGACCATTGCCAACGGCGTGAGCCGCACCAACGTGAAGCTGGCAGCATCGCAGAGCATCTCGCTCGACGCAAAAGGCTATGCCGTCTACGTGAAAGGAAAGTTTGACGAAGAGCAACCGGACAAGCCCGAAGAGTACACACCAGTGCTCGACAAGGCTGACGAAATATCGTTCTTCTTCGAGACACCGACCGAAACGACCTACTCTACATGGGTGTGGGACGACAACGGCAACGGTGGCGACTACTATATGCAGAATACCACGTGGCCGGGCGACGACATGAAGCTCATGGGCACAACCAGCGACGGCAAGTACATCTACAAGTACACGTTCACCAAGGTAACAGACATCCCCTCTTCGCTAATCATTTCGTATGACGGAGGCAACACCAAGGTCTACGACGGCATAGCGTTCGTCAACCACGGCTACTACGTTCAGGGCCAGGACACCCCGACAAAGGTAATCACCACCACCGGCATCAGCAAGCTTCACTACGACAGCCAGGCTGCCAAGACCGCCATCTACGACCTCGGCGGACGCTACTGCGGCTCGTCTGCCGACCGCCTGAGCAAAGGCATCTACATCCAGAACGGCAGAAAGTTTGTCGTGAAATAATCGAAAATCAACCAGCATATTAGGCTCCTACGACTCTCGTGGGAGCCTTTTTTGCTTGATGTTGGGATGGAGTAAACAGGGCTTATAGGTCTTGCGAGAAAGTAATATGGGTCATATTAGTCGGTAATATGGGTCATATTGGTCGGTAATATGGGTCATATTACTTTGCCACTACAATCCCCCTATGAGGGGAAATGTCCATCGAGGACTTATAACACTTATAGTTCTTGAATGTTTTATAGGACTTATAGGCCATATAAAGAGACAAAAGGGAAGCGACAACAGTCGCAGCAGGTCTAAAAGGAATAGCTGAAGCCTATCGAGGCAAACTCCTTGAACTGCCAGAAACCGTGGCGGCTGTCGGCTGCCACACCGTCGTCGAAGCGAGGATAGACAAACAGCTGGGCTGCCATCCAGCGGTTGATGGCGAGCGAGAAGGTGTTTTCCCACTCCATTTCCACACGCTTATAGGATGTATAAGCGTAGAGTCGGCTCTTCCATTTGAACAGGTCGGAGAACTCCCAGGTAGTGTCGAAGGTGAACTGCGAACCGAAGTCGTGGAGGAAATGCTTACCTTCGGGAATACCCAGCCGCGACGAAAGCTCGAGGTTGCGCGTGTATTTCCAGTTGTAAGCAAAGGGAGCGAAGTGAGCCGTGCCCTTGAGACGGTGGTTGAACCAGTCGATGTTGTAGTCCATACCTACCGAGAGGTTCACGTTCAGTGGCGCAAGGAAGTCGGCATAGAGCAGCGGGTCGTTGGTCTTGTAGCTGTGGGCAAACTGCGTGTTGGCTACGAGCTGCAGGGTGTAGAACCACCGTTTTGAAGCATGAAGTCCCAACTTGCTTGTCAATCGGATAAGGTCCTCGTTGGCTTTGAGCGAGTGGACGGAGTCGCTTCGCGTGTTCTGAAGACCGAATTTCAGCTCAAGCCTGTTCTCCCATTTCAGCCTCTGGCGGTTGTTATAGTTGGCTTCGACCGTCACATTGCCCCGCAGCGCATAGCTGCTCTCGCCTCCTTTATACCAGTTTCCAGACACATAGTTCTGCATTAGCTGCAATGCGAAATCGCCCTTGAAGCTCCAGAACTGCGGTTTCTTCACCATGAGAGTGACACTTCCGGGCAGATGCGGCCTGCTGCCCGACGGGGCATGATGGGTAAAGTCGGTGTTGCGTCGCAGCGGTTGGTCCACGATATAGTCGTCGTGGTGGCTGCGACGGACGGCAGAAGGAACGCTGTGGATAAGTTCGGGATGGGCAATATAGAATTTCATCAGCAGCGAGTCGGGCACGGCAACGTGCTGTCTGCCGGCTAAGCTGTCGCTGTCGGGATTGGCGGAAGGCACAAACAGGCGGCGAGCCACGTCGCTGTCGAAATTAAGTGGAGCGTAGAGGCGATAGTCGTCGGGCTGTCGAATGAGCAGCGTATCTTGTGCTGTGGCGTGGGCTACCGCCGCGAAGAGCATCATCGCAAGCCACGACAGCCGGCTGCAACTGCCTGAAAGAAAGTTATTCACCGAAAACATATATTTTGAAAACATAATGCAAAGGTAAGTATAATCTGCGTAGAAAAGCAGAAAAGGTGTTCTTTATTATCCTCGTATGCGGCCCGAAGCCATAGAATTACGCCCATTAGCACCTGACATTAGCAAGAATATGAGTACCTTTGCGGCAGAGATGGAATTACAATAACCGAGTCTGAGTACTATGCAATTCAAGATTACATCCGACTATAAGCCAACTGGCGACCAGCCCGAAGCCATAAAGGAGCTGACCGACGGCGTGAAGCGTGGCGACCGGGCGCAGGTGCTGCTCGGCGTTACGGGGTCGGGCAAGACGTTCACTATTGCAAACGTGATACAGAACGTTCAGAAGCCTACGCTCATTCTGAGCCACAACAAGACGCTGGCAGCACAGCTCTACGAGGAGATGCGGGGCTTCTTCCCCGACAATGCCGTGGAGTACTACGTGTCATACTACGACTACTACCAGCCCGAAGCCTATCTGCCTACGACAGACACCTACATAGAAAAAGACCTCGCAATCAACGAAGACATCGACCGGCTGCGTCTGTCGGCGGTGTCGGCACTGCTATCGGGGCGCAAGGACGTAATCGTGGTGTCGTCGGTGTCGTGCATCTATGGCATGGGAGGGCCCACGTCGATGGCATCGAGCGTGATACGCATCAGCAAGGGGCAGACCTACGACCGCAACCAGTTCCTGAGAAAGCTCGTCGATGCACTCTATGTGAGAAACGACGTGGCTCTGGAGAGAGGAAACTTTCGCGTGAAGGGCGACACGGTGGACATCGCCATGGCTTACAGCAACAATGTTTTAAGGGTGACGTGGTGGGACGACGAGATCGACAGCATCGAGGAAATAGATTCCACTGACTACCACAGGCTGGCAAGCTTCGAGCAATACGAGATATATCCCGCAAACCTGTTCGTGACATCAAAGGAGCAGACCGAAGAGGCTATCCGCCTCATTCAGGACGACCTGGTGATGCAGATTGACTACTTCAAGGAGCTGGGCGACGGCATCAGGGCCCAGCGCATAAAGGAACGCGTGGAGTATGACATCGAGATGATACGCGAACTGGGACATTGTTCGGGAATAGAGAACTACAGCCGCTACTTCGACGGCAGACAGGCAGGCGAAAGGCCATACTGTCTGTTCGACTTCTTTCCAAAGGATTTCCTGATGGTCATCGACGAGAGCCACGTCAGCGTGCCGCAGATTTCGGCCATGTACGGCGGCGACCGGGCCCGCAAGCGCAACCTCGTGGAATATGGCTTCCGGCTTCCGGCAGCGTTCGACAACCGCCCGCTGAGGTTCGATGAGTTCCAGCAGCTGATAAATCAGGTGATTTACGTGTCGGCAACCCCAGCCGACTATGAGCTTCAGGAGTCGGAAGGCGTGGTGGTGGAACAGATTATCCGCCCCACGGGACTGCTTGACCCGGAGATTGTGGTTCGACCGAGCGAGAACCAGATCGACGATTTGCTTGAAGAAATCCAGCTGAGGTGCGAGAAAGACGAGCGTGTGCTGGTGACAACACTGACAAAACGTATGGCGGAGGAGTTGACGGAATACCTGCTGAACCACGAGGTGAGGGCTAACTACATCCACAGCGACGTGGCAACGCTCGACCGAGTGAAGATAATGAACGACCTCAGAGCTGGTTTGTTCGACGTTCTGGTGGGCGTGAACCTGCTCAGAGAGGGTCTTGACCTGCCCGAAGTGTCGCTTGTGGCCATACTGGATGCCGACAAGGAGGGTTTTCTGCGTAGCCACCGAAGCCTCACTCAGACGGCTGGAAGGGCTGCGCGAAACGTCAATGGCATGGTGATAATGTATGCCGATACCATAACTGAGAGTATGCAGCGCACCATAGACGAGACTAACCGCAGGCGCGAAAAGCAGCTCAGGTACAACGAAGAGCATGGCATCACGCCAAAGCAGATTGTGAAGTCGATAGCCACAAGCCTCGGCACAGGCTCGGCACAGGCTGTCAGCACGAGCTATGAGGAGAGCCTGAGGAAAGCCGAAGGAGCCTATTCGGAAAAGTATTCAGCATTTGCAGCTGACCCTATCGTTGTGAAGATGAGCAAGGCACAGCTGGA
This sequence comes from uncultured Prevotella sp., assembly GCA_900318625.1. Lineage (GTDB taxonomy): Bacteria > Bacteroidota > Bacteroidia > Bacteroidales > Bacteroidaceae > Prevotella. The sequence continues at coordinate 20,940 of ONLG01000004.1, forward strand.
AAAGAGCATCGAACGCACTACGCAACTGATGAACCAGGCTGCCAAGGAGCTGGACTTCCTGCAAGCTGCGCAGTACAGGGACGAGATACTGAGGCTGAAGGAGGAGCTGAAAAACAAGGAATAGAGGCTGACGAGTTGCCTGAAAACAGGCGATGCAACGCCAATACATACGAAAAGCGGTATCTCCGTCAATATGGAGATACCGCTTTTATCGTGGAGAAGCCAGCCGTCAGTTGTTGATCGAACCTCCGACAATATCGAGAAGTTCGCTTGTAATAGCCTGCTGACGTGACTTGTTGTATTGCAGATTGAGTTCGCGAAGCAGCTCGTCGGCATTGTCGGTGGCTGTTTGCATGGCTACCATGCGAGCTGCGTGCTCCGAAGCATTGCTGTCGAGAAGTGCCGTATAGAGCATCAGGTGGGCAAGTTTGGGGATAAGGAGCGACAAAACAGTGTTCATGTCGGGCTCAACAATGAAGATGTCGGCCAACGGTTTCACTTCTTTCTTCTCCTTCTCCTGCGTATCCTTCTTCTTTTTCAGATACTCCTGAGCCTTCTTGGTCACGATGTTCGTGCTGAGGTCGCGCTCCTTGTCCAGGCTCAGTTCTTCTGAAATGTCGATAGGAAGGAATATCTTGCGAGTCAGTATCTGGCTGCCAGCACTCTTGAAGTGGTGATATAACAGCTCAACCTTGTCTATCTCGCCATCAACATACAGCTGTCCAAGCTCCTGGGCAATGTTTATACAATCGGCAATGTTAGGCTTATCGGCCAGATGGCTGTACTCGCCCATAACCTTGTAGCCCAGCTTCTGGGCTTTCTCGGCTACCTTCCGGCCAATCGGATACACTATGATATTCTCCTTACCCAGATGGTTGTACTCTTCCATAGCCTGCATCATCATCTTGATGACGTTGGCATTGAAGCCACCACACATCGAACTGTTGGAACTAAACACCACCAAGGCTACTCTCTTCACCTGACGTTCTTCGCTGAAGACAGTAGTAGCATCGGCCTCACTTGCAAGAAAAGTCTTGAGGATATGCTCCAACATGGTTTCGTAAGGAAGCATATTCTCTATCATCACCTGAGCATGGTGGAGCTTTGATGATGCTACCATCTTCATAGCACTCGTTATCTTGCGGGTACTATTGACACTGGCAATTCGCGTTTTAATCTCTTTCAGTGATGGCATAATCTACTCTTTTAGCTATTGGGTGTAACTAATCCTTGTACTGACCGGCTATGTCGGCCATAGTGTCCTCAACTATTCGCGTTGCATCATCGGTAAGGCTACCGCTGCCCAGCACCTCGATAACGTCGGGATGTGCGCTTCGCATCTTCTCGAGGAACGTGTCCTGGCACTCGCGTATCTTGTCGACAGGCACCTGATGCATCAAACCGTGTACTCCACAGTAGAGTATGGCAATCTGCTCGCCTACCGGCATTGGTGAATACTGTGGCTGAATGAGCAGCTGATTGTTCTTACGGCCACGGTCGAGCGTCATTGCGGTCACGGCATCCATATCGCTGGAGAACTTGGAGAACGACTCGAGCTCACGATACTGTGCCTGGTCGATCTTCAAAGTACCGGCAACCTTCTTCATCGACTTAATCTGAGCCGAACCACCAACACGCGAAACTGATATTCCGACATTGATAGCAGGACGGAAGCCCTGGTTGAACAGGTCGGACTCAAGGTATATCTGTCCGTCGGTGATTGAGATTACGTTGGTCGGGATGTATGCCGACACGTCGCCTGCCTGGGTTTCGATAATCGGAAGGGCTGTAAGCGAGCCGCCTCCACGCACATGACCTTTCATGCAAGCAGGAAGGTCGTTCATCTGCTCGGCAACTTCCTGCTGCTCGTTAATCTTCGCAGCTCGTTCGAGAAGACGTGAGTGGAGATAGAACACGTCGCCGGGATAAGCCTCGCGACCAGAAGGACGACGGAGGATAAGCGACACTTCACGATAGGCTACAGCCTGTTTCGACAAGTCATCGTAGACAACCAACGCAGCATAACCGCGGTCACGGAAGTACTCTCCGATAGCTGCTCCGGCAAACGGAGCATAGTACTGCATGGCTGCAGGGTCGGCAGCTGTAGCACTTACTATAATAGTATAAGGTAGAGCACCATGTTCCTTCAGGTTCTGCACCAACGCTGCTACCGTGGAAGCTTTCTGGCCAATTGCAACATAAATGCAATAAACAGGCTTTCCGGCCTCATAGAAGCTCTTTTGGTTGATGATGGTGTCGACTGCGATGGCCGTCTTTCCAGTCTGGCGGTCGCCGATAATAAGCTCACGCTGACCCCTTCCGATGGGAATCATTGAGTCAACAGCCTTCAGACCAGTCTGCAACGGCTCCTTCACGGGCTGTCGGTAGATCACACCGGGAGCCTTTCTGTCGAGTGGCATCTCGAAAGAATCAGTCAAGTCAATATCACCCTTGCCGTCGATAGCCTGTCCAAGGGGATTGATGACGCGTCCGAGCATATTGTCGTTCACACGTATCGAAGCAATACGGTGGGTGCGTTTTACCACCTGACCTTCCTTGATACCAGACGTTGGACCCAAAAGGATGCATCCTACGTTGTCCTCTTCCAAGTTCATCACGATGGCCATGGTGCCGTTCTCGAACTCAAGGAGTTCATTGGCCTCGGCGTTGCGCAGGCCATAGATGCGAGCCACGCCATCACCCACGGTCAGAACAGTACCAACCTCGTCGAACTTCTCAGCACTGGTAATGCTTTGAAGTTGCTTGAGCAATACTTCAGACACCTCACTCGGTTTAATTTTATCTGACATTCTTTTAAGTTTACGTTTTAGAATATAATACCTCTGCTACTTCTGTAGTTCCGACAATATCTTCTTCAGCTTCGTTTTCACGCTTGCATCCATGCGATAGGTGTCGTATTCCAAGACAAAACCACCAATGATTTCGGGGTTGATCTCTGTCTGAAACTCTACAGTTCCTCGAGTTTTGCTTTCCACCATCTGTCGCAGCTTCTGCTCTGTGGCAGGAGCTACAGCAGCGGCGGTGATTAGTCGACCGCTGATGAGGTTCTTCTGCTTTCGATAAAGAGTAATATACGAATTGGCCATAAACTGCAAAACGCTCTCTCTGCCTTCCTGCAAAACAAGGTGAATGAAATCACTTGTCAGCTTGGAAGGGTTCTTCCCACACGCCGTGAGCAACAAGTTTTCTTTCTTGCCCTTCTCAAGCATGGGGTTATTGATTGTGAAACGCAGTTCTGGAACATGGACGTAACTCTGAGCCAGAGTCTGCATCTCGCCATACACTTGCTCTTCTTGCTTCGCTGCCAATGCTGCCTTTAGCAATGCACGAGCATAACGAACAGAAATTACACCTATGTCCATAGCCAATTATCCTTTCGTATTGTCAACAGAAACACCATCAAGCAGCCTGTCAATAAGCTCGTTCTGCGCTTCGGCAGTTGAGAGCTTCTCTCTCAATATCTTCTCTGCTATCTGCACTGAAAGTTCGGCTACCTGGGCTTTGATTTCCTTAGCGGCGTTCTGTCGCTCTGTGGCTATCTGTTGCTTAGCCTCGTTAATCAGCCTGGCACCCTCATCGCGAGCTTTGTCTTCGGCCTTTCTGACAATCTGTTCGCGCGTCTCGGCTGCTTCACGAAGAATCTGAGCCTGCTTTTCGCGAGCTTCTTGCTTTATAGCCTCACCTTCTTGTTGCAGATTGGCAAGCTTCAGATTGGCATCGTGTGCTTTCTGAAGGCTATTATCAATGTAAGCCTTCCTATCGTTAGTCATCTTTATGATAGCAGGGAAGCCCCACTTCCACAAGATGCCAAACACGATAAAGAACACGAGTGACATCCAAAACAACAAGCCAGTGTCTGGCAATAACAATGACATAAGCTGTGACTTTACTGTTTACGACTAATTTTCTTAATTATAAAAGTGGTCTTTATTTGTTGCAAAGCAGTGCAATGATTACAGCAAAGAAAGCAACACCTTCAACAAGGGCGGCTGCAATAATCATTGCAGTACGTATATCACCCATCTTCTCAGGCTGGCGAGCCATTGCATCCATAGCCTGTCCGCCAATCTTACCAATTCCGAGGCCTGCACCGATTACTGCCAAACCTGCTCCTACTGCTGCACCTAACTGTGCAACACCTTCTGCTGCTAATAATAATGATAACATAACGATTGAATTTTTAAGTTATTAATATTTTAATTTATTCTTTCAATTTAGATAATTCGACTTAAGAGTTGTGCAATGACTACTCGCCATGTCCCTTGACGCGAGCCAGCGAGATAAACACTGCGCTCAGCATCGTAAAGACAAGAGCCTGGATGAAGCACACAAGAACCTCGAGAAGCATCATAAATATGCTCAATGCGACACTGAACACAGTCATGGCACCGCACATGAACGCTCCCATTGTTGCCATAATGAATATTATGCAAGTCAATGCAATAGCGATGGCATGGCCTGCAAGCATATTGGCAAAGAGTCGCACCATGAGTGCAAGCGGCTTTGTAAAGATACTGAAGACCTCTATCACCGGCATCAGAGGTGCCGGAACCTTCAGCCACCAGGGCACATCAGGCCAGAAAATGTCTTTCCAGTAGTGCTTCGTACCGCTTACATTAGTAACTACAAGAGTACAAATTGCAAGGAAGAACGTACAAGTGATGTTTCCTGTCAGGTTTCCTCCGCCCGGAGGGAACGGTATAATACCCATGATATTGGATATGAATATAAAGAAGAAGCAGGTGAGCAGATACGGGGCAAAGCGCGGAGCTTCTTCTCCCAAGGCTGGTTTCACCACATCATCATATACATAATTCACAAACATATCCATGAAACCGACAAAGCCTTTGGGTGCCGGATCGTCTGCTTTGTGGCGGCGACACCAACGTGCCGGTATCAAGATACAAATCAGAAGCAGCACGCCATCGATGAACAACACAAGAACGGTCTTGGTTATACTTATGTCGAACGGTCTGCTCTCGGTTCCGTCATCGTTGACCTCCACGATCTTGTTCTCGTAAAGGCTACCGGCAGGAGCTATATAGAGTCCTGTACCCTTTCCTGCTTCCCTGTAGCCTTTCAGTTTACCCTCCTTGATAGGCTCATGAGCTATTTTGTCGCTCATAAATACCTGCCATCCAGATTTTCCATAAACGATAACCGGAAGGTGGATAATTACCTTAGTATCGCCTATGTCGGTCACATGCCACTCATAACTGTCCTTGACATGCCCCCACAGGATAGCCTGCAAGTCGACTCCCCCCTCTCCTTTGCCTTCCTCAGCATAGGCAGGAGTGATAGTCATCAACATGACTGCAATGAAAAGCAGTTGTTTAAGGTGTTTCATTTATTATCAAACTTTTATATTATTTTTCTCGTAACGGGCAAAGAAGTACGCATCATAGCCCAACATGACAATATAGAACGCAACGAATATCAGAGCAAAGTCGCGAAAGACATCGTAGTCAGGTACCAGAAAGTAAACTATCAGAACAGCCATACCAGCCACTATCATCCGCAGTCCTGAGCCTGCAAGATAGAACAACGACAAGCTATTGGCATAGTTCCGGGCCACATACTTCCACGCGATGCCGTAGAGGAACATTGTGACGAGCGAGAACAGGGCACTTGCAAGAAGGCTATTCATCAGCGAAAAGCTCTGCATGACATTCATCATCAATAGCGATGCCAATGTGATTCCAGCTATTATCCAAAGCCCGAACCTGCAATAACTCCTCGCGGCCTGCCCTACTCTGTCATTATTCCGCATGATTCAACTCCACGCAAAGGCTTACTTCGTTTTTCTTAACCACGACAAAGCCGCCATTGATCTCAAAACCGGTTCTGCCTTCGTCTGTGGCATACTCAACCTTTCCTTTCTCGAGTGACGAGATGATAGGCGCGTGGTCGGTGAGAATCTCGAAACTGCCCAGAGATCCGGGCACCAAGACACTCTGAACGTCGCCGTCAAACATCACTTTCTCTGGTGAAACTATCTTTAATCTCAACATAGCTCTAATCTGATTGCTTCAACTTTGTCTTAGACTATCCCCTGGTTCTGTCTAACCTTTGGCAGCTTCCATGAGCTTCTTACCCTTCTCGATAGCCTGCTCTATTGTTCCAACATTGAGGAACGCCTGCTCTGGCAGATAGTCCACATCTCCGTTGAGAATCATGTTGAAGCCTTTTATGGTATCTTCAATGCTGACCATCACACCGGGAACGCCTGTGAACTGCTCTGCCACAGAGAACGGCTGAGAGAGGAAACGCTGAACTCGGCGTGCTCTGTTCACAACCATCTTGTCCTCGTCCGACAGCTCGTCCATACCAAGGATGGCTATAATGTCCTGCAACTCGTTATAGTGCTGGAGTATCTGCTTTACTCTCTGTGCGCACTCATAGTGCTCCTTGCCCACAATCAGCGGGTCGAGGATACGCGAAGTACTGCCCAGCGGGTCAACAGCAGGATAAATACCAAGCTCGGTAATCTTTCTTGAGAGCACGGTAGTTGCGTCAAGGTGGGTGAAGGTCGTGGCAGGAGCCGGGTCGGTAAGGTCATCGGCAGGCACATACACAGCCTGCACAGAGGTGATTGAACCGCTCTTTGTAGAAGTGATACGCTCCTGCATGGCACCCATCTCCGAAGCCAGAGTAGGCTGATAGCCCACAGCCGACGGCATACGTCCCAGCAGAGCCGAAACTTCAGAGCCTGCCTGAGTGAAACGGAAGATGTTGTCGATGAAGAAAAGAATATCAGCGGCAGCACCGTCCTTTCCGCCATTGTCGCGGAACGTTTCGGCAACCGTCAGTCCAGAGAGCGCAACGGAAGCACGGGCACCCGGCGGCTCATTCATCTGTCCATAGACAAGGGTAGCCTGCGACTTCTTCAGCTCTTCGGGGTCAACGAGCGAGAGGTCCCATTTGCCTTCGTCCATGGCCTTCTTGAACTTTTCGCCATAGCGAACCACACCAGACTCAATCATCTCGCGTATAAGGTCGTTACCCTCACGCGTGCGCTCGCCCACTCCGGCAAACACAGAATATCCGTTATGGCCCTTTGCAATATTGTTGATAAGCTCCATGATGAGCACGGTCTTACCCACACCGGCACCACCGAAGAGTCCAATCTTACCACCTTTCATATATGGCTCAAGCAGGTCTATGACCTTGATGCCCGTTGCGAGCACCTCTTTGTGTGTAGAAAGTTCCTCAAACTTCGGAGCTTCGCGGTGTATGGGGTAAGCTCCCTTCATGTCGAGGTCCTTCATACCGTCAATCGGTTTGCCGATAACATTCAGCATACGACCCTTGATCTGGTCGCCGGCAGGCATCCGGATAGGGCTTCCGACGGGCACAGCCTCCAACCCGCGCTTCAGGCCTTCGGTGTTATCCATTGCCACACACCTTACGGTGTCTTCACCAATATGTTGCTGAACTTCAATTACGAGGTCGCTTCCATCGGGTCGCTTGACGAGGAGAGCGTCATAGACTTTTGGCAACACCTTCTCAGGATCTTCGCCTTTGGTATCGAAATAAACGTCGATGACCGGGCCTATAATCTGCGAAATGTAACCATTGATTTGTGCCATAGTAATGTATTTTTTATTATTGATTATTCGGAATAGTCAGAATATTTAAGCTGCTGCAAAGATAATCGTTTTCCTTAACAAAAGCAAATATCGCTTTGACAATAATTATCATTCCACTGCAATTAAGCAATGCAGCAGCTTAAACATACCTTAATATTATATACTGAGCTCGTCGAGCACCTTGATAAGCTTCTTGTCGAACGGCTTGTCGCTCCTGATGGCCTCGCTCAGGGGCACATAGACCACCTCGTTGTTTCTCACGCCCACCATAATATTGCGCTGGCCTTGCAGTATGGCCTCGATAGCACCTACGCCCGTGCGGCTGGCAAGTATCCTGTCGCGGGCCGTGGGACGACCTCCACGCTGCAAATGCCCCAGAATAGACACGCGCACATCGTAGTCTGGAAACTCTTTCTTCACGCGGTCTGCATAATAGAGTGCTCCGCACTTGGGACTCTCAGAGACAATCACGATGCAGCTCTTCTTCGATTTGCGTATTCCGCGCTCCATGAAACGAGCCAACTGATCCACGTTGGTTGAGTCCTCGGGTATGATGGCAGCCTCTGCTCCACAGGCTATTGCGCTGTTCTGTGCAAGGAAACCTGCATCGCGACCCATCACTTCAATGAAGAAGATGCGCTCATGGCTCTGCGCCGTGTCCCTGATACGGTCCACGCACTCCATGATAGTGTTCATTGTAGTGTCGTAGCCTATGGTATTGTCGGTTCCATAAAGGTCGTTGTCGATAGTTCCCGGTAGTCCTATACAGCACACATCGTACTCCTGTGCGAAGACCATAGCACCTGTAAGCGAGCCGTTTCCGCCAATTACCACGAGCGCGTCGATGCCTTCCTTCTGCATATTCTCGTATGCCTTGGCACGTCCTTCTTCGGTGCAGAACTCTGCCGAGCGCGCTGTTTTCAGTATCGTACCGCCTCGACGAACTATTCCGCTGACGTTTTCGGTCGTGAACGGCTGTATCTCGCCCTGCACAAGTCCGTCATATCCTCTGTAGATAGCCTTGATATTGAAACCGTTATAGATGCCGGCACGGGTGACGGCACGTATTGCTGCGTTCATTCCGGGTGCATCACCACCAGAGGTCAGGATGCCTATAGTCTTGATTTTTGCCATAGCAGTATAGTTTGAAATTTATTATAGATTTATTGTATTTCGGTTATTACTCAGAAAAAGCTTACTATCGCCTTCACTGGCAGCACCTGCCAATAAGGCCGTCGGCTCTATATATCACCTTGCAAATATAATGTTTTTTCCACTATCAGCAAACTATCTTCATCACTTTTTTCTATTTTTGTCAACAAGCGGCCTTTCATCCACGGCAGCCACGGCAGCCAGCGCATACCCGGTTGCGGCCTGCAGAAACACGACAGAAGTCCTGAATACTTTTACAGCCCCATCCGTAACTTTCCTCCAGAAGCCCCGTAGCAAGCTTACTGAAGCTCTGGAGTAATGCTCCGGGGCTTCTGGAGCATTACTCCAAGGCTGCCGGAGCAACCTTCCCAAGGGCATCTGTAAAATCAGCAACCAAGCTACCGGGATTTAACAACCGATAAATCAGGCAATTACCACTTTTCTTTAATCGTTAATTGAGGTTAAACAGGACATCTCAAAATGCCTCTTCCTCACTCTTCTTACGGGTTAGGACCGAAAAGAAATTGACAAAAACGTTACATCAATCCTTGCCCGTTCTGCCCGTTAGCCAACAAAAAAGAAAAGGTTTTTCTTTGTTTTGCCCTCACTTAACCGTACCTTTGCTATATAAATAAAGCGAAGGTACTCCCGTTCGGCAAAAAAAAGAAAATTGTTTTCTTTGTTTTGCCCTCACTTAACCGTACCTTTGCTGTATAAAAATGGAGCTGTCAGTCATCATACCGGTCTATAACGTAGAGCAATGGTTGCAGAAATGCGTCGAAAGCGTGGTCTCACAAGGCATCGGTTCTTGCGAGATAATACTTGTCGACGACGGTTCGCCCGACCAGAGCGGCTCGATATGCGACCGTCTGGCACGCAGCTACGACAACATCGTGGTGCTCCACAAGCAAAACGGCGGGCTTTCCGATGCCCGAAATGCCGGCCTCGAGGTTGCCCGTGGACGCTATGTCACGTTCGTCGACTCCGACGACCACCTGTCGCCCGGCCTGTTCGGGCAGCTGCTCGGCATCCTCGCAGCCGACAGCGAGACAGACATTCTGGAGTATTCGTTCGTTCAGACCGACCAGAACGGAAGCCAACAGCCCTTTGTCTTGCCCGACGCAACCTATCACGACATGAACAGCTACTGGCTCGACGGGCAGGCATACCGACATGCCTACGCATGGAACAAAATCTACCGGCGCTCCTTGTTCGCCGACGTAAGGTTCCCGCTTGCCACTGCCTTCGAGGACATCCACACCCTGCCCCACCTTCTCAGCCGCTGCCAAAAGGTGAGAACCACGTCCATAGGCAGCTACTGTTACGCCTATAACCCATCGGGCATAACGGCCAATGCAGGCGCCAAGGAACTCACCGACCTGCTCAATGCCCACGTCAGCTTCCTCAGGGACCACCTGCAAGGCATCGACACAACCGACAAAAAGTTTGCAGCGTACTACACCAGTGCGCTCAACGTACAGATAGACGTAGCCTCGGCAACCGGCCAACAGCCGTTGCTGCCTCTACTAAAACTGAAACCTGCAAATTGGAAATTACTGATACTAAACACCTTTGGGTTCAACACACTATGCAAAATATCACATCTGGCAAAAGCCTTGCGCCCTCAGCACCGCTGATAAGCTTCATCATCCCCGAGTACAACCTGCCGTTCAGCCTGCTCACGGAATGTCTCGACAGCCTGCTCTCGCTCGATTTAGATGCGTCGCAGCGCGAGATAATCCTCGTCGACGACGGCTCTGACGACAGCATACTGCCCTTGCTCGACGGCTATCTCGACCAGATAATCTACATCCGGCAGCCAAACGGCGGCCTGAGCGCAGCCCGCAACCGAGCCATACCGCTGTGTACGGGCCGATACATACAGTTTGTCGACGGCGACGACATGCTCATTCCGCAGGTTTACAACGAGCTGATTGACATTCTGGAAAAGCAGCCCGACACTGACATGCTGCTGTTCCACCACACGTCAAAAGCCACCAAGCACTCCGCTCCCGTCGTTGCCGAGGCCCCCGTGAGCGGAACGGCTTTCATGCGCCACAAAAACCTTAGGGCAAGCGCCTGGGGCTACATCTTCAGAAGGAGCATCCTGGGCAACCTGCGCTTCACTCCCGACCTGCTCCACGAAGACGAAGAGTTCACTCCGCTGCTTATGATAAGGGCTGAAAGGGTGATCGAGACCGACGCAACGGCATATTTCTACAGGCAGCGCAAAGGCTCCATCGTGAACGACGACGACGACAGCCACAAGCAGAAGCGCCTTGACGACATGATGCGCATCATCCTTTCGCTCAACGCTTCGGCAGCCCACGGCCCCATCGAGGAGCGCACGGCATTGCGAAGACGCATAGACCAACTCACGATGGACTACATCTACAACATCATAATACTCACCAGGTCGGAACAGCAGCTCAGCGAGCGCACCGAGCAACTGAGCCGCGAGGGACTGTTCCCCCTGCCTGATGCCAACTACACGAGCAAGTACAAGTGGTTCAGCCGGCTCTCGGCATCGCCTGCCGGACTAAGGCTGCTGCTCCGCTCGCTGCCTTTGCTCAGGCGCTTCACTGACTGACACCATCACAGCAACCGCAAACATCACTCACCAACCAGAGCAATGAAAATTCTTCTACTGGGCGAATACAGCAACGTCCACGCCACACTGTCGGCAGGACTGCGTCAGCTGGGCCACGAGAGCACGGTGCTGTCGAACGGCGACTTCTGGAAAAACTATCCGCGCGACCTCAATCTGGAGCGCACTCCGGGGAAACTGGGCGGCATTGCCTACCTCGCAAGACTTCTCCGGATGCTGCCACACCTCAAGGGATACGACATCGTGCAGCTCATCAACCCCATGTTCCTCGAACTGAAAGCCCAGCACATCAGGCCATTCTACAACTACCTGCGCCGCAACAACCGAAGAATTGTACTCGGGGCATACGGCATGGACTGGTACTGGGTCAACACCTGCTCCACCACAATGCCTCTGCGATACAGCGATTTCAACATTGGCCGACAGCTGCGGCACAATGCCGATGCAGAGAAAGAACGGGCTGAGTGGACAGGCACTCCCAAACAGCACCTCAACCAGCTCATTGCCAACGATGCCGACCATATCGTTGCCGGACTCTACGAGTATCTGGTGTGCTACAAGGACTACTTTCCGACAAAGACAAGCTTCATTCCCTACCCCATTACCCCCATCAGCGACCAGCCGTGCCACAGGTGCGGAAAGCTGATAAACATATTCATAGGCATCAGCCGCAACCGTTCCGAATACAAAGGCACCGACATCATGCTCCAGGCTGCACGCGACTTTTGCGCACGCCACCCCCATGTTGCCGAACTGAAAGTTGCCGAAGGTGTTCCATTCAATGAATATCAGGAGCTTATGAACCAAAGCGACATCATTCTGGACCAGCTCTACAGCTACACGCCATCCATGAATTCGCTCTTAGCCATGTCGAAAGGCATCGTGGTGGTTGGAGGCGGCGAGCCTGAGAACTATGCCATCCTCGACGAGCAGAAGCTGCGGCCTATAGTCAACGTAACGCCAAGCTACGAAAGCGTATATGCCGAATTGGAGAAACTGCTGCTCAATCCCGAACGCATAGAACGCATGAAATGCGAGAGCATAGACTACGTGAGGAAGCACCACGACTTCATCCGGGTGGCTGCGCAATATGCCAATCTCTACGAGAAACTGCTCCGACAGCCAAACCTTTAGCAACATGAAAGCCTACCCCGATAAGATGAGCAGCGAGCAGGCACGTGCTTTTCAGGCGGCAGTGCTCAACATCGTGAGGCAGATTCCCCGTGGGCGAGTAACCACCTACGGCACCATCGCGGCATGGGCAGGCTGGCCCAGCCACTCGCGCATGGTGGGACGCACCCTGCGCTATTCGCCTGAGGCACAGAGCTTGCCATGCCACAGAGTGGTGAACGCTGCCGGACGCACTGCTCCAGGATGGGCCAGCCAGCGCACTATGCTCGAAGCCGAAGGCGTTAGGTTCCTCAGAAACGGTCATGTCGACATGAAGCACTTTCTCTGGCAGCCGCCTTTATGCATCTGATAGACAGCTGCGACCGTCCTCATGCCCCCTGCCCTTTCGCCCTCTGCCCCCATAAAAAGAGATTCCGCCATGAGGTTGCTTTATTTAATTATAAATTTGGCAAGAAGTGAGAAAAATCACTATCTTTGCAATTAATAATTAAAAAATCATATAGAAAAATCTATATAGAAGATGTAAACAGGCTAAAGTTGGTACTTGTAGAAAAGAAAAGAACAAGTAAATGGCTTTCAGAACAACTGGGAGTAAACACATCAACGGTCAGTAAGTGGTGTACTAACACATCATAGCCACACATTGCCTTTATCGTCAAAATTGCAGAACTATTAGAGGTTGACATTCGAGAATTGTTCGTCTGTGAATACAAACAGTATCTTCTTTCCTAAGAATTAAAATAGTATTATGGCTAAAAATATGAAACTACAGGCCTTCCCTGAAGAAATCACCGAGGATGGTTTGAAGATATACGGTGAAACTTCATTTGAAAACCAGATGGCAGTACTTAGCCACTATCTGCATAACAATGAAGTTAAGGTAACAAAGAAACGGAAAGAAGAAATTATATCCTCTATCCGTGAATTCCTTTCTCGAAAACAATTTCGACAAGAGATGGATGAGGGCTTATCCGACGAGGAAGTATGGAAAGTGGCAGAATCGCCTTTGCAATATAATATGTTCGATGTATTCTTTAAAATACCTTTTCCCACACCCCCAAACCCAAGATTCACCTTTATTGATCTTTTCGCTGGCATGGGGGGATTCCGCATAGCCATGCAGCAACTTGGCGGAAAGTGCGTCTATTCTTCCGAGTTTAAGGCTTCGGCTCAGCAAGTCTACCTTGCGAACTACGGCGAATTGCCCTTTGGCGACATCACAAAGGAATCGACTAAAAGATACATCCCAGACCATTTTGATATTCTTTGTGCAGGCTTCCCGTGCCAAGCTTTCTCGGCAGCTGGTGCAAGGAAGGGATTTGCCGACGAGACTCGCGGGACACTTTTCTTTGAAGTGGCTCGGATTTTAAAGGAAAAACGTCCCAAAGGTTTCTTCCTCGAAAATGTGGAGGGTTTAGTAAACCATGATGGAGGCCGCACATTGCGCATTATCCTTGATACGCTCCGTAGCCTTGGCTACAAAGTCAATCACAGAGTGCTTGACGCTTCGGACTTCGGTGTGGCGCAAGCGAGACGGCGAATATACATTGTGGGAACATTCGACAACGAGGTGTCACTGGATGATTTCCCCGTGAGAAAAGCAACGGTGGCCAACGTATTAGAACAAGGCAAACCTCTTTCAGATAATCGTATTGTAAAGTTGCTGCTCAAAAGGTTTTCCTTGGATGAACTATATGGAAAATCCATTAAGGATAAACGTGGTGGTGACGACAACATTCACAGCTGGGAGATTGGCATTAAAGGTGAAACCACCAAGGCGGAACGCGCCCTGCTTGACAAGATACTCACTGAGCGGCGAAAAAAGAAATGGGCTGAGCAATGGGGCATTGATTGGATGGATGGGATGCCACTCTCTCGTGAAATGATAGCCTCATTCTACCAAGGCAAAGACCTTGACGAACTGCTTGAAAGCCTTGTGAAGAAGCGTTACCTCGTGTACGAATATCCTAAGAAGCGTGTCACAAAAAAAACTGACAGCGGCGTTAGTTACAATGTGAGAGTGGTGGATGAAAGCAAACCACAAGGTTACAACATCGTAGCAGGCAAACTGAGTTTTGACATAAGCAAAATACTCGACCCAAACGATGTGGCCCCTACACTTGTAGCAATGGATATGAACAAACTATTTGTGGGTGACGACGGAGGCCTGCGACGGCTTACTCTGCGCGAGGGATTACGGCTGTTTGGCTATCCAGAGGAGTATGTTCTTGACATGTCCGAAAGGGATGGCTACGATCTCTTGGGTAACACTGTTGTTGTGCCTGTAATAAAGGCTGTTGCCGAGCGACTTATCAACGAAATTAGTAAACATTAGAATAAACAACGAACAAAATGAAACTTACAGCTGACCAAGTTTATCAGAAATTACTCGAAGACTTCAAAATATATGAAGTGCAGGGGCAAATCAAGTTTTACCTCGGCGATGTTGACATCATTGTCAAAGCGCGTGATGTCGTCGGAAACATCATGCAGGAGTGGCTGGAGGGCTGGCTGAAGAAGAACGACATAGAATACAGCCCAAACGAAAACACTCAGATGCCCCCAGATGTGTTTCTCAGTCCCGATGACAAAACGAAAGACTTGCTGGAGGTAAAGGCTTTCAACTATGAAGCGACTCCAGGATTTGACATAGCGGACTTCAACGCTTTCCAGACTGAACTCATTCGCGAACCCTACATGGTGCATACAAAGTACATCATTTTCGGCTATGTGATGCAGGATGATGGTTTTGTAGTCATCAAGAAGATGTGGCTGAAGAATGTGTGGGAGATTTGCCGCCCAATGGAAAACTGGCCGCTTAATTTGCAAGTGAAGAAGAACGTTGTTCATAAAATCCGTCCGGGCAAGTGGTATGCCGATGGAGAACGCAGCAAGTTCAAGCAGTTTGCCTCTCTGGAGCATTTCATTTCAGCTATTGATGAAACCGTCTTTCGCAATCCTGACACGCGCAAGTTCAGCGGAGAGTGGCTATCAAAGTTCACGAAGAGTTATCAGAAGCATTATGGTGTGAAACTCGATATCCCACGATGGAACGATATTGCAGAGGAGTATGTGAACAAGAAAGAAAAGAACAAAACGAGTAATGGAAGTCCGCAACAAGATATGGGTTAAGCAAGCCAAGACAAAACGTGGTTTGCATACGCCGCTATAACAGTGAACACCGGCAACTCAACAGCATTTACCAGATATAAAAAAAGTCCGACAAGCTTGTTTACAAGCCTATCGGACTTTATTCTTATGAAAGGTAATGTCTGTTTCTCTACCTTTCCGGAGCTCTTATGCCTCGGCAGCAGTGTCCTCAGCGGGAGCAGCCTCAGCCTCAGCAGCAGCGGCAGAAGCCTCAGCTTTCTTGTCAGCCACCTTCTTGGCAATAGCCTCGTTGACCTTCTTCTCAGCCTCGAGAGCCTTGGCAGCAGCCTCTTTCTTAGCCTTAGCCACACCCTCACGAACGGCATCGAAGCCCTTTACCTTAGCCTGCTTCCAAGCATCGAACTTGCTCTGGGCAGCAGCCTCGTCGAAAGCACCCTTCTTAACGCCACCGCGCAGGTGCTTCATCATGTAAACGCCCTCTGACTTGAGAATGTTGCGGGCGGTATCGGTGGGCTGTGCGCCTACCTCTACCCAGTACAGGGCACGGTCGAAATTCAAATCTACTGTGGCAGGATTGGTGTTTGGATTGTAAGTACCAAGCTTCTCAGTAAATCTACCATCACGTGGTGCGCGCGAATCAGCCACTACAATACGATAAACAGCGTAGCCTTTGTGACCTCCGCGTTGTAATCTGATTTTTGTTGCCATTGTTTAAATGTAATGTTTTAATTGAATTTGTAAATTTGAAAAATGCTATCAACTCGTAATAGCGGCTGCAAAGGTACGGTTTTTCTCTGTTACAGCAAAAGCATGAGGTTCTTTTTTGTTGCTTTTCTTTGTTTTTTCGGCATTTATGGCTACTTTTGTCATTGGTTGAGAGTACATAACGGCTCCATTCCACCAATTATGATTAACGGACTTTCGATACTTATCCCATCATATAACGATCCTTGTGACACTCTCATACGCGAACTGCACCGTCAGGCCAGCTTGATTTCCACGCTTCAGTTCGAGATTGTCATTGGCGACGACGGCAGCACCAATCCCGAGACCATAGCCCGCAACCTACGCTCCTGCGAGCTTGAAGGATGCCGCTATTTCCGCAGCGACCAGAACATAGGGCGCTCGGCGATACGCAACAAGCTTGCCATGGAAGCCCGTTTTGAGTGGCTGCTCTACTTAGACAGCGGCATCGAGCCGCTGAGCGACAGATTTATCGAGCAATACATCATGGCCGACAAGGAGCCTGTTGTGGCTGGAGGGGTTGCGGTGAAGAGCAAACCTACTGACGAAACGTCTCTACGCTATCGCTACGAGAAAGCCGCCGCCAGAAGAATGACTGCCAGTAAACGCTCACAGCATCCCCACAAGAGCTTCCGCACGTGCAACTTCCTTATACACCACTCCGTCATTATGACACATCCGCTGCCCGAAGACTTCCAAAGCTACGGCTATGAGGATGTGCTCTTCGGTAAGATTATGGCCGAAAACCACATCAACATACACCACATCGACAATCCGATAGTCTACAATAAGTACGAGGAGAACCCTATATATATAAATAAGGTGGAAACAAGTCTTGCGACATTGATGGACCACAAGGAAAAGCTGGCAGGCTATTCGCCCGTTCTCGACACAAGAAACAGGCTCAACCGCCTCAACTTGTGGTGGACGGTACACTTATTCCACAACCTCTTCGGCAAACAGTTGAGGCATCTGCTAATCTCTCGCAAGCCTCCACTATTTCTCCTTTCGCTCTATAAACTGCTCTACTATTCAGACCTTGAATACAATTATTCATAGAAAAAAAACAGATTTGTGAATTGACAATTCAAACTATTTAACTAACTTTGTCATCACTGAAAGCATATAATAACCTAAAAACACACGCTATGACAATCACTATGATCATTCAGCTCCTTGTTGTCTTGGGAGCATTGTGGGTGGGCTCACGCTACGGCAGCCTCGCTCTTGGAGCCATCTCCGGCATCGGTCTGGCTATCTTGGTATTCGGATTTGGCCTAAAGCCCGGCACACCTCCTACCGACGTTATCTACATTATCATTGCTGCCGTCACCTGTGCTGGTATGCTTCAGGCATCGGGCGGCATGGACTGTATGATACAGATAGCCGAACGTATGCTGCGCAAGCATCCCGACCGCATCACGTTCCTTGCTCCGCTCTGCACTTTCTTCCTCACTGTGCTCGTCGGAACTGGCCACGTGGTCTACACTCTCATGCCCATCATCTGCGACATAGCCCTGAAGAAAGGCATCCGTCCCGAGCGGCCATGCGGCGTAGCATCAATAGCCTCACAGGTGGGCATCACCTGCTCGCCCATAGCAGCTGCGGTAGTGGCATTCGCATCAATATCTGCCAAGAATGGCTTTGAGGTTACGAACCTCCAGATTATAATGGTGACTATTCCGGCCTGTCTGTGCGGCCTGATGGCTGCCGCCGCCGCTTCATACCGCCGCGGCAAGGATCTTGACAAGGACCCTGTGTTTCAGGCGCGCCTGAAAGACCCCGTGCAGTATGCCTACATCTACGGCAGCAACGCAACTACGCTCGACAAGAAGATCTCTCCGTCGGCTAAGCGCGCCGTCTACGTGTTCCTACTGGCACTGGGCATCATCGTTGTATTCTCACTCGCTCAGATGTTTGGCATCAACCTGCTGCCCGAATTCGAGACCGACAAGGGAGTAAAGCCGTTGGCTATGAACTTAGTAATCCAGATCATAATGATTACCGCAGCCGCACTGATGATAATCTTCTGCAAAGCCGAGCCAAAGAAGGCAGTCGGAGGAGCAGTATGGCAGAGCGGCATGGTTGCTGTGGTGGCTATTTATGGCATTGCATGGCTTGCCGACACTTACTTCAGCAACTATATGACCGAGATGCAGGCCATGCTCGAGGGACTTGTGGAGGCATATCCCTGGACCATCGCACTGGCTTTCTTTGCCGTGAGCGTGCTTATCAACTCGCAGGGTGCCGTTGTGGTAGCCATGTTACCTCTTGCCTACTCGCTCGGCATCGATGGAGTTGTTCTGCTCGGAGTTCTGCCAAGCGTCTATGGATACTTTTTCATTCCCAACTATCCGTCGGACATCGCCACCGTGAACTTCGACCGCTCGGGCACAACCGTCATTGGCAAATACCTGCTCAACCACTCGTTTATGATGCCGGGCTTGGTATGCGTCATAACCTCTACTGCGGCAGGCTATGTGCTTGCACAACTCTTCTTCTAAGATATTATCAGTGCTATGTTAAGGCTCTCTGCTTGATAAGAACTGAAGAACAGTCTGCTACTTTACATGGAGGTTGCGGATTGTTCTTTTCGTTTAATATGCACAAATGGGAAGACCCAAGCCTGCAAGTGAGTGAGATTACGAGCTGCCAGAGTGCGTAAAAATTTAAAATATTTCTGTTTTAAGCACCGTTTTCAGTAACTTTGCAGGGGTAAAAGCAGAGAAGAATGTGGCAACAGTGTGAACAAAGAAAGTTTTTTTCTTTGTATTGCGCTCGCTTAATCGTACCTTTGCAAATTGGAAAGTCTATATATCGGGGAAAGCCTAACTATTCCCTAAAGACTGAGGACTAACGCAACAGCAAACAACAAGACATAAAAGAGCAATATGGAGAAAAAAAACAAGAAGGTACTGGTTCTCGGTTCCGGTGCGCTTAAGATTGGACAAGCAGGAGAATTCGACTATTCTGGCTCGCAGGCACTGAAGGCTTTGCGTGAGGAAGGTATCAGTTCGGTACTTATCAACCCCAACATCGCAACTATTCAGACAAGCGAAGGAATTGCCGACAAGGTTTATTTCCAACCCGTAAACACTCATTTCGTTACGGAGATAATCAAGAAGGAACGTCCCGACGGTATACTTCTTGCGTTCGGTGGACAAACTGCACTGAACTGCGGCACCGAATTGTGGCGCAACGGCACCTTGAAAGAATATGGTGTGGAAGTGCTGGGCACCTCTGTTGAGGCTATTATGAACACTGAAGACCGCGACCTCTTCGTAAAGAAGCTCGACGAGATAGGTCTGAAGACTCCCGTCAGCGAAGCCGTAGAGAGTATGGACGACGCGCTGGCGGCTGCCCGCAAGATAGGTTTCCCCATAATGATTCGCTCTGCCTATGCCTTGGGAGGTCTCGGCTCGGGCATCTGCCCCGACGAAAAGGCTTTCCGCGAGCTTGCTGAGTCGGCATTCACCTTTGCTCCGCAAATTCTCGTTGAGGAATCGCTCAAAGGATGGAAGGAGATTGAGTTCGAGGTGATACGCGATGCCAACGACCACTGCTTCACCGTTGCTTCGATGGAGAACTTCGACCCTCTGGGCATACACACCGGCGAGAGTATCGTGGTAGCTCCGACCTGCTCGCTCACCGACGAACAGGTGAAGCAGCTGCAAGAGATTTCAATACGCTGCGTGCGCCATCTCAACATCGTGGGCGAGTGCAACATTCAGTTTGCCTTCAACGCACAGACCAACGACTATCGCATTATCGAGGTGAACGCCCGTCTGTCGCGTTCGTCAGCTTTGGCATCCAAAGCCACGGGATACCCACTGGCTTTCGTGGCTGCAAAGATAGCCTTAGGCTACACACTTGACCAGATTGGCGAGATGGGAACTCCAAACTCTGCTTACGTTGCTCCAAGTCTTGACTACATGATTTGCAAGATTCCACGCTGGGACCTTACAAAATTTGTTGGTGTAAGCCGCGAAATTGGTTCCTCGATGAAATCGGTTGGCGAGATTATGAGCATTGGCCGTTCGTTCGAGGAGATGATTCAGAAAGGTCTACGAATGATTGGCCAAGGTATGCACGGCTTCGTAGGCAACGACCACACCCGTTTCGACGATGTTGAACACGAGCTGGCCCACCCCACCGACCTGCGCATCTTTGCCATTGCACAGGCTATGGAAGACGGGCTAAGCATAGAGCGCATCGAAGAACTGACAAAGATTGACCGATGGTTCCTCACCCGTCTGAAGAACATTGTTGACCTCAAGCATAAGCTCCAGGCTCTTACCTCATTGTCGGAAATCGACGAGCCTCTGATGAGGGAGGTTAAGCAAGCTGGTTTCTCTGACTTCCAGATAGCACGCTTCGTGCTGAAGCCAGGCAAGGGCAATATGGAAACGGAGAACCTCACCGTGCGCCAGTACCGCAAGGATCTGGGTGTGCTACCTTCAATAAAGCGCATCAACACCGTTGCATCTGAGCACCCGGAACTCACAAACTATCTCTATGCCACCTATCACACAGATAAGACCGCTCACGATATACCTTATTATAAGAATGACAAATCGGTTATCGTGCTCGGCTCGGGTGCCTATAGGATTGGCTCGAGTGTTGAGTTCGACTGGTGTTCGGTCAATGCCATACAGACGGCACGCAAGCTTGGATACAAGTCGATAATGATAAACTACAACCCCGAGACGGTTTCTACGGACTATGATATGTGCGACCGCCTCTACTTCGACGAGCTGTCGCTCGAGCGCGTGCTCGACGTTATCGACCTGGAGCAACCTCGCGGCGTGATAGTAAGCGTTGGCGGACAGATACCCAACAATCTTGCCATGAAGCTCCACCGTCAGGGAGTGCCTGTGCTCGGCACAAGTCCTATCAACATAGACCGTGCTGAGAACCGCGACAAGTTCTCGGCAATGCTCGACAAGCTTGGCATCGACCAGCCTGCATGGCGAGCACTGACCAGTCTCGATGACATCAAGGAGTTTGTTGACGAAGTGGGCTATCCCGTTCTGGTACGTCCGAGCTACGTACTTTCGGGTGCTGCAATGAACGTATGCTACGACAACGAGGAGCTTGAACGCTTCCTGAAGATGGCCACTGAGGTGTCGAAGGACTTCCCCGTCGTTGTTTCAAAGTTCATGACCGACACTAAGGAGATTGAGTTTGATGGTGTTGCCGACAAGGGAGAGGTCGTAGAGTATGCCATCTCTGAGCATATCGAGTTTGCAGGCGTACACTCAGGTGATGCCACTATGTGCTTCCCAGCGCTCCACATCTACTACGACACCATTCGCCGAATAAAGAAAGTGTCGCGTCGCATTGCCAAGGAGCTAAACATTTCGGGTCCGTTCAACATCCAGTATCTGGCAAAAGACCGCACACTGAAGGTTATAGAGTGCAACCTCCGCGCCAGCCGCTCGTTCCCGTTCGTATCAAAGATCCTGAAGCGCAACTTCATTGAGACCGCAACACGCATCATGCTCGATGCACCATATAGTCTGCCAGACAAGTCAGAGTTCGACATCGACCGCATCGGAGTGAAGGCATCACAGTTCTCCTTTGCCCGCTTGCAAAATGCAGACCCAGTGCTGGGAGTCGATATGTCGTCTACCGGCGAAGTCGGATGCCTTGGTGATGACTTCAATGAGGCCCTGCTCAACGCCTTGATAGCCACGGGCTACAAGATACCGACTGCCACAGCCACTCATCCTACACCGGCAGTGCTCATATCGAGTGGTCCTGCCAAGGGCAAGGTTGATATGCTCGAGGCTGCCCAGCTGCTTGTAAAGAACGGCTACAAGGTTTATGCCACAGAAGGCACTGCACGCTACTTGCAGGACAACAAGGTGGCTGTGGTGCCCGTCAGCTGGCCTGACGAAGAGCAGAAGGAAGGCGGCGAGTTGGGTTATCTGCAACAGCTGGCCCAAGAACGCGACTATGGCGAGAAGCCTGTATCTGTGATGAAACTCATTGCCGACCATGAGATTGACCTCATCGTGAATGTTCCGAAGAACCACACCAAGCGCGAGCTGACCAACGGATACCGCATCCGCCGTGCTGCCATCGACCACAACATTCCGCTGATGACCAACGTGAGATTGGCAAAAGCCTTTATCGAAGCTTTCTGCAGCCTCAAGGAGAAAGACATACAGATAAAGAGCTGGCAGGAATATACCAACTAACAACTTGAAAGACAACAAAACCAGATGTGTGACTACTAATGAAGAAGTCATACATCTGGTTTCTCCTTTAAGAATAAAAAAACTTTAGATTATGATTACACAAGACAACTTCGACACCGACTTCCGCGACCCTGTTGAAGAATATCAGATAGACAAGTTTGTCTGCGACGAAATGTCGCGACAGCTTCACCGATATATAAAAGCCATGAAGGGCAGCCATAGCCACATGCTCCGTTTCGAGGAAAGGCTCAGACAGCTGCCGCAGCCGGAACGAATACAGGCTATTGCCCGCTATATTGACCTGAACCGGCACGCCATTGACGGTCTCGACTGGAAGATTGTAGTTGTAAGAGCTATTGCCAACTACTCTGACACATATAGCTATTTCAACAAACTGCTAACCAACAAGGAACGGTTCGAATACTACACGGACAAGATCTGCAATACCTATAAGCAGTTCCACCAAGTGTTCGAGAAAGACGGCAAGTTCGGAATACGCGACCACAAAGGCAACATACTTGTCAGCGCGCAATATGACTTTCTGCGCACACCTTATATATATGTTGATGACCTCGTATCGGTACCTATCATAGCTCAGCGCAACGGCAAAATGGGCCTTCTGCTTGCCGACGGCAAGGACACTGTTGTCTCACCATTCATCTACGACGACATAGCAGTCAGCGAAGAGCCACCATACTTTGAAGCTGTCATTGACGGCCATCGAGGACACCTTAGCATTGATGGAGTGTTCACTAAGGAATAAGACGTTGCCAAGACAACACAACGAGAGTTTTTCGATTAAAAAGAACTATTTTCAGGAAAAAGCATTAACTTTGCGGTTTAATAGCAATTTTTCTTAACAAAGATTAAAACAGAAGAAAGAAAAGAAAACACATGGATAAGAACACTATCACAGGATTTGTGCTCATTGCACTTGTGCTCATTGGATTCAGTTGGTACACAAAACCATCAGAAGAGGAGATTGCACAACAGAAAGAACAACTGGAGAAACAAAGGCAACAGGCCGTGAAGGACTCGCTGGCAGCAGTTGCCAAGGCGCAGAAAGCAAAAACCGATACCATACAACAAACTGTAGCTGACACAACAGCACTTTTCTACAGTTCTATGAACGGTAAAGCTGAGGACATAGTTCTGAAAAACGAAAAGCTCGAAGTAACTATATCGACAAAAGGAGGCGTTACAAAAAAGGCCATTCTCAAGAATTTTATAGGCCACAGCAAAGGAAAGGCTGATACGAAAGACCTTACCCTGTTCGACGGCGACGACCAGCAGCTTACTTTCATGCTTGCCACAAAAGAGGCCAACATCTCTACAGCCGACTTGTTCTTTGCCCCGAGCGAGGTAACAGACAGTACTCTCACTCTAACTGCCAATGCCGGCAGTGACAAGAAGCTCACCATCAAGTACTTGCTCGGAAACGACTATATGCTCCACATGAAGATGCAGGCAACTGGTATGGCCGGACTGTTCCAGCCGAACTACTCTCTCATGGACGTGTACTGGCAGGAGCATTGCCGCCAACAGGAAAAGGGCTTCACATTTGAAAACCGCTATGCCACTCTTACCTACAAGGAAAAGGATGGCTCTACCGACTATCTTAACGAAACTTCTGAGAAGCGCGACGAGAAGATTGAGCCTTCGCTCGACTGGGTTGCTTTCAAGAATCAGTTCTTCTCGGCTGTAATGATCGCAAAGAGCGACTTCGCTGCCAATGCCCTGCTTACTTCAATACCACAGGAAAAAGGCAGCGGTTACCTGAAGCAGTATGAAGCCAAGCTCAAAACATTCTTCGATCCGACAGGCAAGACTCCGTCTGAGTTTGAGTTTTATTATGGACCAAATGACTTCCGACTGCTTCAGGATGTGGAGCAGCAGAGCACTTTCGGCAAAGATCTCGAGCTACAACGACTCGTTTATCTGGGATGGCCGCTGTTCCGATGGATAAACCGTTTCTTCACCATCTATGTTTTCGACTTCCTCACCAAGCTCGGCATACCGATGGGAGTGGTTCTTATTCTTATTACCCTGCTGCTGAAGCTCATCACATTCCCTCTTGTCAAGAAGAGCTATATGAGCAGTGCTAAGATGCGCGTGCTGAAACCGAAACTCGATGAAGCCACAAAGCAGTTCAACAAGCCCGAAGATGCCATGCAGAAACAGCAGGCAATGATGCAAGAATATGCCAAATATGGTGTTAGTCCCATGGCAGGCTGCCTGCCCATGCTCATTCAGATGCCTATCTGGATTGCAATGTTCAACTTTGTACCTAACGCAATTCAACTGCGCGGACAGAGTTTCCTCTGGATAGACGACCTCTCTACCTACGACCCCATCTGGCAATGGGACAGCAATCTGTGGCTCATTGGCGACCATCTGTCGCTCACCTGTATATTGTTCTGCGTTTCCAACATCTTATACTCGTGGATGACAATGCGCCAACAGCGCGACCAGATGGTAGGCCAGCAGGCCGAACAGATGAAGATGATGCAGTGGATGATGTATCTTATGCCACTGATGTTCTTCTTCATGTTCAACGACTATTCGTCAGGACTTAACTTCTACTACTTCATCTCACTGTTCTTCTCGGCTGCTATCATGTGGACTCTTCGCAAGACCACAAACGACGAGAAGCTACTTGCTATTCTTGAAGCACGCTATAAGGCCAACAAGGACAATCCTAAGAAGCTCTCCGGACTGGCCGCACGCCTGCAAGCCATGCAGGAACAGCAAGCTGAGATGCAACGTAAACGCGAGGAACTGGAGCGCAAGCGCAAGGGACTCGGCAACAATTAAAACTTATATGAGCATTACGCAAGTTCATATTGCGTAATGCTCAATTATATTTGAACTGCACAACACACGGTGCAACATTGACAATACAAAAACAATTATAGAAATGAAATTGGGTTTCGACAACGAGAAATACCTCAAGATACAGTCTGAGCACATTAAGGAACGTATTGCACAATTCAACGGAAAACTCTATCTGGAGCTTGGTGGCAAGCTCTTCGACGACCATCACGCTTCCAGAGTTCTCCCTGGCTTCAAGCCGGACAGCAAGCTGCGTATGTTCGGACAGCTGCGCGACAGTATCGAAATAATAATCGTTATCAGTGCTGAGGACATTGAGAAGAACAAGGTTCGCGCTGACTTGGGCATCACTTACGACGAAGATGTTCTGCGACTGCGTGAAGAGTTTATGAGTAGAGAGTTCATGGTTGGCTCTGTCGTCATAACCCACTACAACGGACAACGTGCTGCCGACCAGTTCAGACACCGTCTGGAGCGTATCGGAGTGAAGTCTTACATTCACTACCCTATCGACGGCTATCCACACAATGTGGAGCTGATAGCCAGTGACGAAGGCTTCGGCAAGAACGACTATGTCATCACAGAACGCCCATTGGTGATAGTAACAGCTCCTGGACCAGGAAGCGGTAAGATGGCTACGTGCCTCAGCCAGCTCTACAACGAGAACAAACGCGGCGTAAGAGCAGGCTATGCCAAGTTCGAGACATTCCCCGTCTGGAATCTTCCCCTCAAGCATCCCGTCAACATCGCATACGAAGCAGCCACTGCCGACCTCAACGATGTGAACATGATTGACCCTTTCCATCTCGAAGCCTACGGCAAAATAGCAGTAAACTACAACCGCGATATTGAGATTTTCCCGGTTCTAAATGCTTTGTTTGAAGGCATCTACGGTGAAAATCCATACAAGTCGCCTACCGATATGGGGGTAAACATGGTTGGTTTCTGCATCAGCAACGACGACGTATGCTGCAAAGCCTCGCGCGACGAGATTATCCGCCGCTATTATGACGCAACCAACAAGCTTGCAGATGGTGCAGATAACGAGAACGAAGTAAACAAGATACGCCTTCTCTTCAACCAGGCAAAGATTTCAACAGCTTACCGCCGTACCACCACGGCAGCATACGAGCGCAAAATAGAGACTGGACACACTTCGGCTGCTATAGAACTTGCCGACGGAACGATAATCACAGCATCATCAAGCCCTCTTCTCGGTTGCAGTGCAGCTTTGCTTCTCAATGTCACAAAGCACCTTGCAGGCATCGACCATCAAGTGAAACTCATTCCGCAAAGCATGATTGAGCCAATCCAGAAGACGAAGATAGAATATCTCGGAGGACGTAATCCAAGGCTCCACACCGACGAAGTGCTTGTTGCATTGTCTGTCTTGTCCCAGCACGACGAAAACTGCCGCCGCGCACTGGAGCAACTGCCACAGCTTCGCAACTGCCAGGTACACAGCACAGTCATGCTTAGCGAGGTCGACCGCAAAATATTCAAGAAACTTGGCTGCGGCCTAACGTGCGACCCTACAAAGAAAAAATAAACCTTACATACTATGAAAAGACACACTACCATGCTACTCATGGCAGCATTACTGTTGTTGCCATTGACGGCCAATTCACAGGAAATGATAGGCAAGAACAACATCAAGCTAACCTCTGACCGCATGACACCCGAAGCCCTCTGGGCCATGGGACGCGTAGGAGGTGCCTCCGCTTCGCCCGATGGAAAGAAAATAGTTTATCAAGTGGGCTACTACAGCGTTGAGCAAAACAAGGGACACCAGATGCTTTTCATTATGAACGCTGACGGATCCGACAAGAAACAACTCACCCAATCTTCCAAGAACGAAACCGATGCGGCATGGATCGAGAATGGTAAACACATTGCTTTCCTCACCGACGGACAGCTCTGGAGCATGGACTGCAACGGCGGCGACCGCCGACAGCTCACTCACGATGCTACCGAAATTGAGGGATTTAAGTTCTCACCCGACGGAAAGCACGTCATCCTAATAAAAAGTCTACCCTACCACGGTAGCATAAAGCAGAATCCTTCAGACCTTCCAAAGGCTACCGGACGGCTTTGCACCGACATGAACTACCGCCACTGGGACCACTACGTGGAGTCTGTCTGCCACCCCTTTGTGGCTAATGTCACACCAGAAGGCATCGACAGCGGTACGGATATTCTCGAGGGAGAACCCTATGAGTGCCCGATGGCTCCGTTTGGAGGCATCGAGCAGCTCGACTGGAGTACCAATTCCGAACTCATAGCCTATACTTGCAGGAAGAAAGAAGGGGTTAATTATGCCATTTCTACAGACTCAGACATATATTTATATAATGTGTCGAGCCGCCAGACCACTAATCTCTGCAAAGGAGATATACTTCCAGATGTTGCCATTGACCCCACAAAGACTTTAAAAGACCAAGCCATCAATTCAGAACATCTATCCGACTTGAATGTCGGTTACGACACAAATCCCAAGTTCTCGCCCGACGGCAAGCACCTTGCATGGCTTTCAATGAAGCGAGACGGCTACGAGAGCGACCGCAACCGACTGTGCATCTACGACCTTGCCAGTGGCAAAAAGCAGTACATCACTGAGTCTTTCGACTCCAACGTCGATGATTTCTGCTGGGCAGACAAGAAGAACACCCTTTACTTCATTGGTGTTTGGCACGCCACTGAGAACCTCTATTCAACCAATCTGAAAGGCGAGGTGCGCCAACTCAGCAACGACAAAGCTGACTTCGGCAGCTTACAGATGCTTGGAAATACGGGCCGACTGCTCATGGAACGCCACAGCTACACCGAAAGTGCCGACCTCTATGTCGTCAGTCCCGGAAAAGACATAGCCTCTACTCGTATCAAACAGATAACAGAAGAGAACAAGCACATCTTCGACCAGCTTGCCAAACCCACTTCGGAGGCACACTGGACCAAGACAACCGATGGCAAAGATATGCATTATTGGGTAATACTGCCACCTGATTTTGACCCTAACAAGAAGTATCCTACGCTGCTGTTCTGCGAAGGCGGTCCCCAAAGTCCCGTGTCGCAGTTCTGGAGCTATCGCTGGAACTTTATGATCATGGCCTCGCAAGGCTATGTCATCGTAGCACCCAACCGCCGCGGATTACCAGGTTTCGGCAGCGAGTGGTGTGAGCAGATTAGTGGCGACTGGACTGGTCAATGCCAGAAAGACTATCTTTCAGCTATCGACGATGCCGTGGCTACCCTGCCCTATGTCGACAAAGACAGACTGGCTGCCGTGGGAGCATCATTCGGTGGCTTCTCAGTCTACTATCTCGCAGGCCATCACGACAAGCGCTTCAAGTGCTTCATAGCCCACGACGGTGCTTTCAACCTTGAGTCGATGTATACCGACACGGAAGAGGTATGGTTCTCAAACTGGGAATACGACGATGCCTACTGGAACAAAGACCAGACCGAG
Source organism: uncultured Prevotella sp. (assembly GCA_900318625.1). Lineage (GTDB taxonomy): Bacteria > Bacteroidota > Bacteroidia > Bacteroidales > Bacteroidaceae > Prevotella. The sequence goes on from ONLG01000004.1 coordinate 49,797, forward strand.
CGAGCTCGAAAGACATACGAAAACTCCCCCCATCGCTTTGTTGACAAGTGGGACACACCTATTCTGTGTATTCACGGCGAGAAAGACTATCGTATCAATGCCAACCAAGGCATGGGCGCTTTCAATGCAGCCCGTCTGCGTGGTATACCAGCCGAGCTGCTTATCTTCCCCGACGAGAACCACTGGGTGCTCAAGCCCCAGAACGGTATTCTCTGGCAGCGAACATACTTCGACTGGCTCAAGCGCTGGCTCAAATAAACAGCATCTACCCCTTACGCGAATAAAAAAGGAACAGATTAAAATAAAAGCACTAATATTATGACACAAATGATTCAGAAAACACTGCGCGACTCAGCAGCCATGCGTTGGACAGCATTGCTGCTTTTGGCTCTCGCCATGTTCTGCAGTTACATCTTCATGGACATTCTCTCACCCATCAAAGACCTCATGCAGGAAACCCGCTCGTGGGACTCCACATCGTTTGGACGTATGCAGGGTTCAGAGGTCTTTCTCAATGTGTGGGCTTTCTTCCTTATCTTCGCAGGCATCATCCTCGACAAGATGGGTGTGCGCTTCACGATGGTTCTCTCGTGTGCCCTGATGCTTGTTGGAGCTATTGTCAAATGGTATGCTATAAGCGAATCGTTCATGGGCTCCGGCCTTGAGGCATGGTTCAGCAGCCACCTTAACTGGGGGCCACTCTTTGGAGTTGAATGGCTCGACATCCTGCCCTTCGCCGCAGGGATGCCAGCTTCAGCCAAGTTTGCATCGTGTGGCTTTATGATTTTCGGCTGTGGATGCGAGATGGCCGGCATAACCGTATCGCGAGGTATCGTGAAATGGTTTAAGGGTCGCGAGATGGCACTTGCCATGGGCAGCGAGATGGCACTTGCCCGATTAGGAGTGGCTACGTGTATGATTTTCTCGCCCTTCTTTGCTCGCCTTGGCGGCAATGTAAGTGTCAGCCGCTCTGTAGCCTTTGGCGTTGTGCTCATGTGCATCGCCCTTATCATGGCTCTTGTCTACTTCGTCATGGACAGCAAGTTAGACAAGCAAACAGGTGAGGCAGAAGAAAAAGACGATCCATTCAAGGTCAGCGACCTGGGCAAGATACTCACCGACAGTGGCTTCTGGATTGTTGCACTTCTCTGTGTGCTCTATTATTCAGCCATCTTCCCATTCCAGAAATATGCCGTTAATATGCTGCAATGCAACCTTACACTCACTCTCCCCGACTCCAACTCGTTCTGGGCAAGCGACAGTGTGACCATCGTGCAGTATATTATAATGCTCATCGTTGCTGCCGCAGGCTTTGCCAGCAACTTCCAGAAAGACAAGACACGTCGCTACTGCCTTCTCGGCATATCTATCCTTGCGCTCATTACATATTGCTACATGGGTTATATGCGCCAGACAGCTGAGAGCATCTTTGCCGTATTCCCATTGTTGGCTGTACTTATCACGCCTATCTTGGGCAGCTACCTCGACCACAAGGGCCGCGCAGTATCCATGCTCGTTCTGGGCTCGTTACTGCTAATCGGTTGCCACCTGACGTTTGCTTTCATTCTGCCGCTGTTCAGCAGCAATGCCGTGGGCGGAGTGATTATTGCTTACGCTACAATACTCGTGCTCGGAGCTTCGTTCTCGCTTGTTCCGGCTTCGCTGTGGCCCAGCGTGCCCAAGCTTGTCGATGCCAAGATTATCGGTAGCGCATACGCCTTGATATTCTGGATCCAGAACATCGGCTTGTGGCTCTTCCCTCTGCTCATTGGACAAGTGCTCGACTCCTCCAACCCCGGCGTTACCGACCCCACACAGCTCGACTACACCAATCCGCTTATCATGCTGGCAGGTCTGGGCGTAGCTGCTCTCGTTCTTGGCCTGGTACTCAAAGTGGTTGACAAGAAGAAGCATCTCGGCCTTGAAGAACCTAACATAAAGTAGTTGACGAGTCGGCTTGCCGACGAGTAGACAAGTTTACAAACAAGCCCAATGGCAAAAGACAAGATTGCATACGTTTGCTCAAACTGCGGACAAGAGTCTACGAAATGGATTGGCAAATGTCCGAGTTGCGGTCAATGGAATACCTTTAAGGAGATACGCATAGCCTCCGACACGGGCAGCCAGGCTGCCCGTTCGGCAGCGCTGAGCCTTCGCGGTGGAAAGCCCCACTCTAAAGGCGGAAAGGCCATGCGCCTGAGTGATATTCCATCCCACGACGAGCCACGCATTGACACCCATGATGCTGAACTCAACCGAGTACTTGGTGGTGGGCTTGTGCCGGGCTGCATTGTTCTGCTCGGTGGCGAACCGGGTATTGGAAAGAGTACACTGTCGTTACAGACTGTACTACAGATGCCAGAACGGCGCATACTTTATGTTAGCGGTGAGGAAAGTGCCCACCAGCTCAAGATGCGTGCCGAACGGCTGTCGGCAGCATCGCCCGCTGACCACCAATCACCGTCAAGCGACAATCTGCTGATACTCACCGAAAACTCGCTTGAGCACATCTTCGAGCACGTTAAGGAGCTCCATCCCGAGTTGCTCGTTGTCGACTCTATCCAGACCATAGCCACTGAGGAAGTCGACAGCTCGCCAGGCAGTCTGTCGCAGGTTCGCGAGTGTGCATCAGCCCTTTTGCGCTTCGCCAAATCGAGCGGTGTGCCGGTAATCCTCATCGGACATATCACTAAGGAGGGTACGCTCGCCGGACCGAAGATACTGGAGCATATCGTCGACACCGTCATTCAGTTCGAGGGCGACCAGCACCACCTCTATCGCATACTGCGCTCAATGAAGAACCGCTTTGGCAGCACCAGCGAGCTGGGCATCTACGAAATGCAACAAAATGGTCTTCGGCAGGTCAGCAATCCATCCGAACTGCTTCTCACACAGGATTCCACGGGCCTTTCAGGCATAGCCATCAGCTCGGCTATCGAGGGTGTGAGGCCATTCCTCGTAGAAACGCAGGCACTCGTGTCCACCGCAGCATACGGCACACCGCAGCGTTCGGCCACAGGCTTCGATCAGCGCAGACTCAACATGCTTCTTGCCGTACTCGAAAAGCGCGTAGGCTTCAAGCTTATGCAGAAAGATGTGTTCATCAACATTGCCGGCGGACTGCGCGTTACCGACCTTGCCACCGACCTCAGCGTGATATCCGCAGTACTCTCTTCCAATGTCGACACCCCCATAGAACCCGGCTGGTGCATGGCTGGAGAGGTGGGACTGTCGGGCGAAGTGCGCCCCATAGCACGCATAGAGCAGCGCATTGCCGAGGCCGAAAAACTCGGTTTCAGCCATATCATCATTCCACGCTACAATATGCAGGGCCTTAACACCAAGAAATTCAAGATAGAACTGTGCCCTGTCAGGAAAGTTGAAGAAGCCTTGCGCCTGCTCTTCGGATAACAAGCAGATTTATTAAGTATCTATAATAAGCAACAGCTCTGCACATAAGCTTGAACAACAAGCTTTTATGCAGAGCTGTCTGTATCTGTAAAGAGCAGTTGCAAGTGTAAGCAAGCGCTACAACCTGCTACTTCTTGTATTCCTTAATGGTCTTTATTTCAACAGTCCAGGGTGCTGCCTTGTAATCAGCCAGTGAGCCTTTGGGCACCAGAATCGTTACATTCTCGAACTCGGATATGCGGCGGTCGTTGTCCAGCGGGGTGGCCGATAGGAACTTCACGGTCTTCAGCGGACACTGATAGAAGGCATCCATACCTATCTCGCGGATATTGGCAGGTATCACAACGTCGGTCAACGACGGGCAATACCAGCACATCGACGATGGCAGGGCAGTCAGACCGCTGCCAAAGGTGAGCTTCGTCATTGCCTTGTTACCCTTGAACGTTCCATGCCCCAAGGTAGTTACCTGGTCTGGTATGGCCACTTCGCGCAGCTTATCACAGCTGCTGAACGCCTCACTTCCTATGCTTTTCACACCCGTTCCTAAATCAACAGTCTCCATGCCATCGCATCCATAGAAAGCCTGTGAGCCTATCGTCTTTACCGTGTTGGGGATAACGAGGTTCACTATCTTGCGGCATGAGAAGAAAGCACCGCTCTCAATGTCTATCAGTGAGGCTGGTATCTTGTCTATTTCCAATTCGTGACAGAAGCCGAAAGCCATTTTTCCGATGTAGTCAACATCGTCGGTCAGCTGCAGCTTGGTGAGCGAGCGGCACTCGTAGAAAGCCTTGTCGCCAATCTTTCTGACCGTAGCAGGCAACGAAAGGTGCTGAAGCTTCTTGCAGTAGATGAACGCATGGACGGGCACGACGCGCAAGGTGGACTCTGGCGATATGTTGACAGTCTGCAACTCACTGCAATAGCTGAAGCCGCTGGCCCCCAGCTCCTTGAGCGAGGCCGGAAGCGAAACCTCCTTCAAGTGGTTCTGACTATAGAAAGCCCAGTCGTCGATAATCCTCACGCCCTGCGGCACATCAATTTTTCCGACGCGCATATCCATTGGACACTGAATGAGCGTGTCCTTGGCAAAGTTGTAGAGCAAGCCGTCTACCACGGTGTAAGCCGTATTCCCCTGCTCCACCTCTATCTTTCTCAGTCCATACATCATGGTGAACGCCTGCGGGCCGATCTTCTTCACCGATTTGGGCACCACCACATTGCTCATCTGGCTGCAACCGCTGAACGCATCCTCGCCGATGGTGAGCAGTCCGGCTGGCATTTCGATGTTAAACAGACTGTTTGCATCCAGAAAAGCCTCGTCCTCAATATGCTTCACCCCTGCCGGCACAACATAGTCGCCCGCTTTCGTTGACGGATAGAATATCAGTCGCTTGCCGTTGGCCGTGAAAAGAACGCCGTCAACAGTCTTGAAAGCCTTGTTGCCGGGAGCCACGGAAAGCTCCGACAGTTTCTTGACTCCTACAAACGCGCACTTACCTATCTTCGTTACGCCCGCCGGAATAGTCATTTGGGAAATGTTGGTACCACAGAAGGCACGTGCGCCGATGGTGCGCAGCTTACTGCTAAGCGTAATATTCTCCAACATCTGACTCCCCAAGAAGGCCGAATCGCCAATCTCGGTGACGGTGTTGGGCAGCTTCACGGTCTTTACGAAGCCGTTTTGACCGAAAGCCATGTTGCCTATGGCAACCACGGTGTAGGTCTTTCCGCCGTTATTAACGGTGGCCGGCACCGTTACGTCGATAGGTTTGGCCAGCTGGTAAGGACGGTCTTCAAGGATTTCAACTTCCTTTCCGTCGACAATGTGCTTAACTCTTGGACCGTTGTGGATAACTATTTCGCCCTTGCCTTCAAAGGCTTTAAGTTCTACTTTCGCTGGTGCGATAATGCGGAAACGCATATCATTGATGACAAACTCATTGCCCTGAGTTCCCTTTGTCTGAGCTCCACAAGGCAGAAAAGCACTCATTGCCATAGCTAAAGCTAAATGTTTAAAATGTTTCATCTTACTAATTGTTTAGTGGTTTATATTATTCTATTGTATCTCAACCCATTACAAACATCAACGAAGCCACCAACTCGCAACCGGAAACGTAGATTGGCAGCAAGCCTGCAAAGAACTTCGCCCCTCCCGAGAGAGCCTCGTAGAAGTCTGAAAGGCTGGAGATGGTACCCAGCAGAAAGCCGTAGACCATTGCCGTCACCGTCACTATGAAGCATACCACGGGCACTATGCTCCGCGAGAAACTGCTCGGAAACAGCTCGCCGGTGGCACTGAGCAGAATAGCATTGGGCACTGCGGTGAGCAACGCGACTACCGCCACAAGCATCAGAGCCACAGCCAACGACGTGCGCAAAGCCATCCTGCGCCCTGTCGACACCGTTCTGTCGTTCCAAGAACTGAGCAGCCTGCTCTTGCTCACGGTGCTCCAAGCCATCGACAGCAGCAAGAGCCACACGAGCAATGGTGTCAGCAGATTGTCGACAAACGTACCGAAGAACCATCTTATGCCCTCACTGCTCAGCAGCGAGTGTATAGGGACATCCGGCATAGCTGCACTGACAAGCCACGACACGATGATTACTGCCACCTGCAACAGCAGCAACACCACGGCCACTATCCCCAACAGCTTATTCTTCATCGGCCTCAAGGTTGTCAATATCGAGTATTCTCAGTTCCAAAGCTCTCACAACGAGGCGCGTGGCATTGACTCCCATGCCACGGTTACCACCGGGAAAGAGTTTCTGCACAAGCTCGTTCTGCCGCTTCTCAAGGCTTTTCACACCGAAAGGCATACCCCTGAGATTGGTTATCTGCTCCTTGGTGTAGCCTAAAGCCAGATGGCGCAGAAAGCGCTCGTCGTATTCGTCGATTTCATAGTCCACCAAAGCTTCCTGATGGAGCAGCCGCGCACCCACGTCTTGCTTGAAACGGTCGACTATCTTCTCCAGAATAGGCTGGTTGAACACCATCCGCTTGCCGCTCATCACGGCAGCCACGTCGCCTCGCGTCAGCAGTTCGCCACTCTTCAGGCATATACCGTCGGCTCCGGCATCAAGCACATCAACCCACAGTTTCTCGTTGAGTATCTCGCCGGTGAATATCAGCACCTTCACTGCGGGATAGGTCTGCTTGGTCTGGCGGCATATTTCCACACCCACGGTGGTCGATCCGCCGAGGCCGAGGTCGAGCAACACAAGGTCTACGGCAGCGTTCTTCATCAGTCTCCAGTAGGCTGTCTCGTTCTCTGCCGTACCGACAATCTCGGCTTCGGGTATGTCGTTGCGGATTATTCCCTCAGTACCCTTCAGCTCTAAGGGCACATCTTCAACTATTATCACTTTGAACTTATCCATAGCTACTTGTATTTCAGTCGTTTACTTTTATTCTTTAACGTTTTCCACGAAGGCTTTTTCGGCAAGTATTATCGTCATATTGACACCCTCCGACGACGGTTTTGCCACTATTCCGCAACGTCGCAGGTGGGTGCTCTCGCCCACATCACGCACTATCTGTCGGCAAAGCATATATGGAATATTGGCCGGCGAAGGTGCAAAGATGTCCTGCTGTCCGCCCGTGGCAGCCTGCGGCAGCGACAGGCGCAGCTCCACATAGCCTCCGCCCACGTCTTCTGCCGCGATGGTCAGCACCCCGGGAGCCACCTGCTTCTGCAACAGCACGAACAGATAGGCCAGCATCACCCTGTCGCCGCGCAGCTCTATTCCTTCGGCTCCTGTCACTTCCACCTTGGCAGGCAACAGTTCCGTAAGCCTTACGAGCCTGCACTCTATCCTCACACGGTTGAGCTGGTTGGTGGCTTGGCGGCTCAGGATGGCATAAAGCTCCTTGTAGTAGGCCAACAACTCACTTATCATCTGCACAGTATCGCTGCTGCCGTTGTCGAGGAGCTGGCGAATACGCGAAGGATAGTACATCGTTTCATGCTTCAGAGCCGACAGACAGTTGTCGAGCACGCTGTTGATGACATGATATTTCTCGTCTTCCATCTCCGTGCGACGCAACTCGTCGCGTGCCATCTCAATGTTTATCTTGCTGGTCTGCATCAGCTGGCACGACTCTCCAAGTGCCTGGCGCACCTGTGCTACGATGGTTTGCAGACTGTGGGGAAAGCGGTTTGTTGCCAGCTGGTCTATCCTGTTGAGCTTCTCCTGCGGGTCTATGTCCTCGAGAAGTATCTCGTTGATGCGCTTCACGCGGTCTAAACAGAACTCGTAGTAGAGCCTGTGGCGATAGTAAAGGAAGTAATATGCCGGGAATATCGACACGAAAAGCAGCGACAGCAGCACTATGGCAACATTCTTGTTGGTCTCTGACTTCTGCATATTACGGCAGTATTCAGCCAGTCCGTGGTCTGAGGAGTGCTCCTTGAAGAGCTGCGTATAGGCATTGTTGTTGTACTCATAGAGCTGCCAGCGGTGCAGGGCGAGCGCAGCTACGGCTGCCTCGTTGCGCATATCGAGCACTATGCTGTAGTCCAGAGCCACACTGTCGCGGTGCCATGCCAGCTCAGCCGGCGCATCGGTGCCCCGGCTGTCGAGTGTCATCAGGGGGCTGCCGCCGGGGCGAAGTTCAAGATAGAGCTTGTTGAGCCGCTGCATACAGCTGTCGGCAAACAGCAGCGTGCGCTCATACTGTGCATTGATATTGCAGTAGTAGGCTGAGTCGGCATAGCGACCGGCCTCTTGCTGAAGGGCTGTGACTGCCGCCTTATTCAGCGACGGGCCATTGGCAGCAACCACCTGCGCACCTGTGCCAAGCAACGATGCTGCCGACAGAGCCACTGCCACAAACAAACGCACTACTCCCTTGGGCAGACGGAAGAAGAAACGGCTGCCTCGGCCCGGACTGCTTTCGGCTGAAAGCGTGCAGACATTGAAGATAGGACTGAGCTTCTTGTAGCTTTCGATGATACCCTTACAGTTGAGCAGGCCGAACCCATGCCCTTGTTGGGATTGGTGAGTGGTGCTCACTGCTCCCCTCCCTTGGGTAGGGGTTGGAGGTGGGGCAGTTGGAAACTGGGCATTTGCGGCCTGCTGTGTGGCGGCAGGCAGACGGCTGAAGAGTTGTTGCAACTGCTCGTAAGTCATGCCACTGCCATTGTCGGTAACAGAAACCTCCACGTAGTCGTCGCTTTCGGTAGAGCCGATGGTCACACGGCCCCCTTCGGGAGTGTACTTGCGTGCGTTGTCGGCTATGGTGTTGAGCATGAATATCGTCAGTATGCGGTCGGCTTTCACCACAGCCGTGGTCGGTTCGATGTCGAGCGCTATGCCCTTGAGTCTGAAAGCCATGCTTCCGCGCTTGATGATGTCGAACACCTGACTCAGCGGAAAGCTCTCGACGTGGAGCTGCAAGCGCCCCTGCCGCAGCTCTATCCACTGGGTGAGCACGTCGTTATAGACATTTATCATGTCGGTAAGGTCGGCAATATACTCCATTCGCTCGGCCCTGAGCTCGCGGTTCTCCTCTTTATGCAGCAGCGAGCGCACCTCGTGGAGCATCCTGTCGATAAGGGGCATCACCTGATTGGCCATTGAAATCCTTGCCCTCTGCTCCAGATAGCGCCTCTTTCCGGCCTCTATGCGCATCACATTGCGTGCGTAAGCCTCGCCAACCTCTTCCTGTTCGTCGGCCAGGCGCTCCATCTCCTGAGCGTTGTTGCGCTGCCACTGCTCCAGCGGAGCTTGCAGCTGCTGAAGCGCATTGCCCCGGTTGTTGCTGCGCCGCAGCCTGTCGAAGATGAAGAGCATCATCACCACCACCACAATCATCACCACCACGGCAGCTATCATCAGGCTCAGCTGCGAGGAAGAACGCTCCAGCTGCTCGGCTCTCGACTCGAGATAGCGGTCCTGGCGCGTCTTCTCCTGCAAGTCGAGATAGATATTCCGGTTGTAGTCGCTGCCCTGCTTGTCGTAGAGCGCAGCACAGACCTCACTCATCTGCTCGCGTATCGAAGCCACAAGGTCGGGTGCCTGACCGATGGCTTTGTTGTCATTGAGCGCCTGTTCGAGGCAAATCATGGCCGAGCGATAGTCGCCGATGGCAAAATAGCACTCTGCCAGTGTGCGATAGGCACCCGCAATCTGATACACATCGCCATATTTGGCGAACAGGTTGAGCGATCGCTGCGCCAGATTGCCAGCCAGAAGGCTGTCGGGCATATTGTCTGAGTTGAGGTATTCAATGTCCTGACGATAGCAGGCAGTGAGCATCCGCCTCATTGCCGGGTCCTGGAGATGCTCGCTCAGAGCCTGCAACGAGTTGGCCTGCCAGAACAGCTGACCGGTGCGCACGGCCATGGTGTAGCAGTTCATAAGGTAGTCGAACTCCTGTCGGGCCGTTTCGTCGGGCGAGGAAGCCGTTATCAGTCCGCCGGCACCGATGTTGTAATAGTAGGCCAGCAGCTGCGCGGTGTCGCCGTGAAGTGCTCCCTGCTGGTCGAAATAGGCCATGGCAGCCACTGAAGGCTCGCCAAGCCCAACGTAATAGTAATACGTTGAAGTGACGATTGCAAGCTCGGAGCGCGCATAGTTGAGCCTTCGCAGCTGATGGGCATTGAGCTGCGAAGGGTCTTCCTCTATGCGGTGAAGATGGCGCAAGGCGCGTTCGCGGTATTCGTAGAAGTCTTTGTTCTGCGACTTTCGCTGGCAGAGGCGCATCCGCCCAATGTCGGCTATGAGCTGCTCCACGTGGTTTGCGGTGGTGATGTCGACGCTGTCGAGCTGGCTCAGGGCGCGGGCATAGTCCATCTTGGCCATGCTCACGAAGGCAAGGTTGTTCAGAGCTTCGGCCTTGCCAGCCGGATAGTCTCCAGACAGGGCCATGGCTCGCTGAGCATAAAGGCACGTGGAGTCGAGGTTTCGGTAGTGGTAATGGTACGACAACGCGTTGAGCTTGTCGGCTTCATGCACCGGACGGGCAGTACAAGCTGACAAGACGAGCAATGCCGCAATCGCAATCGCCATGAGGCACGGCCTTAACAGGTTTTCAACGTATGGTCTTTCCAACATTACAAATGTAAGCAAATCTTGTGAAACGACACTCAGCAGCAGCAAAGAATTAAGTTTTCTTAGAGTAATATGACTCATATTACTTTCCTTTCAGCCCCCCCCTCCCTTGGGGAGGGGCTGGGGGTGGGTTTTCCTTTTCAGCCCCCCTCCCTTGGGGAGGGGCTGGGGGTGGGTTTTCCTTTTCAGCCCCCTCACTTGGGGAGGGGTTGGGGGTGGGTTTTCCTTTCAGCCCCCTCCCTTGGGGAGGGGCTGGTGGTGGGTTTTCCTTTCAGCCCCCCTCCCTTGGGGAGGGGTTGGGGGTGGGTTTCCGCCGCAGCCTTGTAATATAATAAGGTGAGCGTGTTAAGAACTCTGTTTCGTAATCGTTTGAACACAGCCGGAGTGTAAAAAAGTTGTAAAAGTTTGTTAGTGTATTATAAAAAAGACATACCTTTGCAGCACGAAAAGTATTTCAAGATAACATTAAAGTATTTTCAGTATAACAACAACTAAAATTTTTAAGGTAATGAAAAAGCTTCTTATGACTCTGGTTGCTTCTGTAGCAATCGCAGTAAGTGCTAACGCACAGGTATTTGTAGGTGGTTCGGTAGGCTTCGGCAGCGTTAAGGTAGCCGGAAACGACAGCGAGGTAACTTACAAAATCGTTCCCGAGGTTGGCTACAACTTCAACAAGAACTGGGCTATCGGCCTGAAAATCGGCTACCAGAAGGGTGCCTGCAACCTGGTTGACGAGAATATCGCTCAGGATGTAAACACCAAAGTGTTCACTGTAGCTCCCTACGGACGTTACACATTCGTACACTCTAAGTATGTAAACGTATTCATCGACCTGGGTCTCGGCTTCGCAAGCTACACCGATATGGGTACTCAGTTCGACCTCGGCGTAACTCCGGGTGTTGCCGTAAACCTCAGCGACAAGCTCTCGTTTGTTTCTCACATCGGTTTCGCAGGCTTCAAGACCTTCAGCCCGAAGGGCGACGGCAAGTCAAGCAGCAAGTTCGGTTTGGATGTAAACCAGAACAACCTGACCTTCGGTCTGTACTATAACTTCTAAACGAAAGCAAAGATAAGATTATTTATATTTCATCTTTCGGGCCGCGCCGCGATGGTGCGGCCTTTTTGTTTGGCTACGGCACGATGAAAAAAGTGTGACGGTTGCGGCTTTTGCATCTGTTTTTAGTACTTTTGCACACGATTTATTTAGTATTCTAAATGAAACACAGCGTAAAAACAGAACAACTGCTAAGCCTCATCACGTGTGTGCTCATGGTGGCAGCCGTCAGCCTGCGACGCGACGGCAAGCTGCTTGGACACGAACTCACAGGCAACGAGAAACCGGAAGTGGCTGCCGACAGCAGTGCCAGCCTGCGGCAGGACACCATAAGCCAACTTGCCGACGGCTCGATGGTGGTCCACACCGCTCTGCTGGCAAGCGACATCAAGGGATATGCAGGCACGGTGCCGCTCGACATAACGCTCCGCGACGGCAAGGTGGTGGGCGTGAAGGCCCTGAAAAACACCGAGACACCCGACTTCTTCAGCCAGGCAGGCAAGCTGCTGACCCAATGGAACGGCAAGACAATAGCCGAAGCTGAGAGCATGAAGGTGGATGTGGTGACGGGGGCTACGTTCTCTTCGCGTGCCATCATCGGCAATATGCAGCGCGGACTGGCTTTTGCAGCGAAGAAAAACGCGGAGGACAGCATCGGCCAGGGCTTCGACACATCGGCAAAAGCCATTGCCGGACTCGTCGTGGCACTCATGGCAGCCGTGGTTCCGCTGTTCGTGAAGAACCGCAGCTACCGCATCTGCCAGCAGCTGCTCAACGTAGGCGTGCTGGGACTGTGGTGCGGACAGTTCATCAGCTACACTTTGTTAATATCGGTAATGTCGAACGGCATGAACATCGCGCTGATGGCGGTGCCGATAGTGATGATGGCGACAGCTTTCGTCTATCCGCTGTTTGGCCGCAAATCACACTATTGCAACCACGTATGCCCGTTTGGTTCGCTGCAAGAGCTGGCTGGGCGGTGCGTCAGGTATAAAATCAAGATGCATCCGCGCACAGTGAAGATGCTCGACACAGCCCGGAAACTGCTGTGGGCTGTGCTGATGCTTTGTCTGTGGACCGGCATCTGGTTCGACTGGATAGACTATGAGCCGTTCTCGACATTCGTTTTCAGCTCGGCCTCGTGGGTTGTCATCGTGCTGGCAGTGGTCTTCGTGCTGCTATCAACGGTGGTGGCGCGCCCCTATTGCCGCTTCGTATGTCCCACGGGCACGCTCCTCAAGGCCAGCCAGTCGCTGAAGAGCCTGCAGGTAGGCAAGTAAAAGAGCAGAAAAGTAAGTATAAAACAACCTGACGAGCAGACAAGGCAATGGCTCTTGTCTGCTCGTCAGCTTATATGAAGCCCCTATCAAGGGAGCAGCTGCTTTAGAAAATCGTTCAAATCGTCGTCGAGTCCCTGCATCAGGTCGCCGCTGATAATCATCGTTTCGTCGTCAACGACATAGAGCTCGGCTATGTTTTCCTTGTCGTCATCCTCCAGAACAAAGCTGTAGGGCTTCAGAATACCCATGCTCTCGACAAGCTCTTTGTTGGCAGCAATAACCTTGCGGAGCACAGCCGTTATGTCGGCATAGAAGTCGTCGGTGTTGTTGCCAATCCATTCTTCCACAACGCAGCGCGTAATCTCGTTGTCATCATCGTCGAAAGCCATGAGATCGCCACTCTCCTGAGTAACCCTTACATGGATGTCAGTCAGGAGCGTGGGCTCGGAAGTGTGCGGAAACTTCTGTGAAACTTTCTTCAGGAAACGTTCAATCTGCTGAACTGTCTGCGTGTTTGTTTCCATTGTGGTAGTTCTTTATGTGTTTTTGTCTGTTGTGGCAGCCTTTGCCTATTGCAAAAGTAGAAAAAACACGCTAACAGACAAAACTTTTATGAATATTCTTTCATTCAAAAAGGTTTTGTTTTGGTGGTGAGCGGAAAAATAATACCTTTGCAACAGAAAGAACATTTATACTATTTTTACCTATAATACTAATGAAACAAACTATTCTTGTCACTGGTGGTACCGGGTTCATAGGCTCACACACCACCGTCGAACTGCAACAGGCAGGCTATGATGTGGTCATTGTAGACAACCTCTCAAACTCCAAGGCCGATGTCGTTGACGGCATTGAGCGCATCACCGGCATACGTCCGGCTTTCGAGAAAGTAGACCTTCGCGACAAGGAGGCTACCGAAGCCGTGTTCAAGAAATATCCGGCAATCACGGGTATCATACACTTTGCCGCTTCAAAAGCTGTGGGAGAGAGCGTTGAGAAGCCCCTACTCTACTACCGCAACAACATCATTTCGCTCGTAAACCTGCTGGAACTGATGCCTCAGTACAACGTTAAGGGCATCATCTTCTCGAGCAGTTGCACCGTGTACGGACAGCCCACGCCCGAGAACCTGCCCGTTACCGAGGAGGCTCCGATACAGAAAGCCCTCTCACCTTACGGCAACACCAAGCAGATAAACGAGGAAATCATCACCGACTACATACACAGCGGCGCACCCATCAAGAGCATCATACTGCGCTATTTCAACCCTATCGGTGCCCATCCGTCGGCTGAGATAGGCGAGCTTCCCAACGGAGTGCCCATGAATCTGATTCCCTTTGTGACACAGACTGCCATCGGCGTGCGCAAGCAACTAAAGATTTTCGGCAACGATTACAACACTCCCGACGGCACGTGCATAAGGGACTACATCTATGTTGTTGACCTTGCAAAGGCTCATGTGGCTGCCATGGCCCGCGTGCTCGATGCCGACGTGACCGATGCCACTAACCCGGAGGTGTTCAATATCGGTACGGGCAAGGGTGTTTCGACACTTGAGGTCGTTGAGGGATTTGAGAAAGCTACGGGTGTCAAGGTGAACTGGGCATACGCTCCGCGCCGCGAAGGCGACATCGAAAAGGTGTGGGGCAACGTCGACAAGGCCAACAAGGTACTTGGCTGGAAAGCCGACACTCCTCTCGAAGACGTGCTGGCATCGGCATGGAAGTGGCAGGAGAAGCTGCGCCGCGACGGTATCATGTAGCCGTAGCCGATGAACTGGCTCAAGAAAAGACTTCAGGCCAACCGTGAGATACTGCGTTTGGCCATTCCATCGATAATTAGCAACATCACAGTGCCGCTGCTTGGCATTGTCGATGTTGCTATTGTTGGTCATATAGGTGACGAGAACTACATCGGTGCAATAGCCATAGGCTCGATGATTTTCAATGTAATCTACTGGCTGTTCGGCTTCCTCAGAATGGGAACAAGCGGCTTCACGTCGCAGGCTTTCGGTGCAGGCAACACTCAGGCAACGGCATACGTGCTCAGAAAGATGCTCGTTCTGTCGTTTGGAGTGGCTGCTGCGTTCGTGCTCTTTCAGCTTCCCATACGCCATCTTGCGTTTCTGCTGATGGGCGTAAACAATGATATTCACCCACTGGTTGCCACCTATTATAATATAGTGGTGTGGGGAGCACCTGCCACACTGGGGCTCTATGTGCTGACGGGCTGGCTCGTGGGTATGCAGAACACGCGCGTTCCGATGTGGGTATCCATCGCTCAGAACATCATCAACATTGCGGCAAGCGCATTGCTGGTATTCGCTTTCCGCATGGGAATAGCCGGAGTGGCCATCGGCACGCTGGTGGCGCAGTGGGCTGGCTTTGTCATGTCACTGCTGTCGCTTCGTTCCTGCTATGCCCAAGAGTGGCATACTGCCCTCTCCAACGCAATCACCAAACTGCAATCACACACTGAGATATTCACCATCAGCTTCTTTTCTGCCAACCGCGACATATTTCTGCGCACGTTGTGCCTTGTTTCCGTCAACCTGTTTTTCACCGCAGCAGGTTCGCGCCAGGGAGCAATGATGCTTTCGGTGAACACTTTGCTGATGACATTCTTCACGCTTTTCTCTTATGTCATGGACGGTTTCGCATACGCCGGAGAAGCTCTTGCAGGCCGATACTTCGGAGCACGCGACACCGCGAGCCTCAATCGACTTGCGCAAAGGCTGATGCATTGGGGCATGGCTCTGTCGGTGGTGTTCGCGCTGGTATATCTGCTGGCCGGAGAAACTGATCTTTTCAATGTTTGCCGCATTGAATTCGACCTTTTCGCCC
>ONLG01000068.1 GCA_900318625.1 uncultured Prevotella sp.
CACCTGCTTGCCAATGAGCTTATGGGTGCCAATGAGTATGTCGATGCGCCCTTGTTCCAGGTCGTCGAGCACCTGCCGTGTCTGCTTTGTGGAGCGTGCGCGGGAAAGATACTCCACCCTGACTGGCAGTTCCCTGAGTCTGTTGCGGAAAGTCTGGAAGTGCTGGAACGCCAGCACCGTCGTAGGCACGAGCACTGCCACCTGCTTGGAGTCGCAGGCGGCCTTGAAAGCAGCACGGATAGCCACCTCGGTCTTGCCGAAGCCCACGTCGCCACACACCAGACGGTCCATAGGCCGCGCCCGCTCCATGTCGGACTTCACGTCGTTGGTGGCCTTGAGCTGGTCGGGAGTGTCTTCGTAGAGGAAGCTGGCTTCGAGTTCGTGCTGCATGAAGGTGTCGGGGCTGAAGGCAAAGCCCTTCTGTCCGCGACGCTTGGCATAGAGGCGAATCAGGTCGCGGGCTATGTCCTTGATGCGTTTCTTGGTACGCTCCTTCATGCGGTCCCATGCGCCGGTGCCGAGCGTGCTCAGCCGTGGCGGCTCGCCGCTGCCTGAGTTTCGGAACTTGGATATCTTGTAGAGCGAATGTATGCTCACGTCGACTATGTCGCCGCGCTGATACACGAGTCTTATCATTTCCTGATAACCCTGCTCGCTGCCTTGCTTTGCCGCAGCAGCCGTCGGGGGCAGCGGCACTCGCACCAGTCCGGCAAACTTGCCCACACCAAAGTCCACATGAACGACGAAGTCGCCGGGTTCCATCTCCATGAGTTCCTTCATGGTGAGAGCCATCTTGCCGGCCCTTGCCTTGTCGCTTTTGAGGTTGTACTTGTGGAATCGGTCGAATATCTGGTGGTCGGTGAACAGGCAGGCGTGCAGCTGATGGTCTACGAAGCCCTCGTGCAGGGTCTTGTCAACGGCATTGAACGGTATCGACGGGGTTGCAGAGAGGCGTTTCGACGGTTCGCCGTCGTCCCACGGCTGGTCGAGGATGTCGCGCAGTCGCTGCTGCTGCTTCTTGCTGTCGGCAAGCATATATAGCTGATAGCCCTGCGCGAGATAGTCAAGAAGCACGGTGCGCAGTGCCGTGAGGTTCTTGTGGAAAAGCGGCTGCGGTGCGGTCTTGAAGCTTATGACATCTCCCCGAGGTGTCTTCGCCCCAGCTGAAAGCAGCTCCACCCTGCGCAGCGGCTCTATGCTTGCCACAAGCTGCGTGCTGGTGAGCAGCTGACTCTCGCTGCGCATCTCGCTCTCTATCTGCTGCCGCTCCATCTCGGTCTTGCCCTCGGTGCGTTCGGTGACAGCCTGGCGCGAGAACCCATCATCATAAATCTGTGCAACGCGGTCGCGGACAAACACCCAGTCGCGTGCCACGAGAACGCTGTCGGCAGGCAACAGCTCAAAGAGCGACACCTTCTCGTCGGCCAGCTGGCTCAGCTCAGGCACAATGGTAACAGACTGCAACTTGTCTACAGACAGCTGAGTTTCAACCTCGAAGGTGCGGATTGTTTCCACATCGTCGCCGAAGAAGTCGATACGGAAGGGCTGCTCGCTGCTGAAGGAATAGACGTCGAGCAGGCTTCCGCGCAGCGCAAACTGTCCAGGCTCGTAGACATAGTCGGTCTGCTGGAACCCATAGTCAACCAGCGTATGCTCCAAGGCTATCAGATTGTGGCTCTCACCCTGCGCAATGGTGAGCCGCCGTTCGTCAATGTTCTTCTTCGACACCACCTTCTCGGCCACCGCCTCGGGGCTTGTCACTACAAAGACAGGCTCGGCTGCCGACAGCGAGGTTATCACCTCGGTGCGCAATATCTCATTGGCGGCATCGCGCTGCCCGTATTTTGCCGCACGCCGATAGCCCGAAGGGAAGAACAACACCCTTCGCGACCCCATCACCTGCGTCAGGTCGTGGTAGAAATAGCCCGCCTCGTCGGCATCGTTGAGTATGAAGACCATAGCCCTCTGGTTGCGGCTGACCTCCATGAGCGACGCCACGCCACTGAAAAACAACGGTGCCGCCGAGCCTGTGAGCCCCTGAAGCTGCACGGTCTGCCTGCTGTCATTGCCGAGCAAGTTCAGCAGAGCCTTGGCCTGAGGCAGTTTGCTGTATCGGATTTGCAGTTCCCTGATGTCCATTCAGTTATATCGTTATCATTCAATAAAATCGAGCCTACAAGTATAAACTCATTAAGAATAGAACTACTACCCAAAAAGGATTTGTAGTAAAAATAAGTTTAATCTAAAACAAAATTAGATATGTATTCTTGAATCATAACAATAAATCAAAAGAGATAAAACAATTTATAAAAACAAAAAACAGCGAAATCATAGATCATCAACTTCATCTTTAATATTCTTGTTGCTATTATCCTTATCTTTATAATCAACTTGCAAGAAGAAAGTGTTTTGTGAACTATATCCTGTTGAACTTACAAACAAATCAATCGAACCATTATCGAAGAAACGAG
Source organism: uncultured Prevotella sp. (assembly GCA_900318625.1). Classification (GTDB taxonomy): domain Bacteria; phylum Bacteroidota; class Bacteroidia; order Bacteroidales; family Bacteroidaceae; genus Prevotella. The sequence goes on from ONLG01000068.1 coordinate 2,472, forward strand.
AGTACTGCGTAAATTCATGTCCAAAGTCATCCTTAACTGGCATTTTTATCAGATGATCTTCTCCATACTTCAACACAAGTTTATTTTCCATTATCTCTAATAATTGTCCTATCAAGTCTTTACTTTCTCGTGTAATCATAGCTTTAGTGCGGTAAACTGTTTTTGTATGTGGATTATACCATACAAAAATAGTACTTAATTCACCAGAGAAAAAACCTTCAAAAACTTTAGTGTTTTGAGGATATGCCTCATGGCAAGGCATCTGTTTAAATCCCTTTTCTTCTAATTTGTTTTGAAAGATATCTATACTTCCATCTATTGGAATTCCCATAAACATTAAATGGCTATTTTGTGCATTGGCAGAACATACAAAAAATAATAAAAGTATATATAAAACTTTTTTCATAATGCTAAACTTTATATTAACGCTACAAAAATAAAAAAAGAATTAGAACTTGCAAAGAGATGCAAATTGTTTTTAGTAACTTTGTGGGGTATTTTCACAAATTGAAAACATGGAATATATAGTTTCTGCGCGTAAGTACCGCCCCATGAGCTTCGACTCTGTGGTGGGACAAACGGCGCTCACCACAACGCTGAAGAACGCTGTGCGCACCGGCAAACTGGCCCACGCATACCTCTTCTGCGGCCCCCGAGGGGTGGGAAAGACCACATGTGCCCGCATCTTTGCCAAGGCAATAAACTGCGAGCACCCCACTGCCGAGGGCGAGGCCTGCAACGAGTGTGAGAGCTGCAAGGCTTTCAACGAGCAACGCTCCTACAATATCTTTGAGCTCGACGCCGCTTCCAACAACTCGGTTGAGAGCATAAAGACCCTCATGGAGCAAACCCACATACCGCCGCAGGTAGGCCGATACAAGGTGTTTATCATCGACGAGGTGCATATGCTCTCAACTGCGGCCTTCAATGCGTTCCTCAAAACCCTCGAGGAACCACCCTCGCACGTTATCTTTATACTCGCCACGACCGAGAAGCACAAGATACTTCCAACCATCATCTCGCGCTGCCAGATCTATGATTTCGAGCGAATGAGCGTGCCCGACATCATCGAGCACCTGAAGATGGTGGCCCAGAAGGAGGGCATCAGCTACGAGGACGAGGCTCTGGCCGTGATTGCCGAGAAAGCAGACGGCGGTATGCGCGACGCGCTGTCAGTGTTCGACCAGGTGGCAAGCTTCTCGCAGGGCAACATTACCCACCAGAAGGTAATCGAAGACCTCAACGTGCTTGATGCCGACAACTACTTCAGTATGCTCGACCTGGCCTTGCAGAACAAGGTGAGCGACCTGATGGTGAGGCTGAACGACATCCTGAGCCGCGGCTTCGATGGCGGACTGCTCATAGGCGGACTGGCACTGCACACGCGCAACGTGCTGATGGCAAAAGACGAGGCCACGCTGCCGCTGCTCGAGGTGAGCGACAAGCAACGCCAACGCTACAAGGAGCAGGCTCAGCGATGCCCCGTGAGCTTCCTCTACAAGGCATTGCAGTTGATGAATCGCTGCGACGTGCAGTACAAGCAGTCGAGCAACAAGCGCCTGCTGGTTGAGCTGACACTCATAGAAGTGGCACAGCTCACTCAGCCCGACGACGATACGCCTGCCGCGGGGCGCAGCCCCAAGCGACTGAAATCCCTGTTCAAGAAGCTCTTTCGCAGCGTTCAGCCTCAACCGGCTAAGCAGGTGGCCGGGGCCGGACACTCCGACGAAAGGGCAAACACCACTGACCAACAGGCTGCCAACACACCGACGGCAGCACAGCAAACCATCGGTGCCACCGCAAACGGGGGCACCACACCCTCTGACACCCACTCAAACAACGACAGACAAGCCACGACTACAAAAACACCTAAGCTGAAACTGGGTGCCGTAGGTATGTCGTTCCGCAACCTCGTGGAACAAGAGAAGAAGAAACCGGCTTACATCAAGGAACCCGAAATAGAGAACAAGGACGAGCGGAAGGACTTCACCAACGAGGAACTGCAGCTGCAATGGCGCGCCATGTGCAACCGCATGGCCTCCCGTTCCGAGCTACAGAGCATTGCCAGCAGGCTACGCAACCTGCGACCAGCCATCACCAACTATCCCAACGTCGAGGTGCTGGCCGAAAGTCGCATACTCTTCGATGAGATAAACAACATAAAGGGTCGCATACGCGCCACCCTCTGCAACTCGCTCCACAACGGAAGCATCCACTTCACGGTGCGCATGGCTGAGCAAGATGAGATACGCCCCATGCTCACAAGGCGCGAACTGTTCGACAAGCTGCGCAACGAGAACCCACAGATAAAGAAACTTGCCGAGTCGCTACACCTCGACCTGGCCTGACATGGCCTTGTCTGCTTCCGTAATCCGGCGCACCACACGGCAGGGATTGCCCACGGCAACAGAGTTGTCGGGAACATCTTTCACCACCACACTGCCCCCGCCGATGACTACGTTGGAGCCAATGGTGACTCCGGGCATCACTTGCACGCCTGCGCCTATCCACACATTGTCGCCAACGGTGATGGGATGAGCATACTCCAGCCCTTGATTGCGCCGCTCAAAGTCTATCGGATGGCCCGCCGTATGGAAGCCACAGTCTGGTCCAATGAAGACATTATCGCCAAAGATGACCTTTGCACCATCGAGAACGACAAGGTTATGGTTGGCAAAGAAATTCTCTCCTACCTCAATATTATATCCATAGTCGCACCAGAACGGGGCAACTATGGTGAAATTAGTCTTCGTTCGCCCGAGCAACCTGCGCATCAGAGCCTGCTGTGCATCGTTGTCCGACGGGCGCAGATGGTTATAATCGTAGCAGAGGTCCTTGGCGCGTGCACGTTCGGCCAGCAGTTCCTTGTCGTAGTTGGCATCATAAATCAGCCCTGCCAGCATCTTTTCCTTCTCTGTCATATTCGATACTGAGTCTAAAACGATATTCCACCAGTTTTTTGCTTGTCTGAAACGGCGGGACAATCGCCCCCACCCGGTTTCGGCCTTTGCTATAAATCTCTGTTCAGCACCTCGCTCACATCCGCCGCTTCGGGTTGCGGCTGCCATCTGCTCAGCAGTTCGCAGACCACTACCCCTTCGGCATTGGTCAGCTTGTGCAGGTAGCCGTCGTCAGCTGTGCGCGACATGGTGCACACGAGGGTGTCGTCAAGATAGGTTTCGTGGAGCCAGTGTACGGTGAGAGAGGCCAACGCCTGTGTGGCCAGCACCTCCTCGGGCATCGTCAGCAGGGCTATGCTGACATAACTGCGGTTGCTGACGTGGAAATTGAAGTCGAGGTCGAGACGCGTTGCGCGGTGTTCCATCTGCATATCCACCGACTGCGGTTTGGGGAAGCGCGTTTTCTTGTGGCTTCCAGTCATCAGCTCGGGCACCACCGTGAGCCTGTCAGCAAGGAAGTCGGTCGTTTCGAGCCGCTTGGTGTCGAGGTTCAGGATGTTCCACTGGCTCGTACCGGAGGCTATCAGCTGCCCGTTGTCCTTGCGGAAGATGCGGAAGTCGCAGTAGATGCGGAGCGACGTGAGCTCGCTCACCCATAGCTCCACCGTGAAATCCTCCGACCAGTAGGCCACCGTCGGCTGAATGTCGATCTGAACTTCTGTGATTACCCACATTCTGTGCTGCTTCACTATGTCGAAAGCTGCCACGTCGTGGATTGTCATCAGTCGTGCGAAACTGTCCTGGAAGTACATCAGCAACGCATTAGGCGTGAGCTTGTAGGTTGGCGTGATGTCCGAGGCCGTAGATGTATAGGTATGTCTGTATTTCCCCTCTGTTATCATGGTGTTGAATGACTATTTAAGCGTTTTTCATACGTGTGCAAAGTTACGGAAAAACGAGTGCATTGCGTGCAAAAAAGACTTGCTTTTTTGCGTGCAAGGCCGAGTGAGAGTAACTTCGACGAAGTCAGAGTTACGGAAAAAGGTTGACTTTAGAAAGCAATTTTGGAAAATTAACGCGACAAAGTGCATAGATAAAGGCATTTCGAGGAAAAACGAAGCAATACAGTCGGAAGGCTCTACGCAAATCTGGGAAGATTGCGGCAAGAGTTAGGTTGCCAAATCGTAACCCTGTCAACCGATGTGTTTTTGTTGTTTTCTTTCTTTTTTTGATTGAAATCTCATAGATTTTTACTAATTTTGAAGCGTTCTTCGGAACATTACATATTGATAAAACGAAGCGTTATGCTCGACTTGCTGACGGAAATGTGAGAAACTTCCAAAAGAACTGCAAGGACGGTATATCGGTTCGCGCGTATAGCGTGGGCTGGTTATCCCTTCTCAGTTCAAGGCAATTCTCACAGCCTCCGTCAGAAGAAGTGGCAAATCAGTGCCACGCTTCTACGTACAATTAACTGTCCTTGATTGGTGCTGGCGGGACACTGATTGTTGGAATAGCTATGGCTGCATTGAAATTTCCGATTACAGAACTTGAAAAAGACAAGTTTCAAGTCGTTGTTGATATGGCGTTATACGCAAAAGAAGCCCTTGTTGCTGCTTGCTATAAATTTACAGAAGGTCTCTTTGTGCATCAGCAGAAGGATGGCGACAAGATTGTTGTTACGTTTGAATCCAAAGACGGAAACGATGTAACAGAGCAGACCGTTAAGCGTTTTTGCAATGAACTTATAGACCAGCAAGTCCGCTTTAATACCAACTTACAATTTGGTCATATTCGAGATTTGATTGTTGAGGAAGCGTTTAAACCTGTGAGCAAATGAGCAACTACCAGATAATGCCTTTCCGCTTCGCACGTTTCAACGAATCGGAGTATTTGTTGACAAATGACGTTGGCGAGTACATTTTTCTAAGCAATGAGGATTTCGAGAAGTTCATCAACAATGAACTGGATGTGAGGTCAACTGTGTTCCAAGATATTGCTTCGAAGCAAATAGCCACGACCGATAAAGTGGAGGACGTGGTGAATATGCTGGCTACTAAGTTCAGGACGAAAAAGAGCATATTGCGAGATTTCACTAGCCTACACATGGTGGTTCCGACCTTGCGCTGCAATTCCAGTTGCATCTACTGCCAAGTGGCACGAAAGAATATGGATGACCATGAGGCAGACATGACTAAGAAAACGGCTAAGAATGTAGTAAAGACTATCTTCCAATCGCCGTCGCCCTGCATCAAAATCGAGTTTCAAGGTGGCGACCCTTCGACATACTTTGAAATGGTGAAATACATCATTGAGGAAGCGGAGTGGCAAAACCTTTTCAAGAAGAAAGACCTCGGCTTTGTGATTTGTACCAATGTTACGCTGCTTACACCAGACATGGTGAAGTATTTGAAGAAACACAAGTGCGACATATCGACCTCACTCGATGGACCAAAGGAACTGCACAACACGAACCGCCCACTACAGGACACGACGCATACCCATGAGAAGTTTGAGGAGAACATCAAGATGATTCGTGAGATATGCGGACAGGATAGCGTGTCGGCGCTGATGACAACATCGAAATATAGCCTCGGCCACTTCAAGGAAATCATCGATGAGTATGTGCGGATGGGCTACAACAATATTTTCCTTCGTGCTTTGAATCCGTATGGGTTTGCCAAGCAATACAAGGAGAAGATTGCCTATCCTGTGGAGGATTTTATCGAGAACTTCAAGGAAGGACTTGACTATATTATAGAACTGAACAAGCAAGGCACTTTCTTCATAGAAGGATATGCGGCTCTGCTGCTAAAACGAATACTCACACCGTTTGCTACAGGCTTCGTGGATTTGCAGTCGCCAGCTGGTGTCGGCATCGCAGGAGCGATATATGACTGGGACGGCAATGTCTATGTGGCCGATGAGGGCAGAATGTTAGCCCGATTCAAGGACTACTATTTCAAGTTGGGCAATGTGAATGAAGACAGCTATCAGTCGATGTTCAACGGTGAAAAATTGCACCATATCATTGAAAATGCTTGCACAGAATGTTTGCCTATGTGCTCAGAGTGTGTTTTCCAACCCTATTGTGGAGCAGACCCTGTGCGCAACTATTCTGAGCAGGGCGACATGGTGGGGCATCGACCTACGAGCGACATGTGCAAGAAGAACACAGCCATCATGTACTACCTGTTTGAGTTGCTGAAGAAGCACGACCCAGAGATAAACAGAATATTTTGGTCTTGGATAAATTAGAATGGTATGAAACAGATTAATGGAACAGCATTCAATATCGAAGC
>ONLG01000009.1 GCA_900318625.1 uncultured Prevotella sp.
CAACTTCCGCGAGGTGGAGGACAAGGTGGAGCTGGTTGCGCTGCCTGCCGCCATCTACGATGCCTACCAGAAGGTGCTGCCCAAGCGCAGGGAGAAACTGTTTGCTGAAGAAGAGAAGCGGAAAGAAACAACAATCCCCACCAGAGATGACTGAGGGGGATGGGAGGAAACAACAAGTTTAAGCGAACTGTTTTTGAATATATGGGAACGTCATTTATCGCCATAATGCCCGTAGGCAGAAAGCACGTCAACATGAATTTCGGTCTCGAAAATGCGATAAACCAATCTATGTTTTTTCGAGATTTGACGACTCCAACGATTTTCCGGGTGCCCTTTAAGAGGTTCAGGATGCCCCGTGCCTGTCATAGGATGCTCTGCTATTTCATTCAGAAGCCTAACAGCCTTCTTAAAGTGAGCCGGCTCACTGCGTTTAAGCTGGGAAAGTCCTTCTTTAGCTTCAGGAGCAAAGGTTATAGCATACATCTTCAGAGCGAATTAAGCCATACATTCATATCTTTCAGGTTGGTAAAGGTAATTCCCTTGCCATCAGCAATCTCTTTCTCGGCCTTGTCAATACGGGCAAGGAACTCTTCCTCTGTGAGCAGCGTAGGGTCTCCCTGCTTCTCGGCTACAAGTTTGCGCAAGTACCTCGTGGCACGCCTCAGCAGATTATCATCCTCGGCTATGATGCTCATGTTGCGGAGCAATTCTGCATTTAGGTGTAAAGAACTCATAACTCTGATTTATTAAATTGTCATTGCAAAAATACAAACAATTACAGAATAAACAAACAAAATCCATGAGAGAACTGAAGTTTCAACAAAAGGCAGTGCGGAGGCTGGTCGACATGACGACAGACCTGCTGCGGCTCAGTGGCAGCAGGCAGACACTCATATTCAAGGCTCCCACGGGCAGCGGCAAGACGGTGATGGCGGCGCAGATGCTGGCCGGGCTGGGAGGAGCTGCTGTCGAGGGGCGACAGCCCTTACAGCGAGGTGGCGCTGATATGGATAGCCCCCAACAAGCTGCACCAGCAGAGCTACCAGAAGATGAAAAGCCTGTTCGCCGAGACGCGGCTGCTAAGGCCCGTGATGTACGACGAGCTGGACCAGGCCGACGGCGTGATAAAGCCGGGCGAGATACTCTTCGTGAACTGGGAGAGCATCAACAAGGACAAGAACTTGATGGTGCGCGACTCTGAGCAGGCGGCCTCTCTCTACGAGATAACGCGCCGCACCAGTCAGGAGCTGGGACTGCCCATAGTGGTGGTGATTGACGAGGAACACCTGTTCTGGTCGAAGACAGCCGACAAGAGCGCAAAGGTGCTCGGACGCATCAACCCGAAGGTGGAGATACGCATCTCGGCCACTCCCAAGACCCACTCAGACCACATAGTGGCCGTGAGCCGCGAAGAGGTGGTGGCCGAAGAGATGATAAAGCGGCAGGTGGTGCTCAACCCCGACATCACCAAGGGCTACACCGACGAGCGCGAGCTGAACCAGCACCTGATAGAGTGTGCTCTGGAGAAACGCCGGCAGATAGCCGAGGCATACAGCAAGGAAGGCGATACCGACATCAATCCTCTGCTGCTGATACAGCTGCCCAACGACACAAGCGAAGCCATGACCGCCGACGACACGGCGATTGCCGAGCAGGTGAAGACCTATCTGCGCGCCATCAAGGGCATCACCACCGAGAACAAGCGTCTGGCCGTGTGGCTGTCGAAAGAGAAAGAGAACCTTGACGGACTGGAGAAGCCAAACTGCATGACCGAAGTGCTGCTGTTCAAGCAGGCCATAGCCTTGGGATGGGACTGCCCACGGGCGGCAGTGCTGCTGATATTCAGAAAGCTGAATAGCGAGCAGTTTACGGTTCAGACCGTGGGGCGCATCATGCGAATGCCGGAACAGAAGTTCTACAAGAACGATCTGCTGAACGTGGGCTATGTCTATACCGACATCAGCAAAGACCAAATCGTTATAGCCACAGAGGATATGGACTATCTGAACAAAGATGCTTTGCAAGCAATTCGTCGTGAGAACTTGAATAATGTGGCTTTGCAATCGTACTACAGCGTCTATAAGAGTAGTGACCGTAACCGCTTAGGGCCAGACTTCAAGAAGGAACTGATAGACTGTTTCCAGCGCAACTGGCTGGTGAAGTGGCAGCAGTTTATTTTCAGCTTTGACGATGAAGAGACATCGGAGCAGGAGCCTGCGCAGAACGTGGCAGAGCAAAACCGGAAGCAAGTAGAGCAGAACCAGCGCATCAAGTTCGACGTGTTGCGGCTGGGCGTGGAGGTGCCAGAGAACATCGTGTTCCAAAACGAAGTGGGCATCATCGACGTGGACAAGAACAAGCACGAGTTTGCCAGAAGTGCCGGAGAGGTGAGGCGTATCTATATAGACTATTGTCGCTCGCTGCTGGGCAGTTTTGAGAAGGCACATAGCACCGACGTGCTGGCCGGCTATCTGCTACAGGCAATGGAAGAACTCTTCGAGCTGTTCGAGACCGATGCAATGAAGGTGATCCTCTACTATGCCAACAAACCCAAGTTTACGGACATCATCCAGAAGGCGCTGAACAACTACGAGCGCATACTGATGCAACGCCAGCAAAAGGCCAGGGAGCGCTCTTTCGAGGCGTACACATGGGAGGTGCCAGCAGAACGGCTATACAAGGATAGCACCCACCATATAATAAATAAGGTGGAGGATCATGCGCTGCTGCCTTTCGTAGAACTAAACAATGCGTTGAGCCCTGAACGCCGCTTCCGCGACTTCCTTGAGGCCAACAGCCAGTACATAGACTGGTGGTACAAGAACGGCGACGAAGGCAAGCAGCACTACTCCATACCCTACGGCAACTCGCGAGGCGAGAAGCGGCTGTTCTATGTAGACTTTGTGGTGAGGATGTCGGGCGGACAGGTGTTCCTATTCGACACCAAGACCGAAAACCGCGACCCCGAAGCTCCTAACAAGCACAATGCTCTGGTGGACTACATGGAGGGCAAGGGGCTGATGGGCGGCATAGTGGTGGAGCAGCAAGGCGTGTGGCACTACTCACGCTTCCACATCGACACCACCGAGAACACCACAGGCTGGGAAGCCTTCTTCCCCGACCAGTACAGATAGCTGGGGCAAGGGAGCAAGGGGCAAGGCCACAGGGCTGGCCCTGCACTATCAAGCTGCCTTGCACATCTTGGCTATTTTATCACTCCGAGCTTCCGCCCCACTTTTATGAAGGCCTCGATGCATCGGTCGAGCTGCTGGCGGTCGTGGCCAGCCGAGATCTGCACGCGGATGCGAGCCTGTCCCTTAGGCACTACGGGATAGCTGAAGCCCGTGACGTAGATACCCTCTTGCTGGAGCAGGGCGGCATACTGCTGTGAGAGTCGGGCATCGTAGAGCATCACGGCGCAGATGGCACTCTGTGTGGGCTTGATGTCGAAGCCGGCCTGCATCATGCGGTCGCGGAAATACTCGACGTTCTCCACCAGTCGGTCGTGGAGCGCATTGCTCTCCTTCAGCATACGGAACACTTCGAGGCTCGCTCCGATGACAGCCGGAGCCAGCGAGTTGGAGAACAGGTATGGACGGCTGCGCTGACGCAGCATATCGATAATCTCCTGCCTGCCGGTGGTGAAGCCTCCCAGGGCTCCTCCGAAGGCTTTGCCCAGTGTGCCTGTGTAGATGTCAACACGGTCGTAGGTGCCGAAGAACTCGCTCACGCCGTGGCCCGTCTTGCCCACAACGCCTGCCGAGTGGCTCTCGTCGACCATCACCAGGGCATCGTACTTCTCTGCCAGTTCGCAGATGCGGTCAACCGGGGCCACATTTCCGTCCATTGAGAACACTCCGTCGGTGACTATTATGCGGAAGCGCTGCTCCTGAGCATCCTTCAGGCACTGCTCCAACTCCTCCATATCGGCATTGGCATAGCGGTAGCGCTTGGCCTTGCACAGGCGCACTCCGTCGATGATGGACGCATGGTTGAGCGCATCGCTGATGATGGCATCCTCAACAGTGAGCAACGGTTCGAACACTCCGCCGTTGGCATCGAAGCACGCGGCATAGAGAATGGTGTCGTCGGTGTGGAAATAGTCGCTGATGGCGCGCTCGAGCTGTTTGTGAATGTCCTGAGTGCCGCAGATGAAGCGCACCGACGACATTCCGTAGCCGCGCTCGTCCATCATCTTCTTGGCGGCCTCTATGAGCCGCGGATGGTCGGATAGGCCAAGGTAGTTGTTGGCACAGAAGTTGAGCACAGGCTTGCCGCCCACCTCTATCTCTGCGCGCTGCGGACTACAGATAAGGCGTTCCTCCTTGTAAAGACCGGCCTCGCGAATGGCTGCAAGCTCCGAGGCAAGGTGTTGTTTCAGTTTTCCGTACATAGTATTGTTTATTTGGTTAGCAGTTTACTCGTCCAAGCTTTCTATACGTCCACAAATTAACTCATATTTCCGCAGACTCAGGCCGGTGTGAATGTTATTTTTGTTTAACGACAGCTATTTTTATTGCATTTTTATACAACCGAATAAGAATTTATCGCTTACTTTGCAATATAGGAAAAACACCTTACTAACCTTTTGAAAAACACACAATGAAGAACATCCTTGTTATTGGCTCAACGGGCCAGATAGGCTCTGAGCTGACGCGCGAGCTCAGGAACATCTACGGCGGCAGTCATGTAGTGGCTGGCTACATCGCCGGACATGAACCCAAGGGCGAACTGCGCGACGGCGGTCCGATGGCTCTGGCCGACGTGACTCGCCCCGAAGACATTGCACGGGTAGTGGAACGCTACGACGTGGACACCGTCTACAACCTCGCCGCCCTGCTCTCTGTGGTGGCCGAACAGAAGCCTCTGCTGGCATGGAAGATTGGCATCGACGGCTTGCTGGGAGTGCTTGAGGTGGCTCGCGAGCACGGCTGCGCCGTGTTCACACCCAGCTCGATAGGCTCATTCGGCCCTACAACGCCACAGGAGCATACTCCGCAGGACACCATACAGCGACCGAAGACCATCTACGGCATATCGAAAGTGACCACCGAGCTGCTCTCGGACTACTATTATAATAAATATGGTGTAGACACAAGGTCGGTGCGCTTCCCCGGTATCATCTCGCACGTCACCCTGCCGGGCGGCGGCACCACCGACTATGCTGTCGACATCTACTATCATGCCGTGCGCGGCGACCGCTTCGTGTGCCCACTGAAGCCCGGCACTCGCCTCGACATGATGTATATGCCTGATGCCCTGCGTGCTGCCATAGAGCTGATGGAGGCCAACCCCGACCGGCTGGTCCACCGCAACAGCTTCAACGTGACGGCCATGAGCTTTGCGCCGGAAACAATCTACGAGGAGATACGCCGCCATCTGCCCGGCTTCGAGATGGTATACCAGCCCGACCCGCTCAAGCAGAGCATAGCCGACAGCTGGCCCAACAGCCTCGACGACACCTGCGCACAACGCGAATGGAACTGGAAACCGCGCTACGACCTCGCCATGACCACCGAGGATATGCTCGAAAACCTGAAGCGGAAACAATAAAGGCAACGCATCAAGGCGCTGACTCGCCCTCTACGTAGTTCTCCATGAACAGGTGTTCGCCGTCGAACACGGCGTAGGTGAACTGCCATATCCAGTCGCCGAGGATTATCATGCGTGTTTTCTTGTTCAGCATGAGGTCGAGCTCAATGTGGCGATGGCCGAAGATGAAGAAGTCTACATCCGAATGAGCCTTGAGATAGTCCTTGGCATAGAGCACCAGATGCTCCTTCTGCTCACCCATGTAGGGCGGTTCCTTGCCGTCGGGGCGCTTCATGCGGCTGTGCTTGGCCCAGTTCAGTCCGAAACTCATGCCCCAACGCGGATGGAGGGCTGAGAAAAGGCACTGGCACAGTCGGTTATGGAACACGGCGCGGATAATCTTGAATTTCTTGTCGGGGTCGCCGAGGCCGTCGCCGTGGGCAAGGTAGAACACCTTGTCGTATAGCTCCAATGTCTCCGACTTGCGATGAAGTATCACCCCACATTCCGTGGCCAGATAGTCATAGGCCCAGATGTCGTGATTGCCCGTGAAGTAGTGTACCTCCACGCCACTGTCGGTCAGCTCCGACAGTTTGCCGAGGAAGCGCGTAAAGCCTCGCGGCACCACATATTTATACTCATACCAGAAATCAAACATATCGCCAAGCAGATACACGGCGCTTGCCTTGGTGCGTATCTCGTCGAGGAAGCGCACCAACCGGCGTTCCTGGGTGCGTCGGTGCTCCACGGCCAGCGACCCAAGGTGGGCATCAGACAGGAAATATATGTTCTTCATACTTGTCAATTTATAATGAATAAGGAATAAGGAATAATTAATAATTATGATTAGTACACCTTGCTTATAATAAACCGAGGTTTTGCTTTTTCGTCTTTACTATACTTGTGAGCAGCTTGATTAGCTCTTCGTTGTCTCCCTTCATTGAGGCAAACTCTTTTTCGGTTAAAAAGTCACCCACCCTAAGCTTGGACAACCAGTAAAGGGTTTCGTTAGCCTCTTTCAGAGCAATGCTGTATTTACTCAAGAAATCCATAGGGCTCTGGGCATACTCCCCTTCCGAGATATTGGCACCAATGCTCGTACCGCTGCGTAGCACTTGCTTAGAGATTATATATTCACCTCTCACCTCGCGCAAGTGCCTGTACATCTTCACCACCCTGTCGGAAAAGGTATAAGCTTTAAGCTTTACTATGTTTTCCTTACGCTTCATCTTAATCGTATTAAGTTGCTTATGTAATCATAATTATTCATTATTCCTTGTTAATTCTTCATTAAACTAATCGAACCCCAGCTCCACGCGTGCCTCCTCGGACATCATGCTCTGGTCCCAGGCCGGCTCGAACACGAGGTTGATGTTTGCCGAACGGATGCCTTCAAGACTCTCTATCTTTGTCCTCACGTCGTCGAGGATGAAGTCTGCGGCAGGACAGTTGGGAGCCGTGAAGGTCATGTCGAGGTCAACGGTGAAGTCATCGGCCACCTCGATGCGGTAAATCATTCCCAGGTCGTAGATGTTTACGGGTATCTCCGGGTCGTAGACGGTCTTCAGCACATCCACAATGCGCTGCTCTATGTCGGTCTTTTGTTTCTGCTCCATGATGGGTTAGGTATTATTTCAGTTGTTTGATGCAACAAAGATAGCTATTTTTTCCAAGCCGCATTGATGCTGTCCCGCTTTTATTTGCATCATGTCGGCCTGTGGCTGCTGCTTTCATGCCAGGTAAACCACAATCCAACGCACGTTCTTGCATCAAAACCCTACGAAAAATTTGCGCCTTCACGGGATAAAGAGTATTTTTGCAACAGAAATAACGAAACACATAACACGTTGTTCTGTAGACTGTTGACAATCAAATAAGAAAAAAATGGATAACACTACTTACGAAACCGAACGCACAATGGTGCTGCGCAAACTGCGGCTAACCCTCCACACGGGACGCCTGCTCATGGAGAGCATGGCTGACACGAGCCGCATAGAGCGCAACATGATGCGCATGGCCGACCATCTGGGGCTGCCAACAGAGAAGATGCACATCTTCACCGATTTCCACAAGCTGGGGCTTAGCCTCGACACAGAAGACAACAACCCCATCACGCTGTTTTGCCCAGGCGAGCGCAAGGGAGTGAACATGGCAGTAATCAACGACGTGAGCCACCTGTCGTTCAAAGCTATCGACGAAGAATACACCGTGGAACGCTGCGAGGAAGAACTCAAACTCATTGAAAGCCGGAAGCGCAGCTACTCGCCGTTGCTCACGGTGCTTGGCGGCGGTGCGGCCTGCGGCGGCTTCTGCTTCCTCTTTGGCAGCGACTTCATCGGAGCAGTCTATGCCTCGCTTGCTGCAATGATGGGTCTGCGCCTGCGCCAGATGCTCCACGCCAGGAAGCTCAACGGCTATTTCGTCACCTGCGTGGTGACATTCTTCTCCACGCTGATAGCCTGGATGCTGGCTCTTCTCTCGCAGCAGGCGGCTGTGTCGGCCAATCTGCCTGACTTACTTTCAAGCCAGACACCCTGGCATCCGCTGATGGCCTGCACGCTGTTCATCATTCCCGGTATTCCGCTAATCAACTTCGTCAGCGATATGCTCAGCGGCCACACCCTTGTGGGCATCGGGCGCGCAGTGATAACGCTGCTCACCGTGCTGTCGATGGCTTTCGGCATAGCTTTCGCCATAAAAGTATGCGGCATCGACAACTTCGTACACGACCTCAGCATGACTCCACACCACTCCTACTTGGGCTATTCGCTGGGCGCAGCCACGGCGGCAGTGGGCTTCTCCATGCTATTCAACACACCTCCACGACTGTTGCCCATAGTAGCATTGGGCGGAATAGTGGCCGTCTGCACGCGCAACTTCGTCAATCTCGATGCCTCGACAGGCAACATTGGCCTCGGCCTCGGCCCCGTGTTAGGTTCCTTCGCCGGCTCGGCACTGGTCAGCCTGCTCTGCACACGAGTGGTGCGACTGCTCAACACTCCCCACCACTGCATCTCCATTCCCAGTGTCATCCCAATGGTTCCGGGAGTGCTCATGTACCGTGCGCTGTTTGCCTTCATCGACATGAACGGAGTGGTGGGCGAAGTCACCTACGCCATGTTCAACGCCATCAACGCCTCGCTGATAATCTTGTTCATTGCTGTTGGCGTAGCCATCCCCAACATTTTCTTCCCACGCATGATGGACGGCTTGCCTAATATAATAAATAAGGTAAGAAGAAAGTGGTAGCCTCGGGGCTACAGCCGTCCCTGTTCTTGGTAGCTATAGTAGGCTCCGTCTGTGACGATCACGTGGTCGAGCAGATGGAGCCTCATTGTTTCGCAGGCTTTCCTCACCTTCTCGGTCACGCCGTCGTCCTGTCGGCTGGGCTTGATGTTGCCCGAGGGGTGGTTGTGGCAGAGGGCCACCACGGTGGCATTGGCCAGCAGAGCCTCGCGCATCACCACGCGCACGTCGATAGCCGTCTCGGTGATGCCGCCCTGCGAGATGCGCACGGCCTTGATAAGCCTCAGGTGCTGGTTCAGCAGCAGTGCCCATGCCTCTTCCTGATAGAGGTCCTGCATCCGTGGGTGCATATAGTTGTATATGCTGACGGCATTGTCCATGCATGGTCGCTGCTGTGCTTTCTCCATGGCGCGGCGCTTGCCCAGTTCACAGGCGGCAAGCAGGCTTACGGCTTTAGCCTCGCCAATGCCGTTATAGGCACACAGCTCGCGCAGAGTTTTCTTGCCCAGCGTGTTCAGGTTGTTGTCGCAGTCGGCAAGCAACCGTTTCATCAGTTCCACAGCCGTTTCCTTGGTGCTGCCCGACCCTATCAGTATGGCCAGCAGCTCGGCGTTGCTCAGCGCCTCGGCACCGAGCGACATCAATTTCTCGCGTGGGCGATCCTCGGCTGCCCACTGGTTTATGTTAAGCTTTAAGCTCCCCTCCTCCTGGGAGGAGGGGAGCGAAGTTACGTTCTGCATTTTAAAGTCATATACGAATGATACCAGATTTTCTTGGCGTTTTCCTCATCAGATGTCAGTGCTTACGCAGAAAAAAGGGGGACCATGACGGTCTTCGGTATCACTACTGCATCCAATAAATAGTATTGTCAGAAATGCAAGAAATAGTTTTCTCATTTATAGAAAGTTTTCTCGTAGGCCTGGAACTCGTCCTTGCCCAGCACCGAGCGCTTCCACCAGCTTTCGATGAAGCCCGTTCCGTAGCCGGTAAGCTGTATGAAGGCGGCAGGAACCGACAGCAGACCCACCTTCAGGCTCTTGCTGGCCAGCGACGAGTCAGCAAAGATGATGAAGCTGTAGAGCAGCAATGGCGAAAGTGCAGCCAATGCGCCTTTCCAGCAGCCCACAGCCAGCAACACAACAGCGAGCAGCAGCAGTGTGGCAACACCCAGAGTGAACACCGTTGGGAGCAGATGCACGAGCTTGAGGGTGCCGGGATGGCGCTTCTCAAGGTTGATGCGGGCTATGCCGCTGTTGTAGACTTGCCGCCAGAACTTGCGGAAGTCGGTGCGCCGCTTGTGCCACACCCATGCGCCGGGGAAGAGCTGTGGCTCGTAGCCCGCCTCGACGATGCGGTAGGAGAAGTCGATGTCCTCGCCAAAACGCATCCGCGTGAAGCCTCCCAGCTGCCGATACACGTCGGCACGTATGCCCATGTTGAACGAACGGGGATAGAACTTGTCGAGCTTCTTCTTGCCGCCGCGTATGCCGCCGGTGGTGAAGAAGGAGGTCATGGAGTAGGAAATGGCTTTCTGCACGGGGGTGAACGCCGGGTGAGCGGCATCGGGACCGCCGAAAGCGGCTATTGGAGTGGTGTCATTGCTGCCCGAAGCAAGTGCCTCGTCGACAGCCTTGATATAATCATGGGGCAGAACGACATCCGAGTCGACCACCAGCAGGTAGTCACCCGATGCTCGTTCTGCCCCATAGTTGCGGCTCTGCCCCGGGCCGCTGTTGGGTTTGGCGAAATACTTCAGGTCGAGGCGGTCCTCGTAGCTGCGGCACACGTCGCGGCAGTCAACCGTCGAACCGTCTTCAACGATGATAACCTCAAAGTCGCCGCTGCTCTGCGCGGCAAGGCTCTCGAGCAGCTCTGCCACCTCGTCGGGGCGGTTATACACCGGAACAATAACCGAGTATTTCATCTTTGCAGAGTCAAAAAAGCAACCAGCTCCTTACTCCTTCACGCGCTGCAGGTAGCTGCCGTCGCGAGTGTCAACCTGAATGAGGTCGCCCTCGTTGATGAACAGCGGAACGCGCACCTCTACGCCAGTCTCCAGCGTAGCAGGCTTGGTGGCATTGGTAGCGGTGTCGCCCTTCACGCCCGGCTCCGAGTGGGTGATGCGCAGGTTGGTCTTCACCGGCATCTCGGCATAGAGGATGGTCTCGGTATCGGCATCGCTGACAACTTCAACCACGTCGCCCTCCTTCATATAGTCCACACCGGTGATGAGGTCGCGAGCGATGGGAATCTGGTCGAACGTTTCCTGGTTCATGAAGATGTAGTCGCTGCCCTCCATGTAGAGGAACTGATAGGGGCGACGCTCCACGCGAACGTCCTCGAGAGCCTCGCCGATGTTGAAGCGCTTCTCGAGTACGCGACCGCTGACAACATCTTTCAGCGTGGTGCGCATGATGGTGTTACCCTTGCCCGGCTTAACGTGCAGGAAGTCGATGCAGAAATACAGTTTGCCATCCATGCGGATGCAAGTGCCCTTCTTAATGTCTTGTGATTTAATCATAACGTGTTATTCTATAATGTGTTACTAATAATCAGTCCGATTGTGCCCTGTCCAGACCCGGAACAACTGCTCCGGCTACCGGCATGAGCCCCGAAATGCGGCGCAAAGGTACAAAGAAATAATAGAAAAACAGATGATTTTTCAACTAAAAATAACTTTCCCTTTGGTTGTTTGAAAATAAATAAGTACTTTTGCACCCCAAATGCACTGCTTACGAGCGCAAATAATAACATAAAAAGCATATAACACAATGAAAAGAACATTTCAGCCGCACAATCGCCGCAGAGTGAACAAGCACGGTTTCCGTGAGAGAATGGCAACAAAGAACGGTCGCAGAGTACTGGCTTCGCGTCGCGCCAAGGGCCGCAAGAAGCTTACTGTTTCTGACGAGCATCATGGAAAATAGCTTTCGCCAAGCGGCGGAAAGCTCATTTGAGACAAAAGAGCGGAAAGAAGTGAAGCACTGACTCCACTTCTTTCCGCTTTTTTGTCGTTTCCGCTGCCCCAGGGCCATCCTGCAGCACGCTCTTCAGAAAGCCACAAGCCCCTCGTCTCACGGCAGCAAAGTCCTCCGCGTGCAACGGTCTGAGCCTCACGACGTTACAAAAGCTACTTTTTCATCGACCAAAACAACTTGTTTTGCCTTGCAATAAGGGCCTAATTGCATTGCAATAAGCACCAAATTGGAGACCAAAACAACTTGTTTTGGTTGAAGGCAGCTAACTGGCTGGCAAAAAAAACAAAACTTTCAGCCGTTGCTTTTTGCTTTGTACTCACTTATTCGTACCTTTGTCAGCAGTCTGGGCAACAAACTTGCCTGCCATGACACCTATAACTATTATACGATAGCACCGCTATGACTATAAAAAAGCTTCTGAAAAAGTTTTCCAGCACCTACGTATGGGGGCACGTCGTTGCCGTTGCCATAGTCGTGGCTCTGCTGGCGATAGGCGTTAGATACGGTCTGGCTTCCTATACCAGGCACGGAGAGTCGATTGTCATTCCCAACGTGGTCCACATGCAGTATGCCGCTGCCAAGGCCAAGCTCGACTCTCTTGGGATTGCTCTCGTGGTTAACGACACTGCCTACTTCAAGAACCTGCCGCCCGACTGCATCATCGAGCAGGCTCCAGTGATGGGAAAGAGGGTGAAGCCGGGCCACACCATCTACATAACCATCAATTCGGCAGGCTCGCCGACGCTCGTCATTCCCGACGTTATCGACAACGGCTCGTGGCGCGAGGTGCAGGCAAGGATGATGTCGCTGGGCTTCAAGCTCGGCGAACCGCAGTACATCCCCGGCGAGCGCGACTGGATATACGGCATCACCGTCAACGGACGCCCGATAAAGACGGGCGACAGGGTGTCAGCCGATGCCAAGCTGATATTCCAGGTGGGCGACGGCACGCGCAGCGCCACCGACAGCATAAGGTCGGAGTTCAGCCAGGACGACTTCCAGTACGAGGAAGTAGAGGTTGAAGAGCCCATCTACGAAGATGTCTACGAAGAAATCGAGGTGCCTGCCGACGAAGAGGAAGGCGGCGCACCAGCCGAAAAACCTGCCGCCCCATGACAAGCAACGCCTTCGACAACGAGGAAGAGCTGGCCGAGGGCTGCGGCCTTGATGCCGCCGACGAGGACCTGCTCTACGAGCACTTCCGCATCACCGTGGACCGCGGACAGGTGGCCACGCGCATCGACAAGTTTCTGAGCGAGCACTTGCAGCACTCGAGCCGCAACCGCATACAGAAAGCAGCCGAGGCAGGTGCCATCTACGTCGACGGAACACCCGTGAAGAGCAACTACAAGGTGAGGCCGGGCAACGTGGTGACACTGATGCTCGACCGTCCGCACCACGACACGTCGATAGAACCCGAGGAGATAGCCCTCGACATAGTCTACGAGGACAGCGACCTCGTAGTGATAAACAAGCCGGCAGGCATGGTGGTGCATCCGGGCGTGGGCAACTTCCACGGCACTCTGGTCAACGCCATAGCATGGCACCTGCGCGACAATCCCGACTACAACCCCAACGACCCGGAAGTGGGGCTGGTGCATCGCATCGACAAAGACACCAGCGGCCTGCTCGTGGTGGCCAAGACGCCGGAAGCAAAGCGCAGCCTGGGTCTGCAGTTCTTCAACAAGACCACCCACCGCAGCTACAACGCGCTGGTGTGGGCCAACTTCGTGGAAGACACCGGGCGCATAGAGGGCAACATTGCGCGCGACCCCAAGGACCGCCTGCGCATGACGGTGCTGCCGCCGGGCTCTGAGCTGGGCAAGCCGGCAGTGACCCACTACAAGGTGATGGAGCGTTTCGGCTATACCACGCTCGTGGAGTGCATACTGGAAACCGGGCGCACCCACCAGATACGTGCCCACATGAGGCACATTGGCCATCCGCTCTTTGCCGACGAACGCTACGGAGGCATGGAGCTGCTGCGCGGAGAGCGCACGGCAAGCTACCGGGCATTCGTGCAGAACTGCTTCAAGCTCTGCCCCAGACAGGCGCTCCACGCCCGCACGCTGGGCTTCGTCCACCCAAGAACGGGACAGCAGATGGACTTCACGTCCGAACTGCCCGAGGATATGCAGCTGCTCATAGCCAAGTGGAAAAGATATATAAAGACAACACACACATAAAAAAAAAGACAAACACTATTATGGAAATTTTGAAACGCAAGATAGCCATCGTCTGCGGAGGCGACTCGTCGGAATACGAGGTGTCGCTCCGCTCGGCACAGGGCCTCTACTCCTTCTTCGACAAGAACCGCTACGACGTGTATATCGTAGACATGAAGGGACAGGACTGGCACGTTGAGCTGGACAACTACGAGACGGCACGCATCGACAAGAACGATTTTTCGTTCAAGGTCAACGGCAAGACCGTGTGGTTCGACTATGCCTACATCACCATCCACGGCACACCGGGCGAGAACGGCTACCTTCAAGGCTACTTTGAACTTATCGGCCTGCCCTACTCAACGAGCAATGTGCTGATAGAGGCGCTCACTTTCGACAAATACATCCTCAACAACTACCTCAAGGGCTACGGCGTAAACGTGGCTCCGAGCATCCTTGTGCGCCGCGGCGAAGAGGACACCCTCGACGAGAAACGCATCGAACGCGAGATAGGCGTGCCGTTCTTCGTGAAGCCGGCAGCCGACGGCTCGAGCTTCGGAGTGTCGAAGGTGAAGGACATCGACCAGCTGGCTCCTGCCCTGCGACGGGCTTTCATGGAGAACAACGAGGTGATGATAGAGAGCTTCATGGAAGGAACCGAAATCACCTGCGGCATCTACAAGACGAGCACAAAGACGGTGGTGCTGCCCATAACGGAGGTTGTCACCTCAAACGAGTTCTTCGACTATGATGCCAAATACAACGGACAGGTGCAGGAAATCACTCCGGCACGCATACCGGAGGACACCGCTCGCCGCGTTGCCGAGGAGACAAGCCGCATCTACGACATACTCCATGCCAACGGAATAATACGCATCGACTACATCATAACGCGTCAGCCCGACGGCACCGACAAGATTATGATGCTCGAGATAAACACCACGCCCGGCATGACGCCTACCAGCTTCATACCACAACAGGTGAAAGCAGCCGGCCTGAACATGACCGACGTGCTCACGGACATCGTGGAAAACCAGTTCTAAGAAAGCCTACCCCCAGCCCCTCCCCAAGGGAGGGGAGCATGGAAAACACTCACCAAGAACACCAATCACCACTCAAAACGCCATGAACTTCGACAACATACGCCCCTTTGCTCCCGACGAGCTGCCCGCGGCCTATGACCGCCTGCTTGCCGACCAGCAGTTCCGCAGCGTGCTGGCCTACCTCTATCCCGGAGTGGCCATCGACGACATCGCAGTAAAGATGCACGGCTGCAAGACAAACCTCGAGTTCCAGAAAGCTTTCTGCTATCCCTTCCTCAAAAACCTGATGCAGAAAGCCTCGAAAGGACTGGAGATGGACTTCACGGCTGTCGACCGCTCGCGCTGCTACACCTTCGTGAGCAACCACCGCGACATAGTGCTCGACTCGGCTCTGCTCGACGTACTCCTCTTCGATGCCGGCTTCACCACCACCGCCGAGATTGCCATCGGCGACAACCTGCTGAAGCTGCCGTGGGTGAAGGACCTGGTGAGGGTCAACAAGTCGTTCATCGTGGAGCGCTCGCTGCCTCCGCGGCAGATGCTCATGGCCTCGGCACGGCTGAGCAGCTATATGCACTATGCCATAGGCGAGAAAAACGAGAACATCTGGATAGCCCAGCGCGAGGGACGCGCCAAGGACTCAAACGACCGCACGGCTCCTGCCATACTGAAGATGATGGCTATGGGCGGCGAGGGAACGCCCTTGGAGCGGCTGCGCAGCCTGCACATCGTGCCGCTGTCGATAAGCTACGAGTACGACCCGTGCGACTTTCTGAAGGCTCGCGAGATGCAGCAGCGACGCGACAATGCCGACTTCAAGAAGGGTCCGATGGACGACGTGGTTAGTATGCGCACCGGCATAATGGGCTACAAGGGACGCGTGTTCTACCGCTCGGCACCGTGCATCGACGAGTGGCTCGCCTCGATAGACGGAACTACGGCCAAGAACGACCTGTTCGACATCGTGGCAAGGCATATCGACCAGGCCATATTCCGCGGCTATCAGGTATATCCTGTCAATGCAGTTGCCCTCGACATTCTGCTCGACAGCGGTCAGCTGCCTGCCGCCGAAGGCCTGAAGGTTCCGTCAGGATTATATACTCAGGCCGACAAGGATGCCTTCGAGCAGTATCTCTCGGCACAGATGGCAAAGATAGAGCTGCCCCAGCCCGACCTGCCTTTCCTGCGGCTGCAGATGCTCAAGATGTATGCCAACCCCTATCTGAACTACTTATCTGCCACGCAACATGAGCAATAGCCACCCGATAGCTGCCGCAATGGCTACGGTCGCGGCTACTGTGGTGGCGACGATGCTCACCGCCTGCAGCCACGACGCATACGAGTCGGGCGATGGCAGATACTCCTATATGCGCTCGGACATGGTGATGGCCGTCACGGGCAACAGCAAAGAGCTGACAGGTGCCACTACCGACGACGGCAGCAAGCTGACATTCGACAAGCCGCTAAGCTGCCAATGGGCAACAAAAAACGACAGCGCCTATCGCGCCCTGCTATATTATAATAAGGTGGAAGACAAGGTTTCGCCCATCGCCGCACAGCAAGCCCTGTGGCTGAAGCCACGCAAGCTGAAAGACAAAGAGCAGCTGCACGACGATGCCGTGACCCTTCAGAGCGCATGGCTGAGCTGCGAAGGCAAGATGCTCAACCTCTGTCTGCTGGTTAAGACAGGCATTGCCGAGGGACTTGATGCCAAGCAGGTGTTTGGCTGTATAGCCGAGAAAAGCGAGGAAGAGTTGGCCGACAACGAGGACATACGCCTCACCCTGTTCCACAATCAGAACTCAGTGCCAGAGTATTATTCCTCGCGCATCTACGCCACTATCCCCCTCACGGCCTTTCCCGCAGGCCACGACGTGGTGCTGAAGGTCAATACTTACGACGGCGAGGTAAGCCACAGGTTCTCAGCCGCAGCCCATTAGAGCGGCGAAAGGCAGCAAAGCAACAGACACGAAACAACAAGGAAACCCTTTTTTATGTATGTAAAGCAAGGGGCAAGAGAATGACATCATCCTCTTGCCCCTTCTTTCTTGCTCCTTGCTATTGGAAGAGCCGGAGAGCTAAAGCCCTTTCACGAGTTCCATCGTGTCGCGGGCAATGACTATTTCCTCGTCGGTGGGCACCACATATACCTTCACTTTCGACTCGGGAGTGGATATAAGCTCCTCGCGCGAGCGAACGGCAGCGTTCTTCTCGCGGTCGATTTCGATGCCAAGGAACTCCAGTCCCTCGCACGCATCGGCACGCGTTCCTGTCTGGTTCTCGCCCACTCCGGCTGTCCAGACAATCACATCCACTCCGCCCATAGCGGCGGCGTATGCTCCGATGTACTTCTTGATGCGGTAGGCATACATCTGCAATGCCAGCTTGGCACGCTCGTTGCCTTCCTTGGCGGCAGCTTCAACGTCGCGCATATCGCTCGATATGCCGCTGATGCCCAGCACGCCGCTCTCCTTGTTCAGGTAGTCGGCCATCTGCTGCGGTGTCTTGCCGAGCTTGTCCATAATATATGTCACGGCAGAAGCATCGATGTCGCCCGAACGGCTGCCCATCATCACACCGGCCAGAGGCGTCAGTCCCATCGAGGTATCCATCACCTTGCCGTCCTTGATGGCTGCAACGCTGGCACCATTGCCTATGTGACAGGTAATGATTTTCAGGTCGCGGATGTCGCGTCCCATGATTTCAGCCACACGGTGAGACACGTAGCGGTGGCTCGTGCCGTGGAAACCGTAGCGGCGCACGTGGTACTTCTCGTATATTTCGTATGGCACGGCATAGAGATAAGCGTATGCCGGCATGGTGCTATGGAAGGCATTGTCGAACACTGTCACCTGCGGCACGTTGGGCATGAGGTGGTCAACGGCGCGGATGCCCTTCAGGTGTCCGGCGTTGTGCACTGGCGCGAGGTCGCAAAGGCTCTCTATGCCGTCCTCAACCTTCTGGTCCACGAGGCAGCTCTTCTCGAAAAGGTCTCCGCCCTGCACTATACGGTGCCCTACGGCATCAATTTCGTCGAGGCTGCTGATAGCTCCCAGCTCGGGGTCGAGCAAGGTTTGGAACACGAAGTTGACTCCTTCCTTATGGTCGGGCATATCGTGCATGATTTGTTTTTTCTCACCGTTGGGGAGCGTAAGCTTCAGAAACGCGCCCTCAATACCAATGCGCTCCACGCCTCCCTGGGCCAGAACGCTCTCGTCGTCCATGTCGTAGAGTTTATACTTTATCGACGAACTTCCACAATTAAGTACTAAAATCTTCATTTTTAAGGTTTATGTTTTAAGGTTAAAGGTTGATGTATTGCGCTTTGCGCAAGGCTTTGTTTTACTTAATATGTGCAAAGCACAATACTTAATACATCAACCCTAATCCCTCCTACTTAGAATCCATTGCCTGACAAGCGGTTATTGCTACCATATAATATATATCTTCCACCGAGCAGCCGCGGCTGAGGTCGTTCACGGGGCGTGCTATACCCTGGAGGATGGGGCCCACGGCCTTGGCATCGCCCAGTCGCTGCACAAGCTTATACGAGATGTTGCCCACCTCGAGGTTTGGAACCACCAGCACATTGGCATGTCCTGCAATCTCGCTTCCCGGTGCTTTTTTTGCAGCTACAGCCGGAACGAGGGCAGCATCGGCCTGCAACTCACCGTCTATCTTCAGCTCGGGAGCCATCTCCTGGGCCATACGGGTTGCCTCAGTCACCTTGTCTACTACCTCGTGCTTGGCACTTCCCTTGGTCGAGAAGCTCAGCATAGCCACACGCGGCTCTGCGAAGCAAGCCACACTCTTGGCCGTCTGTGCCGTGCAGACTGCTATCTGTGCCAGCTGACTGGCATCGGGCACTGGTGTAACGGCCACATCGCCTATCACGAGCACACCGTCTTCGCCATAGTCCTTCTGCTTCGATACGAGAAGCATGGCTCCGCTGACGCACGAAATGCCTGGGGCACACTTGATAATCTGCAATGCCGGACGCAGAGTCTCGCCCGTTGTAGAGAGCGCACCGCTGATTTGTCCGTCGGCATCGCCTGTCTTTATGATCATGCAGCCAAGGTAGAGCGGGTTCTTCATAAGCTCGCGGGCCTGCTCGATGGTCATTCCCTTCCTCTTGCGCAGCTCAGTAAGCAGCTGTGCATACTCCTCGCCCTTGGGATTGTTGTCGGGATCGATGATTGTAGCCTTGTCAAGATGGGTCAGTCCCCACTGTTCAGCCAGGCCGGCAATCTCTTCCGGATTGCCTATAAGGATGATGTCGGCCACCTCGTCGGCCAGAACCCAGTCGGCAGCCCTCAGTGTACGCTCCTCGGTAGCTTCGGGGAGCACGATGCGCTGCTTTCGTCCTTTAGCGCGTGCTACGATTTGTTGTAATAGATTCATGATTAAAACGTTTTATTGGTTGTTCTTTTTCATTGTATGCAAAATTAGTAATTTTCCGATTACTAACATCGGATTAGTTCTTAAAGTTTATTTCAGAATGTATCTGAACGGAAGTTTGCATCGACAGACGCGCCACAAATGCGGACAGGCAGGCTGCAACAATCGCTGAAGAATGGCATTTGTAAAGGGAAAAAAACACGCATAAAACCAATAAATGCCAATAAATCAGCTTGTAATACGAATTAAAAAGATAACAAGAAAGAACAAATAAGATATGTTTTCAGATGTTAGTAACGATTTGTTGCTATCTTTGTTTAAATTTGCAACATATTAACGGTTATCAATATTAAACATGCCCATGATCGACAACGACGAATTGCTTTTCAAGCGAGCCGAAAAAGCCATCCTGTCTCACAAGCTTTATCTACGGGAGGACATGTCAAGGAAGCTCTTAGACAAGTATGTCCATATCCCGAAGAATAAGTTTGCATCGGTTTTCCGCAACCATACTGGGATGGGATTCCCCCGCTACATTAACTCGTTGCGGATGGAACGTGCTTCAAAAATGCTGATAGAGAATCCCGACTTCACCATTGAGAGTATCGCAACCGACTGCGGTATGCCCGTTGCACAGACCTTCTACCGTCTGTTTATGGCTCAATTTGGAGTGACTCCTACTGAGTACAGGCGTCAACACGCCAAGTAACCACTAAGCACTTATTAGTTTTTTCAGGCATTTTCAACATCATTAAGCCTGCTATCAAGCATCTGTGGCAAGCTTAATGTGTGTTGATTATTGTTTTAAAGCCCAGCCTCTTCCGTCAGCACACGCTCCAGTTCCTCTGCCGAAAGGCGCAACTGGAAGTTGCCGTCGATAGCCACACTTATTCGTCCGGTCTCCTCCGACACCACAATAGCCATGGCATCGCTCTCCTGTGAGATGCCCATCGCCGCGCGGTGGCGCAGTCCCAGGTGCTTGGGTATGTCCTGATTGTGGCTCACGGGCAGTATGCAGCCTGCGGCCTTGATGCGCTTCTTCGACAGAATCATTGCCCCGTCGTGCAGCGGCGAGTTCTTGAAGAAGATGTTTTCAATGAGTCGCTGGTTGATGCGCGCGTCGATTATGTCACCCGTATCGACAATATCGTCGAGGGGAATACTGCGTTCTATCACTATCAGCGCGCCCACACGGCTGCGGCTCATGCTCATGCACGACATCACGATGGGCATGATGCTCTCCTTGTCGGCAGTGCGCTCGCGACCACGCGGCATGAAAAACTTCATCACCTTGCGCACTTTCTGATGGGCACCGAGGTTGTAGAAGAACTTTCTTATCTCCTCCTGGAAGAGCACTATCAAGCCTATCATACCCACGCTGACGAGCTTGTCCATGATGCTGCCGAGCAAACGCATCTCGAGCATACGGCTTACGAAGAGCCACACCAGCACAAATACCATGATGCCGACGAACACATTGAGCGAACGCGACTCCTTCATCAGTCGATAGGCGTAGTACAACATCAGTGCCACGAGCACGATGTCGATTATGTCTTTCACACCAAATTCAAACAGACCCACTTGTTTTCTTCACTTTAAAGGGTTATCAGCTAAAAAGGGCAAGCACCGGGAAGGGCTACGCCTGCATACTGCCCACTATCTTAACAGCCTCGACACACTCCCTCACGTCGTGTACCCTGAGCACCGAAGCACCCTTCATCAGCGCAACGGTATTGGCTACGGTGGTGGCATTGAGTGCCTCCTCGGGAGTAGTTTGCAGCGTTTTCCAGAGCATCGACTTGCGCGACAGCCCCACGAGCAGCGGCAATCCGAACACGTGGCACTTCTCCAGCTCGCCGAGCAACCGCAGGTTCTGCTCCACGGTCTTGCCGAAACCGAAGCCCGGGTCGAGCAGAATGTCTTTCTGTCCGAGGGCATGGAGCTGGGATATCTTCTTCGAGACAGGCAGCACCATAGCCTCTGCCGTCGGCTGAAGAGCCGTCAGCACGTAGGCCACTCCCATCTCGGCAACCGCCCGGAACATGGCAGGCACATCGTCGTCGGTGTCGTCGGCAAGCTGCTCAGCACCGAACACGCCATTACGGTTGCCGCCCGTCACGTCGTTGATGATGGCCACGCCGAACTCGCCGACCACCATCCGCGCCACCTCGGGGCGGAAAGTGTCGACCGAAAGGCACACGTCGCCGCACTCGCTGCGCACTGCCTGCAATGCCGAACCAAGGCGGTCCATCTCCTGCTGCTCGCTTACCGGTTCTCCGCCGGGGCGAGTGGAATAGGCTCCCACGTCCAGAATGTCGGCACCCTGGGCCAGCATCTCGGCAGCCCTGCGCCTTATGCTGTCGGCTGTAGTGGTGCGGCTCTGGGCAAAGAAGCTGTCGGGGGTGACGTTGACGATGCCCATCACCTTGGCAACCGACAGGTCCATCAGCCGTCCACCCGTGTTCAGCGTACCAGATACTCTGTTTTCCATACGGGCAAAAGTACTAAAAAAAATAGTTTCTCCGTCATTATTCAAACTATATGTTGTATTTTTGTGCAGTGTTTACCTAACTTTATAGACCGTCATGGAAATAAAACAGCTCTACAAACTATATCTCGAACACCCCGTAATCACCACCGACAGCCGTCAGCTCACGCCCGGAAGCATCTTCCTGGCCCTCAAGGGCGCATCGTTCAACGGCAACCTCTTTGCCCAGGATGCCCTGCTCAAGGGGTGCAGCTATGCCATCGTCGACGAAGATGTCGACGTGAGCGAGCAACTTGCCGACAGGGTGATACGCGTTGACGACTGCCTGCAGACCTTCAAGCTGCTGGCACGCGAGCACCGCAGGCAGTTCAGCATACCCGTGATAGGCATCACGGGCACCAACGGCAAGACCACAACCAAGGAACTCGTGGCGGCAGTGCTCGCACAGCGCTACAACGTCATGGCCACCGAGGGCAACTTCAACAACGACGTGGGCGTGCCCAAGACGCTGTTCCGCCTCAACAGCTCGCACCAGATTGCCATCGTGGAGATGGGAGCGAGCCATCCGGGCGACATAAAGACGCTCGTCGAGACGGCTGAGCCCACCTGCGGACTGATAACCAACGTGGGAAGGGCCCACCTGCTGGGCTTCGGCTCGTTCGAGGGAGTGAAGAAAACCAAGGGCGAGCTCTACGATTTCCTCGCTGCCCGCAACTCGCTGGTGTTCCTCAATGCCGACAACGAGCACCTTGCAGCTATGGCAGCCGAGCGCAACATCACTAATATATATAGGTACGCGAGCAGCAACCAGCATCAGCCGCGCGTGGTGGGCGAGGTGGTTTCGTGTGCGCCGCTGCTGCGCTTCCGCTGGAGGCTCAACGACGAGGTGCAAGGGGCATCGTGCCAGCAGCCGTGGCACGAGGTGCAGACCAACCTAATAGGAACCTACAACCTCGACAATCTGCTCGCTGCGATAAGCGTGGGCCTGCATTTCGGTGTGGAACCCGGCGACATCAACCGCGCGCTCGAAGCCTACAGGCCCAGCAACAACCGCTCGCAACTGGAGCACACGGCCAGCAACCACCTCATAGTGGATGCCTACAACGCCAACCCTACGAGCATGGCAGCGGCTATCGACAACTTCCAGCGCATGGAGGTAAGCCCCAAGATGGCTATCCTGGGCAAGATGGGAGAACTCGGCGAAGTGTGGGAGGAGGAGCACCGCAAGGTGATTGCCCGCCTGCAGCAGGCCAACTTCGACTGTGTGTGGCTCGTTGGCGAGGAGTTTCTCGGAGTGGAAAGCCCCTACAGGCGGTTTGCCGACGTAGAGGAGGTGAAGGCGGCCATTGCCGAGGAGCAGCCTAAAGGCTACTACATACTTATCAAGGGCAGCAACAGCGTGAAGCTCTTCCAACTGAAAGACCTGCTGTAGAGTTCTTTTGTAAACATTACGGAAGCCTCCGTAAAATTATTCCAGCAGCCTTGGAGCAACCTTACAGCTATTCTGGAGCATTACTCCAGGATAGCTGTAGCAATGTTACGGGGCTGCTGGAGAAACATTCCCAGCCTTTTTCGACTTTCAGGCGGATAACTTAGGCTTCTAATTAGCCCATAGAAGAGCCGTCAGAAGCAGACATACGGTCTGAGTCTTTCTATGTCTTCGGGCTTGAAATCGCGGTGCAGGCGCAGGTCGTCGAGGCTGTGCAGCGGCCCGCGCAGCCGTCGGTAGTCGTCGATGGCCCTTGCCTGAAAGAAGTTTATGTACGGATGGCGGCGCATCTGCGCCACGGTCAGCTTGTTCAGGTTCAGCTTCTCGGGCGCAGGAGAGTCTACACGGAAGTAAGCCAGAGCCTCTTTCGGAAAGTCGTCGAGCTCGAGCAGCTGCCCCACAGCCACATATCCGCCCAACCGCTTGCCGTAGGCTGCTATGCGCCTGGCCCACGCCGGACCTATGCCGGGCACCCGTCGCAGCATGGCAGTGTCGGCACGGTTGAGCGCAACCTGCTCGCCGGCAGCAATCTTTACGGGAAACTTCAGGGTGTCGCGCTCCGAAACCTGTAACGGCTTGCGCTCGCCCACCAGCTCGGAGGCAGGCCGGTAGTCGTCGGAAATGGTGATATACGGTCGCAGCGCGCGGTATTCCTTCTTGCTTAGTCCGTATATCCGCGCAAAGTCTTCGGCCTTGCGAAACACTCCTCCCTTGGCGCGGTACTTGTAGATGTTGCGCACCTGCCACGGCTTCAGGCCCAGACGCAGCAGCTCGGTGCTGTCGGCAGTGTTGGGGTCGAAGGCGAAAGGCTTGGCTGCAACGTAGTCCTGACGGTAGGTGAGCTGCTTTCGCGCCTTGCTTCTACCCCCCCTGGTTGTTTTTCCTGCAAACAGCATCGAGTCGGTTTCGGTGAAAGCAGTTTCCACCGGATGCCTGCCCACGAGCCACGCCACTGCTGCAACCGCCAGGCCAAGGACGAGCACGAAGGCGAGGATGAGCCTGTCGGAATGAATCAGGGAATAACGCGAAGACCACTTCATTACTAATAGCTTTAATATTCACCCCGCTGCACCTTCGGCAGACGTGCGGCAAGCGGTCAGAACAGTTGCAGCTGATGGCCGAAGATGAGCAGAATGGCTATCGGGCAGACCACTCTCACGGCGAAGAGCCACAGCCGATAGATGCGCAAAGAGACGGTTCCGCTGTTGGTCAGCTCGTCGAACACCACGGCCTTTGGCACCACCCAGCCCACAAACAGGCAGGTGAAGAACGACCCTATGGGCAGCAGATACTGCGAGGTGAGGGTATCGCCAAAGTCCATAGCCGACAATCCGAACAGCCGCAGACCCGGAACGGCTCCCACAGAGAGGGCACACACCACGGCGAACACACCGCAGATGGCCGACACGATGGTGGCTGCCGCGCGGCGCGAGAGGTGTAGCTCCTCATGGAAGAACACCGTTGCTATCTCGTGTATCGAGATGGTAGAGGTCAGCGCGGCCATCGAAAGCAGGGCATAGAACATCAATGCCACCACATTGCCGAGCATGGGGATGCCCGAGAAAGCCTGTTGGAACACGTTGGGAAGGGTGATGAACACGAGCGAAGGGCCGCTGTCGGGGTTCACTCCCACTGCTGCGGCTGCCGGGAAAATCATCAGTCCGGCGAGGATAGCTATGACGCAGTCAATCAGTGCCACCTGTGTGGCCGACTTCATAAGGTCTGTTTTCCGGTCGAAATACGAGGCGTATGTACACAGGCAGGCTGTGCCGAGGCTGAGCGAGAAGAACGCCTGTCCGAGCGCTTCGAGTATAGTGGACGACGTTATGACTGAGAAGTCGGGCTTGAAGAGGAACTCAATGCCCTTGCCCGCACCCGGAAGCAGGCACGATGCCACGACAATGCCCACGAGCAACAGCAGCAACGTGGGCATGAGAAGGTTGGAGGCACGCTCCACTCCGCCCTTCACGCCGCGAGTGACAACCACGTGTGTGACGGCGATAAAGGCCAGTGCCCACAGCGCGGGCTTGACGGGATGGGTGGAGAAGGTCTTGAAATAGTCGGCCACATAGTCCGGGTCGCCAAGCACACTGCCCGAAAACGAGGCAAAGAGGTATTGCAGACACCAGCCCGCAACGACCGCATAGAACCCCAGGATAATCATTGCCGTAATCACTCCGAGCACTCCCACCGCGCCCCAGCCTTTGCTGCGGCTCAGCGACGCGTATGACCTGAAGGCATTGCTGGCACCGTGACGGCCAACAACAAACTCCGCAACCATGCCCGGTATGCCCAATATGAGCACGCAGCCGATGTAGAGCAGTATGAAGGCGGCACCGCCGTTGTGACCCGTCATATACGGAAAGCGCCACACGTTGCCCAGTCCTACGGCACTGCCGGCTGTGGCAAGTATCACTCCCAACTTCGAGAAGTTGGCTCTGTTGCTTGTTTTCATTTCACCTTATTATTATATTACGCCCAGCTGGTGCAGGAACACCGCCAAGATAGCTGTCGGGCAGACAAACCGAATGAGGAAATAGAACACTCCGAAGAGGCTTCCGCGCTGGGTGCCCCAGTTGGTGTATTCGTCCTTGACGAGCTTCTTTGGCACATACCAGCCCAGGAACAGGCAGGTGAGGAAGCCTCCGATGGGCAGGAATATCTGGCCGGTGACGAAGTCGAAGAGGTCGAACAGCGACTTGTCGCCTATCGACAGCACGTCGAGCTTGCCCAACGAGAGCGAGCAGAACGCGCCTATCACACCACAGCTGAGCGTCACTATCCATGCCGCACGGTTGCGAGTGATGTGCATTTCTTCCTGAAAGAAGGCGGTGCTGACCTCGTGGAGCGAGATGAGCGACGTGAGAGCAGCAAGCCCAAGCAGCATGAAGAACATCACGGCAACCATGTATCCCACCACGGGAACACTGCTGAAAGCCTGCTCGAACACGTTGGGCAGGGTGATGAATATCAGCGACGGGCCGCTGTCAGGGCGCACACCCACCGAGGCGGCAGCCGGGAAAATCATCATTCCGGCAAGTATGGCCACCAGAAAGTCTATCACGCTGATCTGGATAGCCGACGATGCCAGATTGGTCTGGCGGCTGAAGTAGCTTGCGTAGGTGCAGATGCAACCCATGGCAATGCTCAGCGAGTAGAACGACTGGCCGAGAGCGGCAAGGAAAACATCGCCCGTGAGCTTGGAGAAATCGGGCCGGAACAGGAACAGCAGGCCGTCGGTGGCTCCCGGAAGCATACACGCTGCCACCACGATAATCAGCAACAGCACGAACAGCAGGGGCATCAGAATCTTTGAAGCACGCTCGATGCCGTTGCGCACGCCGTGGATTATCACGTAGTGGGCTACTCCCAGTATCACTGCAAGCCACAGAACGGGTCGCCACGGGTTGGCTGAGAACTCCTTGAAGTAGTCTGCAAAGTATTCGGGTCCGCCCTTCATGGCTCCTGTTGCCGATGCGTAGAGATACTCAAGACACCATCCCGACACCACACCATAGTAGCCGGTGATGAGAAATCCGGTAAGCACACCGAGGTAGCCCACCCATTTCCATGCCGTTCCGTTGGACAGCTTGGTGTAGGCTCGGGCCGTGTTCGAGGCGGCATGGCGGCCAATGATGAACTCACAAATCATGCACGGCAGTCCCAAAAGCAGCACACTGACGATGTATATGCAGATAAATGCGGCTCCACCGTTGTCTCCGGTCATGTAGGAAAAGCGCCAGACGTTACCCAGTCCGACTGCTCCGCCAGCGGTGGCAAGTATCATTCCCAGCTTGCTTCCGAAGCTGGCTCTCTCTGTTTGCGGCATAAACAAATTGCATTTAGTCTTTGCAAAAGTAAGAATAATTATCTATTTTTGCACAATCAGTAAGCAAAAACACCTGATTTCTTTGTTTTTTGAAATGAAAAACCTTAAAGATTTCACAGCCGCATACGCTTTTTCCATACTGCTCAACGTGGTAGTATGGATTATTTGCCTCATTCCTGTGCCCGAAACACCGCTCGACAATGTCAGCATGATTGACAAATGGACTCACATAGTGATGTTCCTCACCATGGCTCTGGTGCTGCTTGTCGAACACATAAGGCACGAAAAAAAGGCAGGGTTGCCTGCCTTGGAACTGCGCTTGAGCAGCATGAGGTTTCTCTTTTCCTACTGCTGGATCATCCCTTCGGCCATGGGCGGCCTCATAGAGCTGGCCCAAGCCTACCTCACCAACGGTGTGCGAAGCGGCGATTTCAGGGATTTCCTTGCCGATATGCTCGGTGCAGCAGTGGGAGTAGTTATCGGTATTCCGGTCGTAAGGCTTCTTTCCAGAGCTTGAACGGCTTCATGCGCAGATAGGTGTTGTAGAACCGGGGATCGCCGGTGACTTCATCTGCAATGAACTCGGGCTTTTCAAACGTTTCCTTCGTGTCGCTGAGCTCCACTTCGGCCATCACCAGCCCTTCATTGTCGCCGTGGAACTCGTCAACCTCAAACACATGACCTGCGTAAGGCACCAGATAGCGGTGCTTGTCGACTATTCCATCCTGACAAAGCTTCAGCAGTTGCAGTGCTTCCTCGTGCGTAATCTCCTTCTCGAACTCGTATCTGCTCAAGCCGCCATCGTGCGAGTGGCCCTTTATAGTAAGGTATCCGCGGTCGTCGCGCAGCCTCACCCTTACTGTATTGAAAGCGGCCATATACCCTTGACGTATATGGCTGCTCTCGGTAGCAAGCTTCTTCCAGTCCATCTGCTTGTGGACAAGAAACTTGCGCTCTATCTCCATGCCGCTCATAGCTTAGCTGACGATGAACATGGAATAAACTGCGAAGGCCAGCGCGAGCACTACCAGCACTCCGAAAATCCAGTTGACAACTTTCTTTCCATCTTCTTCCTGCCGCTTCTGATATGCTGCGCGGCGGGCATTGTTTTTCTTACTCATAGCTTTAATAGTATTTTTAGGTTCTTAAAATCGTTTTTCTATATACTGCTGCCGTGCCTGTCGTGATGCACTACGGCCCCGGCAGGTCGGCCTCAGCCCTCGTCAGCCACGGGGAACTCCATGAGATAAGCCTTTATGAAGCCGTCTATCTTGCCGTCCATCACGCCGTCCACGTCAGAGGTCTGGTAGTTGGTGCGGTGGTCTTTCACCCTGCGGTCGTCGAAAACGTAGCTGCGTATCTGGCTGCCCCACTCTATCTTCTTCTTCGAAGCTTCGATCTTGGCCTGCGCCTCGAGGCGTTTCTTCATGGCGCGGTCGTAGAGCTGCGACTTGAGCAGGCGCATGGCGTTGTTTCGATTCTCGAGTTGCTTTCGCGTTTCGGTGTTTTCGATAAGTATCTCTTCCTCTTCGCCCGTGTCGGGATCAACGTACTGATAGCGCAGGCGCACTCCCGTCTCCACCTTGTTGACGTTCTGTCCGCCGGCACCTCCGCTTCGGAAGAGGTCCCACGACACCTTCGACGGGTCGACATACACCTCGATGGTGTCGTCGACGAGCGGCGAGACAAATACCGATGCGAACGAGGTCATGCGCTTGCCCTGTGCGTTGAACGGCGAGACGCGCACCAGACGGTGAACGCCGTTCTCGCTCTTCAGGTAGCCGTAGGCATACTCGCCACCCTCAATCTGCATGGTAACGCTCTTTATTCCGGCCTCGTCGCCGTCCTGAAGGTTGGAAATGGTGACGCGATAGCCATGCGCCTCTGCCCACCGCATATACATACGCATGAGCATCTGGGCCCAGTCCTGGCTCTCGGTGCCACCGGCTCCCGAGTTGATTTTCAGCACACAGTCCATCGGATCCTCCTTCTGGCGCAGCATATTCATCAGCTCCAGGTCCTCGATAGCTTTCACGGCATTGCGGTAGTCGGTGTCTACCTCCTCCTCTGTGACCATCTCGTCCTTGTAGAAATCAAAGGCGAGGGCAAGCTCGTCGGTGCAAAGCTTGGCCTGTTCGTAGCCTTTCAGCCACTTCTCAATGCCCTTGACCTTCTTCATTTGCTCCTGCGCACGCTTCGCGTCATCCCAGAAATCGGGAGCCTGAGTGCGCAGTTGCTCCTCCTCGAATTCTATTTTCTTTGCATCAATATCAAGGTAACGGTGCAGGTCCTGGCACCGTTGCTGAATGTCTTTGAGTTGTTCGGCAGTTATCATACTACGCTTCGTACATCTTGTCAATAGTGTCCTTGAAGTTCTTGTAGATGACAGAGCGCTTGAGCTTAAGCGTGTTTGTCAGCTCGCCCGACTCCATAGAGAAGTGGTGGGCCATAAGGGTGAACTTCTTAATCTTCTCGTAGCTGGCCAGTCCTTGGGTGAGAGTCTCTATGCGTTCGGCCATAAGCTTGTTCACGCGGCGGTCCTGACACAGCTCTTCGCGGTTGGCATAGCTGACTCCGTTGTCGGCGGCCCACTCCTCAAGTATCTCGAAATCGGGGACGATAAGTGCCGAGACAAACTTCCGCTGGTCGGCAACCACACACACCTGCTCTACAAACTTGTCGACAAGCAGCAAGCCCTCAATCATCTGCGGGGCAATGTACTTGCCGTTGGAGGTCTTGAACAGGTCCTTGATGCGCTCCTTGAGGAACAGCTCGCCGTCCTTCATGTAGCCTGCATCGCCTGTGTGGAAGAAGCCGTCAGCATCGAACGCGGCGGCATTGGTGGTGTCGCGCTTGTAGTAGCCCTGCGTAATGGTGGGACCCTTGAGCAGTATCTCGTCGTTCTCACCTATCTTTATCTCGATTCCTTCGATAGGCCGGCCCACCGAACCGATGGTGTAGCCTTCGTCGAGATGGTCGCACGACACGGTGGCAAGGCTCTCCGTGAGGCCGTAGCCCACCACCATCTTCAGGCCGATGGAGTGTACGAACTCCTCCACTTCGGGCGAAACATAGGCTCCTGCCGTGGGGAAGATGTTGGGATTGGTCAGTCCGAGCTGCTTGCGCACAAGGCTGAGCACGGTCTTGTTCATCAACTGATACTCCATCTCCACATTCAGGGGCACGCGCTTAGCCCGCGACAGGTATTCTATATTGCGCTTGCGGCCCACTGCCAAGGCTCTTTGGAAGAGTTTGCGGCGCATGGGGCTGGCATTGTCTATCTTGGCTTTCACTCCTGCATAGAGCTTTTCCCAGAAGCGCGGCACCGACGACATACACGTGGGATGGGTCTGCACCATCGACTCAAGTATCTCTTTAGGATAGGTGTTCACTATCAGCTCGGCTCCCATAGTCAGGCTAAGGTAGGCCCAGCCGCGCTCGAAGATATGAGTGAAGGGCAGAAAGTTGATTACTTTGTCGTCCTTAGTCACGGGCACACACTTGCCGTTGGCCTCGAAAGCGGCATGGAACTGCCCGTAGGTGAGCATCACGCCCTTCGAGTCGCCGGTGGTTCCGCTCGTGTAGAGGATGTTGGCAAGGTCGTCGTAGCTGGCCTGAGACCACAGCTCTTCAACCTGCGACTGGCGCGGAAAGTCCTCGCCCAGCTTTATGAAGTCTTCGAAATAGAGTGCATTGGGGTCGTGGCGGCTGATGCGCACGCTTGAGTCGAACACGATGATACGCTCCAACGAGGGGCACAGAGGGAATATCCTGTGCGCCTTGTCGTACTGTTCCTGCTCGCCTACGAACAGCAGGCGCACCTCGGCATCGCGCACCATGTGCTGCACTTGCTGCTCGGAGCTGGTGGCATAGAACGGCACGCTGCACAGCCTGATGCCGTAAGCGCCGAAGTCGGTGTAGAGATACTGAACGCAGTTTTGGGAAAACACGCCGATGCGCTGCTGTGGTTTCATTCCGAGATTGAGCAAAGCGTTTGACACTTGCTTAACTCGCAGCGAGAATTGGTTCCATCCAAGCGAACGCCACTGAAGACTTCCGAAATTGCGGAACGTCAGCACAGGCTTCGAACCGTAGCGCTTGGCTTGCTCATGGATAAGAACCGACAGATGACAATTATTCTGCATAGCCTTTCAGAATTGTAAGATGTAGTACTGCAAAGGTAGTGTAATCAAAGGGAAACTCCAAATTTATTTTCGTTTTTAGGACAAACGGCAGACGACAGGCAATTCTTTCTTTTGTTCACACCCCGACATTGGAGGACTGGCAGCAGTGTTAGTTCTTGGACAAGCCGAGCGGCAGCCTACTTCTACCACGCATAATATAAATTAAAGGTAGGAAGTATTCGGCACACTCACCGCCGTAGGCCGACAGCACGTTCTTCTCATATTTCTGCAAATCCTACTTCTGCGATTTCTCGAAACAATTCACTACACCAACTTAATCTCCACTGTCAATCTTCTTCTGGTTGTCGCCTTTATAACGATGGTCAGAGAGCGTAATCTGCGATGAAAGTTTTCGCTTAACTATAATTGAAGCCTCCCGCTGCTTTGGCCTGCAATAAGAGGAATACAACTCTTCATTTTCAGCACGGAAGGAACGGCTGTCAAATTGCATCACGGTCCTGGCAGAAGTGTAACTGACGGATATTTGCTTGGAATTTACTTTCTCTAAGCCATACCTCTCCATACGCTCACGTAATCTCATTCTTAATTCGGTTATTTGTTCCTCTATCGCAATCTTTTCGTTAAACAGTCTTACCAATTCACGCTCGTATTCATCAAACCAACCTTCTGGGACTGCTTCCTTGGGTGTGGCTGTTGGCTGTGCCTCTGTTTCAAATACAGTCGCAGCCAGTTTGAAATGTGCTCCCTCATATTCCAGTCCCAGTGAACAGGTGATGAACATAGTGCCTTTCTGCCCTACAGCCCGTTGACCTAATCGGAGGCCGGCCTGATAGCACGGGTCGGTTATAGGGAAATCATATTGGTGTCCGTGATAAATGAAACTGATGCGATAGCGAACCTGTCCGGAATATCCTTCGTCAGCATAGACTTCAGCATGTTCGACTCTGATAAGCAGAATGGAATGACTGCCTTGGCGGTAGTCAATTGGAAGAATGGCTTTTCCATAGTTGTAGAACACATGGCGATGGCTATCGTCCATAAAGCGCTGGAGTAGTTGCGAGGTTATCGCATAATGCTTGCCCATGGAAGTCATCTTCTGAAAAAACACATTCTCCTGCTGCGCATACGAAGGACAAGGCACTACTCCTTCAAGTCTGACCACGTCGAGCACATTGATGTGCGAAGCCTGATGGGTGGGTATCTCGCCGGTCGTTGTTTCTTTACTGACGGGGCGAATCCACTTGGCTGCCCCACTCTGGCCTCTTACCACTTTACTTTTCTCACCATCCCACAGCACTTCGATACCTGCGACACACCTGCCACCATGTTTATACGAATTTGCCAAACAGATGAAATACTTGTCCATGGTAATGACTTATTACAAGTGTACAATCGTTACTTCCTCTGCGGAATGATTCTTCATATATTCTGCCAACAGACGTCGGTGACAGTTCTCTGCAGTAGCCTCACTGCAAAGGAAACATGCTCTGTCAAACTGCCTTATACCATACTTGCGGAGTATGTCCCGGTCTTTGAGCATCGCGGTGTAGATCTCTTCATATTCCTGCCATGTCACTTCCTGTTTATGCCATTTGTCAAGCAGTTCTTTAGTGGGTGCAAAGTCAGTAATGTGATCGTAGGGGATATGGCATATTTCCTTCACAAAGAACTCCAAGTCCTTACCCTTTGCAAACCCCGAGAGCTGGCTACCGTTGCTGATGCGTACATCAACAAGTTGCTTTACCTGATTGTCACGGAGCAGGTTGAAGAATTGCTCGGCACTTTTCTTAGTAAATCCTACGGTATAGAGTGTAATCATTGCTTAATAAGTTTCTTCTAACTCGTATTGCGGTTTGTAACCAATCTCCTTGTTCTTTAACCGATAGGCATCACGTCGCTGGTCTTCCGCCGTATAACTTCCAAAGAGCTGGTCAATATCTGCAAGCTTTGGTTTCCTGGAATGGAGATATTCGTCTATCATCTCCTTTTCCAGTGATTCGTGCGAAGCCAGCTCCCCATCTTTCAAGATGTGCTGCACGTCAAGTCCATTGTCATAGAAATAGCGCGATACCAGCGAAAACCTGTGACACTCCAGAGGGTTGGCCTCAGAACACATCAAAGAAATACAAAAGCCCTTCTGCAGTCCATTCATCAATCGCTCAACACCGCGCTTGAATTTGATTGTTCTGGCTGCCTGCTCAAAATCAACCTGCCCTTCGGTATTCAGGCTGTCTGTCCGACGCGCACCGAACTCTTCTCCGAAATGCAGATATTGAATATCATTCTTTTTTAGAAACCATTTCAGTGGATCCATATTAAACTGGGGTGTGTATTTGCTGGCAGGCAAACTCCTCACATCCACGATGCAGTTGACATCGTGTCTTTTCAGCAATTCAAGAAATTCTTCTTGTGACTGACTGGAATGTCCTACACTGTAGAGTCTGAATTTGCCCATAGGAAATATTATATTCTTCCGTTTGCAAAGTTAGGGAAAATATGTCGAAGGGCAAATTTTTATAATCTTTTATGTCTTAGGTGCATGTAAAAGGGCTGTTCCAATTGTTTGTCACAATGAAAACAGCCCATATTATATTGCTTTTCTTTACAGCTTATGCTTCTCCAGCCACCCAGCAATGAGGTCGGCAATCTCGGTGTTGTTCTTCTCCTGGAACATGAAGTGGCTGTTGCCGTGGATATTCTCTTCGGGCAGATAGATGACCGTGGCATCGCCGCCGTCAGCATTGTACTGCCTGGCGAAGTCGCGGCACTGCTGGAGCACCATCTTCCAGAAGCCTGTTGACTGGATGTCCCCAGGGCCGTTCTCTATGTAGTCGCCGAAGAGGAACAGCATGGGAATCTTTGCAGCCACTAACTTCTTGTAGGTATCGCTGCCCACCTCTGGAGCAAAGCCCGGCTCCACGGCAATGACGGCAGCCATATTGTCCGTGTCAGTCGCCCAGCCCACGCGACCGCCCTGCGAGTGGGTCACATAGATGCTCTTCCGCCCCGTCATCGTCTGCACATCCTTCAGCACCGCGCTGAGCGCCTTGCCGAACAGCGGCTCGTCATAGTTGCCCGTGTTCGGCGTCATCTGGCAGAAGAACTCCTCTAAAGCCTCGCTGCCCTCGGGAAACTGCGAACCCTCATAACGCTCCGGTGCCACGCGCCCGATGCGGAAGTGCGTGTACCAAGCCTGTTCGCCCACCTTGAACTTCCCGTCAGCCACATCGCCGGGGTCGCTGACAATATTCTCTGTTGCGCCCGCTGCACCGCGTCGCGGTTGGTCAACGAGGAACACCGGGTAGCCCTTCTTCAGAAAAAGGTCCGACCAGCCCTCGCGTCCGTCGGGAGTCGATTGCCAGCCCGTGCGCGTCTGTCCGTAGCCGTGCAGAAAGACTATGGGATTGCCGCTGCCGCCCGCCGGAATCTGATAGAACGTGTTGGCATGATCCACGTGTGTCGTCGTGCCCTTGCGCTCCGGGTCGAGCCAGTTCTGCTTCGCGTCATATTCGCCGGGAATGGGCTCCGTCACCCATCCGCCAGACGAGAACACGCCCTGCTTCTCAATCACCAGCCCCTGCGCCTTCTGCTCTGTCTGCCCCTTGCAGGGCACGATGGCGACGGCTGCTAAAGCCAGCGCAACAAAAAGATAGTACTTCTTCTGAGTTTCCATAATTCTACAGTCTTTATCGTTAGTAATGATGGAGCAAAGTCAGTGCAAGCTGAGAGCAGGGCCGAACTTGTCCGAGCTTTGCCGAGCAGCAGCCCGACTTCGCCGTTATTCAACAGCAAAGATAAGCAGATAACCCGAACTATTCTGATAAAAACTTCGGGTCTTTATTCACATTTTACAGAAAAAACGACATTCCGACAATCCACGATATTGACAACAGGCAATCGGGCACAAAGTAATATGAGTCATATTACCAACCAATATGAGTCATATTACTCACCAATATGAGTCATATTACAAGCCCACCCCCAACCCCTCCCAAACCAAGAAGCCCCCCTCAATCCCCCCAAGGGGGGGGAGGAGGGGGGTAGAGCTTATAAGTCTTATGGGGCTTATAGGACTTATAAGCCTTATGGGAGAGCCTTTCAGCCCCTCCCTTTGGGATTGAGGGGGCTTAATAGCCGGGGTTCTGCGGCAGGATGCCGAGCTCCTCGCCCGAGAGTCCTTTGGGGATGGGCTGGCGGTAGTGCTTGCCGCTCACGTTGTTGTACTTGGCCACCAGGTGGTTGTGAACCTTCTGGAAGAAAGCCTCCTGTGCACTGGTGTAGGTCGCGAGCGACTTCCAGTTGTTGGCAAAGTGCTTGTATCCCGACACCTTCTTCACCGACGAAATCAGGTTTTTCCAGCGCAGCGAGTTGAGCAGCGAGAACTGTTCGTAGGTGAACTCGTAGTCCCACTCGCGCTTGATCTGGTCGAATGTGGGCGCGGCCACTGTCGGCACGCCTGCACGGGTGCGCAGCTGATTGAACGGTGCGGCGGCTTCACTGTTGCGACCGAGCTGCACGAGGGCTTCAGCCTTGATGAGCAGCACCTCGGCATAGCGTATCTCGATGCGGTCGACGCTGTTGGCGGTAATCTCCAGGTTCTCGGCATCGTCGTAGCTGCGGTCTACTCCCTTGCCGTTGATGGGCGTATACACCGGCGAGTAGTAGTGATAGGTGAGTCCGTCCTCTGGGTTCTTGAGCTGAGTGAAGTAGGTTTCGGCCAGTCGCTTGTCGCCGGGCAGCTCTGCCTTCCAGTCGTCGAAGAGGTTGTCGTCGGCCACTTCGGTGTGGTTCTCGCTGTATCCCTTGCCGTTCTCTCCGTTCTGGAAGGGGAAAGTCCACGAGCAGTGGGTCTGGTGGTTGCCCTGCGCGTCGTTCTTGTCGCCGTCGTGGGCTATGGTGAAGAGGTGCTCGTTGGTTCCGCGCTTGTTCGACTCATACTCGCGGCCAAAGAGCTTTGAGTAGTCGGGGTCGAGAGCGAGCTTTCCGCTGGCTATCACCTTGTCGGCATACTCCACGGCCTTCTCTAATCGCGCATCGTTCTTGGTGAAGGCGGGGTCGGTCTGGCTGCTGGCAATGGCCTGCACCTCAGCCGACGAGAGCGGATTGTCGCCCCACACGAGGTAGGCACGTGCCAGCAGAGCCTGTGCTGCCTGCTTCGAGGGCACGCGAGGGTCGCCACTGTAGTCGAGCAGCAGGCTCTCGGCTGACGTAAGGTCTTTCACTATCTGTGCGAACACGTCGTCGATGGGTCTTCTCTCGGTGGTGGAGCCGCCCTCCTCGGTGAACACCGGCACCTCGCCCCACAGCTGCACCAGCTTCAGATAGGCCAGCGCACGAAGGAACTTGGCCTTGCCCACAGCTGCATTGTAGCCTGCCTGAGTGACCTTGCCTGCCTTCTGCGAGTTGGATATGGTGGTGATGGCCTCGTTGTCCTGGGCTATTCCCAGGAGCAGATGGTTGAAAATCTTCACCTGATACCACGTGTCGGGCTGCTGCTCGAAGCGGCTGTTCACCGGTCCGGCTTCGCTTTCTTCGCCCTCGAAGGAAATGAGCTTGTTCGAGTTGAGTTCTATGATGAACGAGAACGACGACGAGAGGGGCTGCCAGTGGCTGTAGACTCCGTTGACGAGCGAGAGTGCGCTGGCATCGTCGGCCACTACGTTGCTGTTGTCGATCTGTTTTCCGCTGCCGCTGTCTACCACTTCGTCCTTGCTCGAGCAAGAGGTCAGTCCCGACTGCAATGCTACTGCTGCGAAGGCAGCCAAAAGTAATGTCTTCTTTTTCATGCTTTAATCTCCTTTTACCTTAAAAGTTAATAATCAAATAGTTTCTTGTGCCGGGCGCGAAAGCCCCACCACTTGGAGCTGTGATGCCCCGGCATCTTTTTCTGAGTGCAAAGTTACGGCGAAAACGCATGGTGGGAAATACCCTTCATGGGCCATTCTGCATACCGTTCATGCGTTAGCCTCACTCCCACAAACATGGTATATTGCCCTCTCCTACAGCTCTATGGTGGCTCCGAAGCTGATGGTTCGCGACGAGGGATAGGCTCCGGCATCGGTGCCGCCGCTCACTTCGGGGTCGTAGCCCTTGTATGGCGTTATGGTGAAGAGGTTTGTGGCAGTCAGATACAGTCGCAGGCTCTCGACGACGGTAGGCTTCTGCTTTCCGAAAGTGAAGCGGTAGCCAATGGTCAGGTTGCGCAGCTTCAGGTAGGAAGCCGACTGCACATAGCGCGAGTCGATGTAGCTGAAGGGCCGTGGATTGCTTGCCAGACCGAGGGTGTTGCCTCCGCGCTCGGGTGTCCACGAGTCTTGGACTGTTGAAAGCACGTTGTAGGAGTCGCCGGTCTGCTCGAGCCGTCGAGCGAGAGCGTTGTAGAGCTTGTTGCCATAGCTTCCGGCAAACGAGGCCGAGAGGTCGAAGCCACGGTAGCTGAACTGTGTGGAGAATCCATAGACGAGCTTTGGCTGCGCGCTGCCGAGTATCAGGCGGTCGTTGCCGTCGATCTTGCCGTCGCCGTTGGCATCCAGGAATTTCAGGTCGCCGGGCTTTGGAGTCTGGCCGTTGACCGTAGGAAGCGCAGAAACGTCTTCGCCCTGCTGCACTATGCCCAGAAACTGCAGCCCATAGAAC
The DNA here is from genome assembly GCA_900318625.1 of uncultured Prevotella sp. Classification (GTDB taxonomy): domain Bacteria; phylum Bacteroidota; class Bacteroidia; order Bacteroidales; family Bacteroidaceae; genus Prevotella. The sequence continues at coordinate 37,950 of ONLG01000009.1, forward strand.
GACCCGAGGGCTTCGCCCCGGCGCAGTATCTGCTGCTTGTCGGAGCCTTGGATGATGTCGTTGGTGGCTCCCATGTCGGTAATCTCGTTGTGGTTGTAGGCTATGTTGGCAGTTGCTGTCCACGACGGCTTGCGTCCGGCTGCGTCGGGCGACAGCAGGCTGACGTCGACGCTCAGCTCGAAGCCTTTGTTCACCACGTTGCCCACGTTCTGCAACTGCGTGGTCACACCGCTGGCGAAGCCCACGGGCACCACAAGCAGCAAGTCACTGGTTTTCTTGTAGTAGGCATCGGCCACTATGTTCACCCTGCCGCGTGCCAGCCCCAAGTCTACGCCCAGGTTGTAGCTTGCCGTAGTCTCCCACTTCAGGTTGTCGTTGGCGGTGTTTTGCTTGGCATAGCTGCTCGAGCCGCCGTAGGACGCAGTGGCATAGCTGGTGGTGAAGGCATAGTCGGGTATCTCCTGGTTGCCCACAAGACCTGCCGAGAGGCGCACTTTCAGGTAGTCAATGGCTCGCGAGGCGGCGAGGAAGCGCTCCTTGTCGGCGTTCCACGACAATCCCAGCGAGGGGAAGTAGCCCCATCGGTGGTCTTTGGAGAAGCGCGAAGAGTTGTCGGCACGGAAAGTGGCAGTGGCATTGTAGCGGTCGAGCAGAGTATAGTTCACTCGGGCTATGATTGAGTTGAGCGCCGACTCGGTGATGCCGGTCTGCGGGGTGTATATGCCTGAGCCGTCGCCGAGGTTGTACTGCTTCAGCGTTTCGTTGGTGAAGTGGTTTGTACGTATAGTGCTGTATGTCGAGGTAGAGGTCTGGCGTGTGAAACCAGCCAGTGCGTCTACGTGGTGATTGTCGTTGATGTCCTTGAAGTAGGTGGCGGTGTACTCCTGCTGCCATACGTCGGTCTGGCGGTTGCCTGTTCCGCCGATGCCTTCGGTGGCAAGGCCCAGCGAGGTGTAGGCTCCGGCAAAGAAGTTCTGCGTCAGCTTCTCGCTGTTCAGTCCCACGGTGGCTTTCAGCGTGAAGTCGCCGATATGATAGCTGGCCCATACGTTGCTCAGCAGATAGTTGTTGGTGTTCTCGGCAACGCTCTCTTTCAGGTCGTAGACGGGATTGGCGGCATGGTCGCCGATGGCGAAATAGGCATACTCGTAGGGATTGCTGAAGTTGTAGGAGCCGTCGGCTTGATATACCGGCACCACGGGCGGCATCAGCAAGGCATAGACAAAACTGTTGGTGATGCCTGCCGAGAATGGCGAGGAGTTGTAGACCTGCTCCTCGGTGGTGGTGAGTCCCTGCTGACGCGAGCGTCCGTAGGTGGTGTTCACGCCAAAGCGCAGGTTCTCACGGAGCTTCCACTCCACGTTGGTGTGGAAGTTATATCGCTTGAAACCCGAGTTCAGCACTATTCCGTTCTGGTTGTTGTAGTTCGCCGAGAACGCATAGCGGGTCTTCTCGGTAGCTCCGGTGATGCTCAGCTCGTGGCTGTGCTGAACGGCAGTGCGCAGAACTTCCGACTGCCAGTCGGTGCCCTTGCCCAGAGAGGCTGCTTCCTCGTCGGTATAGCCGCCCTTGTTGCCATAGTATTGCTTCTGGAACTGTGCCCACTGCGAGGCGTTGAGCAGGCTGAGATGGCGGCTGACGTGGCTTGCTCCCACGTTGAAGGTGTAGCTGATGCGAGGCCGCCGTCCACCCGTCTGGCCGCGCTTGGTGGTTATGAGGATAACACCGTTGGCACCGCGAGAACCGTAGATGGCCGTGGCCGACACGTCCTTGAGCACCTCCACGCGCTCTATGTCGTTGGGATTGACTGTCGCCAGCGGGTTCAGACTGCTCTCTATGCCGCCCAGTCCGGTGCTGCCGTTGGCTGCATCCTTGAAGTAGATGAAGCCGTCGATGACGTAGAGAGGCTCGTTGGAGGCGTTCACGGAGTTTCCTCCGCGTATGCGTATCTGGCTGCTGGCACCGGGCTGTCCACTGGCTGCCACCACACTCAGACCTGCCACCTGCCCCACGAGTGCCGCATCGAGCGTTGGAGCAAGCGACTTCTCGAACACATCGCTCTTGACAGTGGCCACGCTGCCCGTGAGCTGGGTGCGCTTCTGGGTGCCGTAGCCAACGACAACCACCTCAGACAGCCGCCGGGCATCCTCGCGCAGGCGTATCACTACCAGCGAGTCGCCCTGGCTCACTTTCATACTCTTGCTTTCGTAGCCCACATAGCTCACGCTGATGTCTGAAGGGAAAGAGACTATGTCAAGATGGAAACGTCCGTCGATGTCGGTAACGGCCTCAACCTTATTATTATATACTATGGAAGCGCCTATGATGGCCTCGCCTGTCACGGCATCGGCCACCTGTCCGTCGATGGGAGCGCCCAGAACGTGGAACAGCGAGCCTGCGCCCGCTACCGTCAACAAAATTCTCTGAAAACTTTTCATACCTTTTTACCTGTTTTTAATTTAACTTTCGGAAACACGGAAGCTGCTGTAGCCAAGCTCGCCCCGCATCAACAGCCTGACGGGAAACCTCTTGCCAGCCCTGCTTCACAGGCTTGAGACAAAGCCCTAAGCACGACTGCAAAGTAACTTCAAAATCGCGTCGTGCGCAATCGCCGCTTTATGGTATTTCGCATGGTAGACAGGAGGTCTGTGTTTGGTATGCGAAATACTACGAATATGGTATTTGGATTACGGCCAAAACATCGGAACTTTGCACCGAGAAAACTAAGTAAGGAAAACTATTTGATAACAGGTAAAAAGGTAAAAAGGATGAAAATCAAGTATCTTATTATCGGACTGCTGAGCACTTTGGCATTGGCATCCTGCAATTCAAACGACGATCTGGGCACTGCCGAAATCGAAATTCCGGGTATTACCATCAACGGCGACGTCGACTGCTGCACGGCTGAGGAGGCACTGCAGGTCTACAAGTTTCTGCAAACGCTGCACATAGTGCCTGAACTGTCGCTGACGGTCGGCGAAAAGTACAATGTGTTTGCATATACCGCCACCGGCAAGTTCCACACAGGCTACAACGAGGTGTATTTCGTAGCCACAAAGAAGTCGTCAGGCAACTACGTGAAAGACTTCAACATAACGGCCATCACCCCATTGATGACCATGACCAAGATGAACATGAAGCACAGCACTCCCGTAGGCGCATCGGTGGAGGGCTTCAGCGACGGACTCCCGGCCCTGAAGCGCGGCTGGGTGTCGTTCCTGATGAACAGCGGCGATGCCGGAAGCTGGACTTTGGCCTACGACGCAAGCGTTCTGGGAACTGACGGCAGCGCCGATGCCACCGAAATCAACGTGGAGCCACTGCCCGACGGTCAGAAATGGCTGCAGTCGTTCAAGGTTGGCGACGATGCCTACATACTGTCGCTCGTGAAACCTACCGAGTGGAAAACCGGCAGCAACCCCATCAGGGCCTACGTGTCGAAGAAAAGCAACCCCATAACCACCCCCTACGCCCTCGCCACCGAACAGTTCACCATAGATATAGACCCGCGTATGCCCGACATGGGCCATCACGGCTCGCCCGACAATGCTCCGCTGCGGCGTCAAGCCGACGGCTCGTATGCAGGCACTGTCAACCTGACCATGACGGGGCTGTGGCGCATACACCTCACCGTGCGCGACAGTCAGGGCAACGTAGTGGCTGGAGGCGACAACCTCAGCGACGGCTTCAGCTCGCTCTACTGGGATGTGACTATCTGACGACAACAATCAGGAAAGGGCTACGCTTATGCTTGAAATACTATTGCTTACGGCTACGCTCAGGGGCGACTCGCTGTCCGACAAGACGCAGAACATTGACGAGGTGGTGGTAGTGGCAGAAGCTGGCCGCGGCCAGAAGCGCGCGGTCAAAGGCTCTGCGGCGAGCATCGACGAGCACCTCGCGCAGCTCAAGGGGGTCAACCTGGTGCGCCGCGGCTCCTATGCGTGGGAGCCGGTGGTGAACAACATGCAGACCGAACGGCTGTCGACAACCATCGACGGCATGAAGATATTTTATGCCTGCACCGACAAGATGGATCCGGTGACGTCGTATGTGGAGAGCGGAAACCTGCAAAGCATCAGCCTCAGCAGCGGACTCGACGGCAATCCGCAGGCCACCGGCAACATCGGAGGAAGCCTTGACCTGCGGCTGCGCAAGGCTGGCTTCGCCGGAGCACCTCTGCGCATAAATCTTTCAGCCGGACACGAGTGGAACGGACACGTTCAGGTCTACGGTGCCGATGCGGCTGTGTCGACACACAGCTTCTATGCCAACCTCGGAGCGTTCTACCGCCATGCTAACGACTACACCGTCGGTGGCGGCGGCAGGCTGCCCTACTCGCAATTCAGCAAGGTGAACGCCTTTGCCAACCTCGGAGCACGCCTCGCCAAGGCCGATGTCTTGGAGGCAACCGTCATCTTCGACCGCGCCACAGACGTGGGCTACCCGGCTCTCAACATGGACGTGGCGAAGGCCGAAGCCATAATCACCTCACTGTCGCACAGGCATCTCTTCGACGGACACAGCGTGCTGGACGCGTGGGAGACGAAAGCATACTACAACCGCATCATTCACACGATGGACGACACCCACCGCCCCGACGTGGAAATACACATGGATATGCCGGGAAAGAGCCAGACGGCAGGACTCTACAGCCTCCTTACCGGCTCGCTGCGCAGCCACCAGTGGCAGGCCAACTTCGACCTGTACTACAACAGGCTGTTTGCAGACATGACGATGTATCCCGGCGGAGCCGCCCCGATGTATATGGTGACATGGCCCGATGTCGGCACACTGAACACGGGGCTCTCGCTGACCGACAACATAAGGTTGTCGGCCCGCCACAGGCTGCGGCTGTCGGCAAAGGTAGCATGGCAGCAGCAACGGCTCAACAGCGACGAGGGCTATAACGCACTCAAAGTGTTTTTCCCGACCATGACCGACGGCTATCACCAGCTCACGGCAAGAGCATCGGCACGATACACCTACCGCGCTGAAAGCTGCGAGCTGGGCATAGCGGCAGGCTGGGGCAGCCGCGCACCAACCGTGACGGAGGCTTACGGATACTATCTGAACAACACCTTCGACCGCTACGACTACATGGGCAACCCTTCGCTGAAGAATGAGTCAGCAGTGGAGCTGAGCAGTTCTCTGCGCTGGATACCGACAGAGGGCATCACTCTGGGCATCGAGGGCAACGTGTTCCTCTTCGCAAACTACATCATCGGACTGCCCGAACAGCGGCTCAGCCCAATGACGATAGGCGCAGAGGGTGTGAAGGTGTACCGAAACATCAGCCGTGCCACTGTTGCCAACACACAGCTGACGGCTGAATGGGAGCCTGCACGGTGGCTGAAGTGGGACGGCAGGCTCGCCTATGCCCTGGGGCGCGATGCCGACGGCGACCCGCTGCCGCTCATATCGCCCCTCGCCTACCAGACGAACGTGACTGCAAGTCTCAGCCAATGGCAGGTGGTGGCAACCCTGCGAGGCAATGGCCGACAGGCGAACGCAGCTACAAAGTATGGCGAGGCCGAAACCGCCGGATGGATAGTGTGCGACGTGGCTGCATCCACACGCTTTGCACTGGGCAGCCACAGCAACAAATCCACAACGCGGCAAGCTGCCGCCATGTCGCTACGCTTCGGTGTGGAAAACCTCTTCGACCGACACTATGCCACCTATGCCGACTGGAACAACATTCCGCAGAAGGGGCGCAACATCTATGCTAATATTACTTTTGAGCTATAACGAATGAAGAAAATACTTATCTGGATAGTCGCACTCGCAGTGGGTGCAGTGCTCGGAGTGCTGGGCATAGGCTGGGTAGACCAGCTGATGGAGTTCGTAGCCTCCACATACACACGGTTGTTCCAGCTGTTGGCCGTGCCAACGATAATGCTGGCGGTAATCACCACCTTTGCCGATTTCGGCTCAAAAGGCTCGGGCAAAATCTTCGGGCGCACGCTCACCTACACCCTGCTCACCACCTTTGCCGCCACCGCCGTAGGAGCTGCGCTCTACGTGGCCATAGCTCCCGGCAACCTGCCGTTAGAAACAGTGGCCGAGGGCAGCAAGGCTATGGCTGACACACCCAGCGAAACATACTACGACCACGTGCTGAGTGTGGTGCCGAACAATATAGTGCGCCCGCTGCTCGAAGGCAATGTGCTGTCGCTGCTGTTGCTGGCGTTCGCCATAGGCATAGCGTTGGCCAAGATGCCGCCGTCCGACAACAAGGCGGTAGTGGTGAAGGGGCTTCTGGGCCTTCAGGAGCTGCTGTTCATGCTCATCAGGGGACTGATACGCATACTCCCAGCAGGCATCGTGGCGTTTGCGGCACAGCTGTCGGCACAGCTCACAGCCGGCGTGGTGGCCGACAGCATAGGCCGCTACGTGCTTGTGGTGCTCGGCGGAAACGTAGTGCAGTTCTTCGTGGTGCTGCCGCTACTGCTGACGGTGCGAGGCCTCAACCCCATTCGCGTGCTGAGCAGCATGATGCCTGCCGTGCTGATGGCACTTTTCACCAAGAGCAGTGCTGCCACGCTGCCCGTCACAATGGAGTCGGCAGAGCGCAGACTCGGGGTAGAGCCGCGAATAGCCCGCTTCGTGCTGCCCATCTGCACCACAATCAACATGAACGGCTGCGCTGCCTTCATCCTCGTGACCTCGCTATTTGTGATGCAAAACGGCGGAACGCCTATCACCCTGCCCACGGTGCTCCTTTGGATGCTCATAGCAGTGGTGGCGGCTGTGGGCAACGCCGGAGTGCCGATGGGATGCTACTTCCTCACACTCTCGCTGATGTCGGGCATCGGAATGTCAATAAGCATCATGGGCATCATTCTGCCCATCTACACCATCATCGACATGGTGGAAACGGCAGAGAACGTATGGTCAGACTCATGCGTATGTGCCATGACCGACCACGACAAACTGCTCGGCGACTGAAATATCCATAAGGTTTATAAGACCCATAAATCCTATAAGGCTCATAAGACCTGTAAGCCTTATAAGTCTCCCTCCCCCTTCTGGGGGGACTAAGGGGGGCTTTTTTGTGCTTTTCCGTTCGGTATTTTTCATTTAATACCGTATCTTTGCACTCAACTCATTACCACCGAAAGCTATGAAACAATATACTGACGATGCCGTGCTGCTGCTACAGAGGCTTATCGCCACGCCGTCGGTGAGCCGCGAAGAGGCTGCGGCTGCCGACATCATGGAGAACGCCATGCGCAGCTACGGCCTCAGCTGCCACCGCGAAGCCAACAACGTGTGGGCCGTGGCTCCCGGCTACGACCCTGAGAGGAAGACTGTGCTGCTCAATGCCCATATCGACACCGTGCGCCCAGTGAGCAGCTGGACGCGCGACCCCTTCTCGCCCGACATCGTGGACGGCACGCTCTACGGTCTGGGGGCCAACGACTGCGGCGGCGGACTGGTTTCACTCTTGCAGGTGTTCCGCCTGCTGAGCAATGAAGAGCGCAGCTACAACCTTATTTATCTTGCTTCGGCAGAGGAAGAGGTCTCGGGAGCCAACGGCATAGCCCGTGCGCTGCCCCTGCTGCCCAAGATCGACGTGGCTGTAGTGGGCGAACCCACCTCGCTACAGCCTGCCGTGGCGGAGAAGGGGCTGATGGTGCTCGACGTGATGGCTCGCGGACGGTCGGGACATGCCGCACGCAACGAGGGCGAGAACGCCATCTACAAGGCTCTGGACGACATCATCTGGCTGCGCGACTACCGCTTCGAGCGGGTGAGCGAGTTCCTCGGCCCGACCAAGATGCAGCTCACGGTAATCAATTCTGGCACTCAGCACAACGTTGTACCTGACGAATGTCGAATGGTTGTGGACGTGCGCACCAACGAGCTATACACCAACCATGAGGTGTTCGACATCATCTGCCGTCACCTCAGCAGCGAAGTCAAGGCACGCTCGTTCCGTCTGGGCTCCTCGCACATCGACACCGGGCACCCCATCGTTCAGCGTTGCATGGCTATGGGCATGAAGCCGTTTGGCTCGCCCACGCTGAGCGATCAGGCTCTGATGTCGTTCCCCTCGCTCAAGCTGGGTCCCGGCGACTC